>JBBQJG010000140.1:0-14212 GCA_038325725.1 Polyangia bacterium | reverse complement strand
GGTGAGTCGTCGGGTCGTGGTCGTCGCAGTCTCCACCTCCAAGCCACCCGGCGTAGCCATCGTGGTCGAAATCGAGGAGCAAGCGCCCCGCGTCCAGTACGGGGCCGACGAGCCCTGCGCGCGCGACGCCGGCCTTGCGCGCCGATTCGGACGCGCTCACGCCGAGCAGCAGCCCCGCGGTGACGACGAAGGTCCCGAGCGCCGCCGCGGCGATGCGCCCGCGCGCACGCGTCAAGTGCGGCCCGAGGAGCGCTAGCAAGACGATGGCGGCGACGCCGATCGCGACGGCGACGCCGATGTCGAGCCACGGGGCGAAGCGAAGGTTGTCCGACCAGTTGTGCGACACGAAGCGCGCGGCGACGAGGCCGTACGCGAGGCCCGCCGCGGCCGCAGCGCCCTTCCACGGGATGCGCACGGGCAACCGCGCGGTGCGCGCGAGCGCCCACGGCAGGCACGCCCCCGCGAAGCCGGCGCGGCTCGCGTCTCGAAGGAGCGCGGGGCCCACGAGCGGCGCGCGCGTCCGCCACAGCAACGCGAACACGAGCACGCCCCCGAAAGCGGCGACGAGCGGCACGAACAAGAGCAACGCCGACGGCGACACCTCTTCGGGCTCGCCCGCGCGGCGACGACCGAGCACGCGGGCGAGCGCCGGCGCGAGCAACGCGCCCAGCGTCGCGGCACCGAGGGCGGCGAGCGCGGCGAGGCCGGCCGCGAGGAAGCGGTTGTTTCGGGTTGCTGTCGCCGCGACGGTCTCACCCGCCGCCCCGGCCGCGAGAGCGGCGGCGACGAGGAACGCGACGACCCGCGCGGGCACCGGAGCGGTGACGGCGCGGCCCCAACGCGCGAGCCGGGCGAACGTCTCGACGACGGCGCCCCCGAGGAGACCGGCGAGCGCGTCGACGGCGAGCGACAAGGCGACCGCCGCGACGGCCGCCTTCCCCGCGACGCCGAACGTCCAAGCCGCGCGCGCACCGTCGACGATACCGACGAGCGCGCCCGCCAGGGCGCCGAGCCAGGCTCCGGTGCCGACAGGCAAGGTGGACCGCGCGCGCATCTGCGCTAGCAACGTACCAGCATCCGCTTTGCGTCGCGATTCCGACGACGCCGCGGAGGCGCCTTCGCAGCCCCCGGGGGGCAACCCTGATCCCGCGGCGGCGCGCGCGCGCGGGACAGCTCTTTCACGAGCGGTGGCTTGGCCTTCTCCGAAGGCGCGACGACCGCAAAGCGGACGCTACTTCACGAACGTAGGCTTGGCCTTTTCCGAAGGTGCGACCACGGCCGAGGGCGGCCCCGGCTGGGCGACGACGTTGTTCCCGCTGCGCTTGAGCACGACGACCGTCTGCAGCGACTGCACCTCGTTCGATTCACGCGCGAAGATCTGCACGAGGTTGCTGCCGGCCGACAGCGGGATGTCGGCCTCGAAGTCCATCTTCGTCCTGTCCCCCACGAGGCGGTTCGGCTGGTAAAAGACCTTCTTCACGGGGATCTTCGCGTTGCGGTTGTAGACGCGGACGTATACGTCGCGCACGAGGTGGTCGTCCGACGCGTGGCCCTTGAGGTGGACGGTCTCGCCGATGGCGATCGTGGGCGCGGTCACCGTGAGCAGCGGCGGCGTCACCTGCCACTCGGGCACGAGCGTTCCCGCAACGGCGCCGCCCGCCTTGACGTCGGCCGTCGCAACGAACGCTGAACGACCGCTCTCGAGATCGAGCCGCGTGAAAGCCCCCAGCTTGCCGCTCACCTTGAATGCGGAACCCTTGGGCGCGCGGCCGACGATGAGCGCGGCCCCATTGGCCGTCTCGCGCAGCGGCGCGTCCGCACGCGTGATCGTGGCGGTGCCCGTCTGGACCTCGGGCGCGGGTCCCGGCGGCGCGACCTTGATCTTGATCTTGTCGGTCAGCGACTCGCCGAGCACCGTGTCTCCCACGGCGAGCTCGAGCTGGTAATCGTCGCCCTGGAACTCGGACCGCACCTCGTAGACGAACGAGAACGTCTTCGTCTCGCCCGGCCCGAGGTCCTTCGCCTCGAAGCGGCCCGCGCTGATCATGATGCCTTCCTGGCCCATGCCGTTGCGCAGGATGGCCTCGGTGTGGATCGCCTTGCCCTGTCCGATGTTCTTGACCGTGACGAGCAGGCGCACCTGCTCGCCGCGCTGGACCTGGCCGTCGTGGTTCGCGCCCTTCTGGTCGTCGAGCGTCTGATACGTGTAGGCGAACATCGGGCGCGCCTTGCCTTCGATCGACACGAGCAGGTCCGACCCGCTCACCTTGGCGCTCCCGCGCTGGGTGTTGATCGTCGCCTTGATCTCGTCGGTGCGCGTGTACATCGACGCCGGCACCTTGACAGACAGGTCGTAGCTCTTCGACTCGCCCGGGGCGAGCTTGCCGAAGACCATCTCGTTCTCGTCGAAGAGCGGGTTGTCGCTCTCCAAAACGGCGCGCACGCGGTACGCGGGCACGGCGCCCGTGTTCTTGACGGTGCCGCGGATCTTCGTGACAGCGCCCGCGAGGATCTTGGGCTCGCCACCGGCGAGCACCATCGAGATCGTGAGCTGCGGCGCCGGACCCGTCGTCGACATTGGGCCCGCCGACCAGTCGACGCCGAGCTTCTCGAGCGCGGCCGTCACCTTCTTGTCCTCCGCGCCGCGCACCTTCTCGAGGAACGGCTTCGCCGAGGCGACGATCTCGCGGCGCCGCGAGGTCTTGGCCTGCGCGAGCAGATCGCGCGCGAAGTCCATGAGGAAGTCCGTCTTGAGGTCGGTGTCCTCTTCGGGCGCTTCGTCGTCGTCCGGGTCGACAACGCCGTCTTCATCCTCGTCGTGCGACTTTGACTTGTTGGCGCGCGGGATCAGCAGGTACGAAACCGTCTCGAGGGGCTTTTCGCCGTGGCGCGCGCTCGGGTGCTCGAGGTGGAAGTCGTAATCCGCCTCGTGCCGCGAGTGCACGGACGGCTGCAGGCGAATCCACGACCGCTCACCGTCCTTCTGCACGACCAGCGCGTCTGTCTCGATGTCGGGGATGACGCCGACGCCCTGGATCGAAACGTCGCCCGGCGTCAGGTACTGCGCGGTCGTCAGCTTGAGCCCCAGCTTGTCGTCCTCGGACTTGTCGCCGAACGCGACGGGCGACTGGATGTCGTAGAGCACCTGGACGGAGCCCTTGCCGAAGGTCCCCTCGCCGATGACGACGCCGCGATCGAGGTTCTTCATGGCGCCCGCGACGATCTCGGACGCGCTCGCCGAGTTCTGGTTGACGAGCACGGCGAGCGGCACCGTCGGCTCGTGGCCACTGTCGCTCGCGGTGCTCGTCTGCGTGCCCACGCCCGAGACGCCCACCATCGAGACGAGCGTGCCCGTCTTGATGAACGCGTCGGAGACCTTCTGGGCCTGCTCGTACAGGCCGCCCGGGTTGCCGCGCAAATCCATGATGATGCCCTTGACCTTCTCGCGCTCGAACATCGACAGCGCCTCGGACAGGTCGCCGGCGCTGTTCGCGGAGAAGTGCTGCATATGGAAGTAGCCGACCTTCGCGGCGGCCTGCCCCGGCGCCGCCGACACGGCGAGCACGCGCGCCGGCGGATCGATCGACGGCGGCCGAATCGACGCGCGCGTGATCGTGAACTTCTTGACGCCAGGCGAGGCGTCGCGATCGACATAGACGTCGACGTTCGTGTCGACGTCGCCGCGCAGCCGCTCGACGGCCTCGTTGAGCGTCATGTTCGTCGTCGACTCGTTGTTGATGCGGACGATGTGGTCCTTGGCCTTGATGCCGACGCGGATCGCGGGCGTGTCGGGCATGGGGCGTTTCACCGTGATGCGGTTCTTCTTGTCCATCTCGATGACGATGCCGAGGCCACCGAACTTGCCCTGCGTCTGCGTCCGCATGTCCTTGTACGTCTCGACGTCGAGCAACACCGAGTGAGGATCGAGCGTGTAGAGCATGCCGTTCGTCGCCGCCATCTCGATCTCGACCAGCCGCCGCGCCTCTTCCTTCTCGGGCACGGGCTGCAAGTTAGGCTGCACGAAGCGGAAGATCTCCTGCAGCATCGTCCGCAGACTCCAAGGCGAGTCGACCTTCTCGATCGAGAACTGGCGCTGCTGTCCGTTGACTTTCACCGTGACCTGCTTGGGATCGTGCTCGGGCCAGCGATCGATCAGGATCTCGGGGACGTCGCGCTGGACGAAGTCGAGCGCGCCGACGAGCATGCGCTTGGGATCGAGCCGGTTCTTGTCGAAGTAGTTCTCGCGCACCAAGAACACAGTCCGCGAGAAGATCGGCAACTGCGACAGGTCGTACTTGAACGTGCCTCCACGAACAGCGGCGCGCAGTTGACTGTCGGCGCCAACGCGAATGCCGCCGCTGCCGTGCCGAATGGTGAGGACGAGCGCCGCGCTGCACGCGACGATGAAAGCGAGAAGCTTACCGAACCGCCGCATGCGGGACTCCGGGGGGGCCAAAAGGCCTTGGGTGGGGCCTGGGTTGGGGCCTGGGTTGGGAACAAGACCGGGATCGTCCGGTCCGTCGAGGAGATCCATAGAGGCGCCCAATGATACCGAGCCCCCGCGCCCCGTGCACCCTTATACTGGCCGGCTCATGGCGCGAGGGCCGCACGGAGACGGGCACGCAGACGGGCGCGCAGACGAGCGCGTCGGAGTTTTGACGGTCGTCGCGACGCCGCTCGGAAACGCCGAGGATCTCTCGCCGCGAGCGGCCCGCGCGCTGCGCGAGGCGGAGCTCATCGTCGCCGAGGACACGCGCACGGCGAGGCGGCTGCTCCGAAGCGTGGCGACGACGGCGGGGGACGATGCCCGCCCCGTGCTCTCTTGTTACGACGCCAACGAGGGCGCGCGCGCCGCCGAGGTCGCCGACCGCCTGCGCGCCGGGGCGCTCGTCGCGCTCGTCTCGGAGGCGGGGACGCCGCTCGTCTCTGACCCGGGCTACCGCGTCGTCGAGGCGGCCATCGCCGCGGGCGCGCGCATCGTGCCCGTGCCGGGACCCTCGGCGCTGCTCGCGGCGCTCGTCGGCAGCGGGCTGCCCCCGGACCGGTTCCTGTTTGCAGGCTTTCCGCCTCGCAAGTCGGGCGCTCGGCGCAGGCTGTTCGAATCATTGCGCGCCCTGCCAGCGACCCTCGTCTTTTACGAGTCGCCTCTGCGCACGGCGGCGACGCTCGTCGATCTCGCGGCGACGCTCGGCGAGGGCCGCCGTGCCTGCGTCGCCCGCGAGCTCACGAAGGAGCACGAGGAGTTCGCGCGCGACACCCTCGCCGCCCTCGCGGCACGCTACGCCGAGGCGCGCCCGCTCGGCGAGGTCACGCTCGTCGTCGAGGGCGCGACCGCCGAGGCCCTCGCCGACGAATGGGACGACGAGGCCGTCAGCGAAAAGGCGGCTCAGCTGCTCGCCCGCGAGGTCTCGGCGCGCGACGCCGTCCGCGAGCTCGCGACGCTCACGGGACGCCCCCGCCGCGAGATCTACGCGCTCGTCACGGCGCTCGTCGAAGGCGCTCCGCCATCCGACGACGAAGCCACGAACGACGACGCCTGAGCGACCGGCTCAGCGAAACGCCGCGAAGACGATCACCGCGAGCAAGAGCCCCGTCGAGCCGAGCGCGACCGCGGTCGAGAGGATCTTTCTCGCGACGGAAAGGTTGGCGTTCGCGCGAATCTGAGCCGAGACGCGGACCGACAGGTCGAGGTGCAGAATGAGGCCCACGCCCGCGAACGACCTCGCCTGCCGCACGAACAACAAGACGCCACCCATGAGGACGGCGGACCCGACGAGCCCGGCGCTCCAGCGAACGTCGCCGACGCGCCACCGGATGGGCGCCCACGCCGCGAGGCGCGCCCGCGCGTCGACGTAGCCTTCGGCGGTCGTCGGCACGTGGGCGACGGCGCCGGTCCGAGAGGTCACCTCGAGCCCGTCTGTGCCCTCCGTGATCTCCGAAACGTCGTCGCGCCGAACCGAGACGCGCCCCGCCCCTTTCGCGGCGACCCGCATCGACTCCGCGCCGATCGACAGCTCGAAGGCGTTCCAATACCGGCGCACGCGCCGCCCGGCGCGCCACAGGAAGTAAGGCAAAACGAACAGCCCGAGCGCCCCGACGACGAGCGCCAGATCGATCGCGTCGTCCGCCTCGGCGGGAATCCGCGCCCCGATGGCGACCAACGTCGCCGTCGCGAGGAGGACGTGCACGGCGGCTCGCCACCGCGCGTGCCCGACGGCCCGCGGCAGCTTCTCGATGCTCTGGCGATAGACCTCGGTGGAGGGGCGTCCGACGTCGGCCATGTTCGCTAGAACATGATCGAGCCTTCGAGGAACAACGACCAGATCTGCGTGCCCTCGACCCAGAAACGGCGACCCGGCGAGTCGAGCCCGTCCCGATAGTTGACGTTCGCTTCGCTGGGATCGTTCGAGTCGACGACGCGGTAGCCGGGGCTGCCGACGGCGCTGCGATCGATGCCCTTGCCCGCGTACGTGATGTAGTGAGCCATATCGAGCGTGAGCCCGAACAGGCCCCGAAAGCGGACGTACCTGCCCACCTGCACGTTGAGCCCGGCGTCGCCGCCGAGGGTGCTGTAAGGCTGCGTCTCGGTGACGCCCGGGTGGCGACTGAAGGTCCCGTCGGCGACGCCGTCGTCGATGCCGGGGCGGCAGCCGTCCGATGACGTCGGTGACGTCGCGCCGCACTTCGACGACCCCGACAGCGGCTCCCACATCTCGCTCGCGCTGCGGCCGAAGAAATGCTGTTCGAGGCGCCCGCGAACCTCGACGGTCACGCGCTGCTGCGCGCGCGGGTTCTCCCAAGCGATCTGCTCGACGCCGGCGACGACCCCGGCGCGCATCATCGGGTTCACGGCCGTCTGATTGCCGCCCTGAACCTCCTGGTAGATGCTGCCGTTCGTGCGAACGGGCAGGTTGTACCAGGCGCCGAAGTACGGATCGAAATAGCGGAAGCGCTTCGACACGAACGTCGACCAGATGAACTGGTGATAGCCGAGGCCCACGGCCGCGTTCGCGCCCGGGTTCGAAGGATCGAAGCGCATGTCGCGGAACACGTCGAGCTTCGATTCGAAGGCGATCGTCCAGGTCGGGCGCGTGTCGTCGCGCATCTGGTTGAACGGCGCCCAGGTGATGCCGAGGTTCAGGCTCTCGAAGCCGCTGCGCGTGGGGCCGCGAAAGATCGTCCGCGACGGATCGGTGAACGGGGCGCCGTTGGCCTTGAGGCCATACGTCGGCGTGTTGTAGCCGGGGAGGATGCCGTCGCGGAGCACGCTAGACGTCGTCTGATTCACGCAGGTGGGGTTGTCACCCGCGAACGTGCAGCCCGACGCCGTCTGATCGAAGTCGAGGCTGCGTTCGTCGGAGAGCACGAGCGGCGCCGCGATGTGCAACCCGACGTCCCACAGAATTCCGAAGTCCATCCGCAGCCCGAGGACGTCCCGCGTCTGGGAGTAAACGGAGTCCTTCAACAGCCCAGGGTTGCCATGGGAATCCAACCCCTCGCGCTTGATGAAGGCGCTCTTGATCTCGTGCAGCCACGAGGCCGTGACGTTGAAGTCGAACTGGTTCTCGTCGTCGAGGGCCGAAACGATGCGCGTAACTTCGGCGCCGCGCGCGACGTTCGCGCTCACGAGAATCGCCAGGATGGCCACGGAGGCCAAAAACCCGGCGATCAATCTGTGGACGGCGACGCCCAAGTTCGCGCGCGCAATGTAACACAAACCCCTGGCCGCCATGACATTCGGAGGTCTGGGCGGGCCGATTTCGCGCGGCGGCCGCGCGGGCCGATTTCGCGACGCGGCCGCGCGGGCCGATTTCGCGCGACGGGGCGCGCGTGCCGATTCACTCGGTGCGGGACTGATCGCGGAGCCCGAACTCCTTCATCTTCGTTTGCAGGCTCTTGCGCGAGATCTTGAGCTTCCGCGCCGCCTGCGTGACGTTGCCGCCCGTCTCGTCGAGGGCGCGCTGGATGAGCTCCCGCTCGACGCGCTCGGTCTGGGCCCGCACAGCCTCCTTGAGCGAGCCGGCCGAGGGCGCGGGGATCGAGCCCGTGCGCGTGATCTCGTCGGCCGCGGCGGCGGTGGGGACCGTGAGCGGGCCGAGGTGCGAAGGTGCGAGATGAGACGCCAAGGGTGACAGATGGCTGATCTCGGGAGGCAAGTCCGACACGCGGATGAGCGGGTCCTCGCAGAACAGGACGGTGCGCTCCATGAGGTTCTCGAGCTCGCGGATGTTGCCCGGCCACTGGTGCGCGATGAGCCGGTCGAGCGCCGCGGGCTCGATCGACGTCACCTGCTTCTTGAGGCGCTCGTTGAACTTCGTGATGAAGTGCTCGGCGAGCAGCGGGATGTCCTCGTGGCGCTCTCGCAACGGCGGGATGTGAATGGGGACGACGTTGAGTCGGTAGAAGAGATCCTCGCGGAAGCCCCCCACGCTGATCTCCTGCAGCAGGTCGCGGTTCGTCGCCGTGACGAGGCGAACGTCGACCTTGATCGTCTTGATGCCGCCGACGCGCTCGAACTCCGACTCTTGGAGGACGCGCAGCAGCTTCACCTGCATCTCGATCGGGATCTCGCCGATCTCGTCGAGGAACAGCGTGCCGCCGTGCGCGAGCTCGAAGCGCCCGGGCTTCGAGCCCACGGCGCCCGTGAAGGCGCCCTTCTCGTAGCCGAAGAGCTCGGACTCCATGAGTGTCTTCGGGATCGCCGCGCAGTTGATCTTGATGAAGGGGGCGGCGTGGCGCGACGAGTTCTCGTGCAGCGCGCGCGCGATGAGCTCCTTGCCCGTGCCCGATTCGCCCGTGATGAGCACCGTCGATGGCGTGTCGGCGACCTTCTCGACGACGCTGTAGATCTGTCGAATGGCGGCCGATTGCCCGATGAGGCGGAAGCGGCCGCGGTCGCTCGGCTCCTCGGGGCGCGCGTCGCGCCGCGCGAGGCGGAACGTCGACAGGGCCTTGGCGACGACCTGGCGGATCTGCTCCTGCTCGAAAGGCTTCTCGAGGTAGTCGAACGCGCCCAGCTTGACGGCCTCGACGGCGTTCTCGACGGAGCCATGAGCGGTGATCATGACGACCGGGACGTCGGGATAGTCGGCCGAGAGCTTCTTGAGCAGGCCCATGCCGTCGAGGCCCGGCATCTTGAGGTCGGTGATGACGGTGTGGACGTCGCGGCTCATGCTCGCGAGCGCGTCGACGCCGTTGGCGGCCGTGACGACGTCGTAGCCCTCCCGGCGCAGGATCGCCTCGAGCACGCGGCGCATGTTCAGCTCGTCGTCGGCGACGAGCACGCGTTTCCGTTCTGCGTCGACGGCCTGGGTCACGTCGGCGCAGTCTACCCTTTCGGCGCGGTCCCGACAGCGCCGGCGCGCAGCGCGATCGCGCCGGCGGTCCCGGGCGCGGGCGGCGGCGCCGCACCGGCCGCCGCGGGCGCCGGAATGGCGAAGGGCGCGGGCCCCGGCGGCGGCAAGCGCGGCGGCGGCGCGGGCGGTCCCGCCACCCGGCGCGTCGTGTCGGCGCGCGTGTCCAACCGCTCGACATGGGCCGCGTAGGCCGCGTAGGCGTCCGCCTCGACGGGGAGCAGCACGGTGAAGGTCGCGCCCTCCCCCGGCTGCGAACGGACCTCGATCGTGCCGCCGTGGTTCTCGAGGATGCGCTGGCTGATGGGCAAGCCCAAGCCCGTGCCCTTCTCTTTCGTCGTGAAAAACGGAATGAAGAGGTTCTTGAGGTCACCGGGCGGAATCCCGACGCCCGTGTCGCGAAAGCGGATCTCGAGGAACGCCGCGGCCGCCCCGCGCCGCGTGGCGCGCCGAAGGCCCGTCGACAGGTGCAGCCGCCCGCCGTCGGGCATCGCCTGCATCGCGTTGAGCGACAGGTTGAGGAACACCTGCAACAGCTGCTCGGCGTCGGCGCGCACGGGTGGCAGGCGCTCGGCGAAGCTCGTCACGATCTCGAACGAGCTCGCGCGCTCCTTGTCGACGAGCTGCAGCGTCTTCTTCAGCACGTCGGCGACGTCGAGCGGTTTCTGCTCGCCGCGGTACGGGCGCGCGTAGTCGAGGAACTGCGAGACGATCTTGTTCAGGCGGTTGACCTCCTCGACGATGATGTCGAGGAACTCCTTCGTGTCGCCCTGGACGGCGCCGGCCGCCGCGCCGGCACCGCCGCGCTGGGGCTGCAGGAACTGCGCGGCGCCCTTGATCGAGCCGAGCGGGTTCCGGATCTCGTGGGCGAGACCCGCCGCCATCTGGCCCAGCGCCGCGAGGCGATCGCGCTCCTTCATGCGCTCGTAGACCTGCGAGTTCTGGAGCGTCACGCCGATCGTCGTCGCGACGCTGCGAAACAGCTCGATCTCGTCGGACGAATACGCCTCGCGCAGACGCTCGTCGCGGAGCACGAGCATCCCGAGCAGCTGGTCCTCGCCCGAGAACGCCAAGACGACAGAGCCGTTCATCTGCTCGAGGGCCCTCAGCATGAGCTGGAGACTTTCCTGTTCCTCGGTCGGGCTCTTGCGGGCCGCGAGCTCGCGCTCGAGGCCTTCGAGCGACACGACGCCGGCGCGCCGCAGGCGCTCGAAGAACGCGCGCTGCGCGATGGCGTCGAAGCGCCCTTCGGGCCGCGGGCCGACATGCCCCGCGAGCTCGTAGCCCGAGCCGTCGGGATCGGCGAGGTAGATCGACGCGTGCGTGATCCGCCGTGAGTCCTCGAGCGCCGACAAGACGCGCGGCACGAGCACGCGCATGTCGATGACGTTCGCGAGATCCGCGCGCAGCGTCTCGATGCGCCGCGAGAGCTCGTACTTCTCCTGGAACATCCAGCGATTGATGGCGTCCTCGACGCGCCCGCGCAGCGGCTCGATGAGGATGACGATGGTCGCCGACGCGAGCAGCGAGTTGAAGAAGAACAGCCCCTGCTCGTCGGACCCGACCCAGCTCACGAGCACGCCGTAGATGAGCGTGAGGATGAAGACGAGCGTGCCGAGGACGACCATGCGCCCGAGCAGCTCGTTGAGATCGAGCAGCCGGTAGCGCACGAGGTTCTGCGACAGGAAGTAGAGGTAGATGATGACGAAGACGCTGCCGATCTTCGGTCCGTGCGGCAGGGCCTCGAGCAGCGCCGACGTCACCGTCGCGAAGCCGCCCACGAGCAGGTAAAGGAGCCGCGTCTTCTCGACGCGCGACGGCGTCGCCCGGTAGCGCTTGTACAGATAGAAGACCGAGAGGTAGAGCCCCGCGACGACGTAGGCGAGGAATGAGATCCCGAACCACGTCGTCGTGTGGATGGGCTCGATGAAGCGCGAGAAGAAGAGCAGCGTGTAGAGCACGCCCGCGCCGACCACGGTCGAGCGCGCGAGCGGCGGCCGCCCCGCTTCGTCGCCGAGGAAGGCTTGGAAAAACCGCTGCGCCGTCGCGGGCAAGGACACGGCGACGACCATGGCGAGCCACCCGAAGAACGACGCGTCGAAGCGCTTGGCGAAGAATGACAGCAGGCTCCACGCCGCGATGTTGAACGCCAGCGTCGCGAACAGGACGTGGCCGCGACGCCGCGGCTCGCGCAGCAGCACGGAGCCGCCGATCGCGAAGCTCACGATGGCCGCGACGAGCGCGGAGACGGGCTGAATGCTCACGGCGGCCGCGATCTTAGCTCAGATGCCCGGCGGCGCGCCCGAACGCGGCACCGACGCGTCGTGAGCCGCGTGCGGGTCTTTTGCGATTGCGCGGTTGGCCTGCTACCTTTTGAGGAGCGGATCCGATGACGAATAGCGCCGTCCTGGTTCTGAACCGGCACTATCAGCCCATCCACGTAACGAACGTCCGGCGGGCGTTCTCGCTGCTTTATCTGGGCGTCGCGCGGGTCGTGGACGCCGAGTTCAAGACCTTCGACTTCGCGACCTGGTCGCAACTGTCAGCCGAGGTTGGTGAAGGTGGCGAAGTCGACGTCATCCGCACCGTGAGCCGCGCCATCCGGGTGCCGCGCGTCATCGTGCTGCAGCTCTACGACCGCATCCCGCGCACGAAGGTTCGCTTCTCGCGCCACAACATCTACATGCGCGACGGCAACACCTGCCAGTACTGCGGCGAGGAGCTCCCGCGCATCGATCTCAACCTCGACCACGTCGTGCCGCGCGCGCAAGGCGGGCGCACGACCTGGGAGAACGTCGTGTGCTGCTGCATCGAGTGCAACTTGTCGAAGGGCGCGCGCACCCCCGAGCAGGCCCGCATGAAGCTGCTCAAGGTGCCGGCGCGCCCGCGCTGGACGCCGACGTTCCGCACGAACGGCGGCAAGATCCGTTACCGAGAGTGGCTGCCGTTCCTCGGCGTCGCCGACGCTTCGTACTGGAACGTCGAGCTCAAGGACGACGGCGAAACGTCGTAGTGGTCGCGCGCGAAAGGCGCGCGCAGCTCCCGATTTCTCGGCGGGCGGTGTAGAACCGTCGGCTCATGGTGTCCGAGGAAGACGAGATCAGCGTCGAGGAGGCGTCCGCAGCCGCGGAGCCCGAGACGGGTGACATCGATGTGCCGGAGACGCTCGAACCACCGGTCGACTCCGCCGAGTCTCGTCCGCGGGCCAGCCTTGTCGCGTTCGCGGCGGGGCGCGGCGGCACGGGGAAGACGCTGCTCGCGGCCAACGTCGCGGTGTACCTCGCCCAGACGGGCAAGAAGGTCGTCGCGATCGACGCCGATCCCGCGGGCGGTTCGTTGCACCTGTTGCTGGGGACGCCCCGCCCGCCACGCGGGTTCGGCGAATTCCTGCGCGCGCGCGTCGAAGGCCTGACGGAGCTCATCGTCGACACGCCCGTCGCGGGCGTCGGGATCATCGGCGGCGAGGGCGCGGCGTTCGGGGCGATGCGGCCCAAACAGACGGCGAAGAGCATCCTCGCCGCGATCGCCGAGCTCGAGGTCGACTACGTCGTGCTCGATCTGGGGCCGCCGGACTCGACGCTCACGCTCGATCTGTGGCTCGCCGCCGACGTGCCCGTGCTCGTGACGTTGCCCGACCCGGCGTCAATCGAGGCGACGTACCGCTTCGTCAAGAGTGGCTTCGTGCGGCGGCTGCGCGCGACGCGCGGCCTCGACAAGCTCGTGACGAATCCGCAGGGCCCGCCGCGCGCGGCGCTCGATCTCCTGCGTGCGGCGCGCGAAGGCGCCGGACCCGCCGAGCGGCTCGAGCAGGAGATGCGGCGCTATCGCCCGCGCTTCGTCGTCAACCAGACGCGCACCCTGCCCGACCTCAAGCTCGGCGGCTGGATGCAGGCGGCCGCGCGGCGACGCCTCGGCCACCCCTTCGAATACCTCGGCCACGTCGAGTCGGACGAGACGGTTTGGCTCGCGGCGCGCCGGCGCCGTCCCCTCATGGCCGAGTATCCCGACGCCAAGGTCGCGAAGAACATCGAACGCATCGCCCGCCGTGTGCTGTCGCAAGGGAATGACGGCGAGCGCGACCGGACGACGCCCACAGGCCCGTTGCGCCTCGAGGAGGAACAGACCTACTACGAGATTCTCGAGACCGAGCCCGGCGTGAGTGACGAAGAGGTGCGGCGCGCCTACCGCACGCTCAAGGACATCTATGCGTCGACGTCGTCGGTGATCTCGGGCCTCTATGACGAGCAGGAGCTCGCCGACCTCCACGCTCGCGCCAACGCCGCGCACGACACGCTATTCGCGCCGGAGCGCCGCCGCATCTACGACCTCGCGCTGCCCGAGGCAGACCTCGCGCGCGCCGTCCGCGCGGCCGCCGCCAACAGCACGCGCCGCCCCGGCCTCCCGGGCGCGGCCCCCGACGATCGTCACGAGTCGCCCGAGCCCATCGTCGATCTCGGCGACGACGTCACGGGCCCCGCGCTGCGCAAGCTCCGGGAGGCGCGCGGCATCGAGCTCGGCGACATCGCGCACAAGACCAAGATCAGCGAGCGCCACCTGCGCGCCATCGAAGAGGAGCGCTTCCGCGACATGCCCGCCGCCGTCTACGTCCGCGGCTACGTCCTCGAGTACGCGCGCGCCATCCGCATCGATGCGTCGCGCGCCGCCGAGAGCTACCTGCGCCGCTACAACGAAGGCATGAACCCACCCAAAGAGGCAGTCTAGACCGCTTTCGAATTGACGCGATCTATCGGTCGTGATCAAACGTTAGGATGCGGGATCACTCTCTGGATCTGAAGCGGCGATTGGTGGAGGCGTACCGATCTGGAAAGAGCGGTACGTACGCTGCGACGGCGGCGCTA
>JBBQJG010000139.1:0-14328 GCA_038325725.1 Polyangia bacterium | reverse complement strand
GTCGAGATCGCGCGGTTGCAGGCGCTCGCCGTACGGCGGGTTCGTGCAGACGGTGCCGGTGTCCCAGCGGCGCTCGAGCGTCGTCGCGTCGGCTTGTTCGAACGTGATGACGTCGTCGACGCCGGCCGCCGAGGCGTTGCGGCGCGCGGCGCCGAGCGCCTCGGACGAGATGTCGGCGCACACAATCGGAGGGATCTCCTGGGACGACGCGGACTGCGCCGCGGCCTCGGCCTCGGCGCGCAGCTCGCTCCAGGTCGTGACGTCGGCGGGTTCGAGCGCCGGCCAGCGCTCGAAGGAGAATCGACGGCGCAGGCCGGGCGCGAGGCCGCGGGCCGCGAGCGCGTGCTCGATCGCGAGCGTGCCGCCGCCGGCCATCGGATCGACGAAGGGACGGTCGAACGCGACGGTGCCGAGGGCGAGCACGGCGGCGCCCAGCGTCTCCTTGAGCGGCGCGTCCGTCATGGCGACGCGGTAGCCGCGGCGGTGCAAGGGCTCGCCCGCGAGATCGAGGAACAGCGCGCCGGCGCGCCCCGCGACGTGCAGGACGATCGAGACGTCGGGGCTCTTCGTGTCGACGTCGGGCCGCGCGCCGAGCGCGTCGCGCAGCGAATCGACGACGGCGTCCTTGACCTTGAGCGCGGCGAACCCGGAGTGCGTGAGCGCCGGGTTGTCGCGCACGTGCGCGTCGACGGCGAGCGTGCTCTGCACCGTGAGCCAGCGGCGCCACGGCACGGTGCGCGCGCCGTCGTACAAGGCCTGCCCCGTGCCGACGTCGAACTCGGCGAGGCGCATCAGGACCCGCACGGCCGTGCGCGCGTGCAGGCACACCGTCATCCCCATCGCGAGCGGCCCTTCGAACCAAACGCCGCCGTGATCGCCCTTCGGCGACCCGATGCGCATCCCCTGCAGCTCGCGCTTGAGCGCACCCTCCGTGCCCCGCGGGCACGTCACGAAGAACCTGAACTTCTCGCTCACGCCGTCCTTATCGCACGGCGCGAGCTGACGAAGTGAATTGACGGGGTCAGTGCGCGGCGCCGGGGGCGCGGTCGGTGGCGTCGAGGCGGGCTTGGGCCCACTGGCGGCGGCCGACGAGGGCCTGGTAGGCGCCGTCGAGCTCGCCCTTCCAAGCCGAGAGGTCCTTGTCGGCGGCGACGAGATCCTTCTGCGCCTCGGCCTTGTCGATGCCGGATGAGGCCAGCGCCTGATCGACGAGAACGAGCACGCGATCGTGGGCCGTGTCGTTGTGCGTGAGTGGCGCAACCTGCAGGAAGCCAGCGCCGACGGCGACCGTCCCCGAGTGCTCCTTACCACGGTACACGAGCACGCCGGGCTTGAGCGCCGACATGAGCGGCACGTGGCCCGGCAGCACGCCGAACTCGCCGAGCGCGCCGGGCGCCGTGACCTCTTCGACGTCGGTGTCGACGAGCGCGCCGCGCGGCGTGGTGACGGACAGCTTCATGGGCGTCGGCCTAGGCCGATTCCTTCTTCATCTGCTCGGCCTTGGCGCGCACGTCGTCGATGCCGCCCTGCATGTAGAACGCCTGCTCCGGCAGGTCGTCGCACTTGCCGTCGACGATCTCCTTGAAGCTCGCGACGGTGTCCTTGATCTCGACGTACTTGCCGGGCGCGCCCGTGAACGTCTCGGCGACGAAGAACGGCTGCGACAGGAACCGTTCAATCTTGCGCGCGCGCGAGACGCTGAGCTTGTCGTCCTCGGACAGCTCGTCCATGCCGAGGATTGCGATGATGTCGATGAGCTCTTTGTACTTCTGGAGGATCTTCTGCACCTGACGCGCGACCGTGTAGTGCTCGAGGCCGACGACGGCGGGCGTGAGGATCGTCGACGTCGAGTCGAGCGGATCGACGGCCGGGTAGATGCCCTTCTCCGAGATCGCGCGCGACAGAACCGTCGTCGCGTCGAGGTGGGCGAAGGCCGTCGCGGGCGCCGGGTCGGTCAAGTCGTCGGCGGGGACGTAGATGGCCTGGACCGACGTAATCGAACCCTTGTTCGTCGACGTGATGCGCTCCTGGAGCTCGCCCATGTCCGTCGAGAGCGTCGGCTGATAACCGACGGCCGACGGGATGCGGCCGAGGAGCGCGGAGACCTCGGAGCCCGCCTGCGTGAAGCGGAAGATGTTGTCGATGAAGAGGAGCACATCCTGCCCTTCTTCGTCGCGGAAGTACTCGGCCGCCGTGAGGGCCGACAGCGCGACGCGGGCGCGCGCGCCCGGCGGCTCGTTCATCTGCCCGTAGACGAGCGCCGTCTTCGACAGAACGGTGTTGCCGTCCGACAGCTTCGACTCGGACATTTCGTTGTAGAGGTCGCGGCCCTCGCGCGTGCGCTCACCGACGCCGCCGAACACCGAGAAGCCACCGTGCTTCTTGGCGACGTTGTTGATGAGCTCGAGCATCGTGACCGTCTTGCCGACGCCGGCGCCGCCGAACAGGCCGATCTTGCCGCCGCGGCGGTACGGAGCGAGCAGGTCGATGACCTTGATGCCGGTCTCGAACATCTCGACCTTGACCGACTGCTCGACGAACTTCGGCGCCGGCCGGTGGATCGGCATCTTCTTCTTCGTGACGACGGGGCCACGCTCGTCGACGGGCTCGCCGACGACGTTGAGGATGCGGCCCAGGATCTCGCGACCCACGGGCATCATGATGTTCTGGTGCGTGTTCTCGACCGCCATGCCGCGGACCAGGCCGTCCGTCGTGTCCATGGCGATGCACCGCACGCTGCGCTCGCCGAGGTGCTGCGCGACCTCGACGACCAGGTTGCCGACCTTGTCATTGATCGACGGGTTCGAGATGCGGAGCGCCGTGTTGATCTCCGGCAAGTCGCCGCCCGAAAACTCGACGTCGACGACCGGCCCGATGACCTGGACGATCTTTCCCTGGGAGGTGGCCACTGTTCCGACTGACATGTTGCTCTCTTTTCTCTGTGAACGACGAACGACCACGACGATGCGGTTGCGAAGACTAACCCTTGAGGGCCTCGGCGCCCGAGACGATCTCCATCAACTCCTTCGTGATGGCCGCCTGGCGCACGCGGTTGTACTTGAGCGTGAGGTCCGCGATCATTTCCTTGGCGTTGTTCGTCGCGTTCTCCATGGCCGTCATGCGCGCGCCGAACTCGGACGCGACGGACTCGAGGAGCGCGCGGAAGACCTGCGACTCGATGAACTGCGGGAGCAAGGTGTCGAGCAGCTCTTTCTTGCCGGGCTCGTACAAGAAGTCGATCGGCGTCGTGGCTTCAGGCGCACCGTTGGCCCGAGACAGGGGCAGCAGCGGCTCGAGGACGACGCGCTGCTGAACCGCCGAACGAAACTCGTTGTAGACGAGGACGACCGAGTCGGTCTGGCCGTTCACGAAGGCATCGACGACGATGCTGGCGATCTGGCGCGCCAGGTCGTCCGCCGTCACGCCGGTCGCCGCCGGCAGCTCGTGCTTGATCGTGACGTTGCGGCGGCGGAAGTAGTCGCGGCCCTTCTTGCCGACCATCACCATCGTTATCTCGGCACGCTCGTCAGAGTGCTCCAAAACGAACCGCTGGACGGCCCGGATGATGTTGGCGTTGAAGCCGCCCGCGAGGCCGCGGTCCGACGTGATGGGGACGAGCGTGATGCGCTTCGGCTCGCGCTGCTCGAGCAGCGGGTGCGCCTCGGAGCCCGCGCGCGCGGCGACCTGACCGATGACGTCGACGAGCGCGTTCGCGTACGGGCGCGCCGCGACGATCGCGTCCTGCGCGCCGCGCAGCCGCGCCGCCGAGACCAGCTTCATGGCGCGCGTGATCTTCTGCGTCGATTTCTTCGACGCGATCTGCGTGCGTATGCTTTTGAGAGAAGGCATGTCTTTCTGCGAAACCGAGTTGCGGGCGGGTCGCTAAGCGACCGCCGTCGCGTCCGGCGAGAACTCCTTGCCGAACGCCGACAGCGCCGCCTTCATCGACGCCGAGAGCGCGTCCCAGGCCTTGCTGTTGTTGCCCTTCTCGACCATCTCGGTCCACACCTGCGGCTGGCGCGCGTCGATGTATGCGTACAGCTCGCGCTCGTAGCGGCCGAGCGCCTCGAGGGGCAGCGCGTCCGTGAAGCCGTTCGTGACGGCGAAGAGGATGAGCACCTGCTTCTCGACGGGCAGCGGCGCGTACTGGCCCTGCTTGAGGAGCTCCGTCATGCGCGCGCCGCGCGCGAGCTGTTGCTGGGTCGCCTTGTCGAGATCCGACCCGAACTGCGCGAAGGCCGCGAGCTCGCGGTACTGCGCGAGCTCGAGCCGCAGCTTGCCGGCGACCTTCTTCATGGCGACGGTCTGCGCGGCGCCGCCGACGCGCGACACCGAGATGCCGGCGTTCACGGCGGGACGCTGGCCCGAGTAGAAGAGATCGCTCTCGAGGAAGATCTGGCCGTCGGTGATCGAAATGACGTTGGTCGGGATGTACGCCGACACGTCGCCGGCCTGCGTCTCGATGATGGGGAGCGCCGTGAGCGAACCCCCGCCCTCCTTGTCGGAGAGCTTCGCGGCGCGCTCGAGCAAACGCGAGTGGAGATAGAAGACGTCGCCGGGGTACGCCTCGCGACCCGGCGGCCTGCGGAGCACCAATGATAGCTGGCGGTAGGCAACGGCCTGCTTCGACAGATCGTCATAGACGATGAGCGCGTGGCCGCCGTTGTCTCGGTAGTGCTCGGCCATCGTGACGCCCGTGTACGGCGCGAGGAACTGCAGCGGCGCCGACTCAGACGCCGTCGCGGCGATGATCGTCGTGTACGCGAGCGCGCCCGTCTCGCGGAGCTTCTCGACGACGGCGGCGACCGTGGACTGCTTCTGGCCGATGGCCACGTAGAAGCAGCGCATATTTTGGCCCTTCTGGTTGATGATCGCGTCGATGGCGACGGCGGTCTTGCCCGTCTGACGGTCGCCGATGATGAGCTCGCGCTGGCCGCGGCCGATCGGGATCATCGAGTCGATGGCCTTGATGCCTGTCTGCATCGGCTCGTGGACCGACTTGCGGGCGATGATGCCGGGCGCCTTGACCTCGATCTTGCGCGAGGTCGTCGTCGTGATGGGGCCCTTGCCGTCGATCGGAATGCCGAGCGCGTTGACGACGCGACCGATGAGCGCGTCGCCCACGGGGACCTGCGCGATCTTGCCCGTGCGCTTGACGGTGTCGCCCTCCTTGACGTGCTCGAAGTCTCCGAGGAGCGCGACGCCGACGTTGTCCTCTTCGAGGTTGAGCACGAGGCCGACGATGTTGTGGCCGAAGTCGAGGAGCTCACCCGCCATCGCCGACTCGAGGCCGTACACGCGTGCGATGCCGTCGCCGGCCTCGAGCACGGTGCCCGTCTCCGAGACGGCGACCTTCTGATCGAAACCGTCGATCTCTTTGCGGATGATCTGGCTGATTTCTTCGGCGCGAATTTGCATGAGGCTGTTCCTTCTACTCTGTCTGCTGGCTACTCTGTCTGCTGGGATCTAGTTCAGGAGCTTGTCGCGGAGCGAGTCGAGCTGCGTCCGCACGCTGCCGTCGAGGACGAGGTCGCCGACGCGCGCGACGAGGCCGCCGATGAGGGCGCTGTCGACAGCGGCTTCGATGATGACGGTCTTGCCCGTGCGACGCGCGAGCGACGTGCGCACGCGCTCGAGCTCGGCGGGCGCGAGCGGCTGCGCGCTCGTGACCTGGGCGCGCACGCGGCCCGTGTGCAGGTCGGCCATCTCGCGGTAGGCGCGCGAGATGTTGGCGACGGCCTGCAGGCGACGACGCTCGAGCAGCAGCAACAGGAACTTCTGCACGTCGGGCGTGGGCGTCACGCGCGGG
The DNA here is from genome assembly GCA_038325725.1 of Polyangia bacterium. Taxonomy (GTDB): domain Bacteria; phylum Myxococcota_A; class Polyangia; order Fen-1088; family Fen-1088; genus DASZFV01. The sequence continues at coordinate 8,519 of JBBQJG010000139.1, read as the reverse complement.
AGCAGGCCCAAAAGGACGTTCTTCTTCTCGCTCGCCTTGAAGATGGGGTTCGCGAGCGCCTGGCGCAGCTCGGCCGAGCCCGCCCACAGCTCCGCGAAGTCCCCGAGCTCCTTGCCGAGCTGCTCGAAGCTGCCGCGATCGACGCCGATCGAGAACAAGGCGCGCGCGTAGCGCCGCGAGATCGAGCCGGCCAGGGCCGCCATTACGAGGTCCTCCCGGGGGGCATCGCGTCGTTCCTCGACGCGTCGTTCACTGACGCGTCGTTCACGAACGTGTCGATGAAGCGCTGCTGGTCGCCAACGCCGAACGAGCGCGTCACGAGCTGCTCGGCGATCTTGACGGCCGCCTCGGCGACCTCGCGCTTGAGCGACGCCTCGGCCTGCTTGACCTGCTGGTCGAGCAAGAACTTCGTCTCTTCACCGATGCGCTTGGCGCGCTCCTCGGCGGCGGCGATGAGCTTCAGCTTCTCGGCCTCGGCCTCTTGCTTGATGCCGGCGCGGATGCCCGCGATCTCGGACTCGAGCGAGACGAGCCGCGTCTCCTGCTCGGCGGCGCGCCGCTCGGCCGACGCGCGCGCCTCGGAAGCGGCCGCGAGGTCCGCCTTGAGCTGATCGTGCCGGGCGACGAGCGCCTTGTTGATGGCCTTGCCACCGAACCAGCCGATGACGCCCGCGAGGACGGCGAAGTTGAGGATCTGCAGGCCGAGCTTGCCGAGATCGAGCTTCGGCGCCGCCTCGGCCTTGGCCCCACCCTCGTGCTCGGCGGCGGCTTCGCCTTCAGCATGCGCGAGCGCGGGAACCGCCAGCACAAGCATCGCGGCCAAAAGCCCGACGATCGCGAGGGGGCGCCTCACGCCGACACCTCGCGCCCGAGAATCTTCCGCGCCGCCTGCATCCCGACCTCGGCGGCCGTCTGCTGCAGCTTCGTCCGCTCGCCCTGCAGCGCCGCGTCCACGCGCGCACGCGCGTCGGCCAGCGTCTTCTGCGCGCTGGCGTTGGCGCTCGCGATCAGCTCCTGCTCGCGCCGCTGTGCGACGGCCCGGGCCTCGGCCCGCTCGCCCGCGCCCACGCGGCGCGCCTCGGCCAGCGCCACCTCGGCCTGCGCGAGCCGCTTGGCCGCCTCGGCCTCGAGCTGGACCGCCTCTTCCCGATAGCCCTCGACGCGCGTCGAACGCTCGCCTTTGACCTTCAGGTAGGGCCGCCACAGAAACTGGCGCAAAACCAGCATCAGGATGAAGAAAAGACCGAGCTGGATGAAGACGGTCCCGTCCAAATCGATGAGCTGCGGCTCATGCGATTCAGGCGCGACGTCCGAGAGTGCGATAAGAGCGGATCCCATTAGAAAAACCCGGGCGTCCGTTATCAAATCGCGCCAATCAAGTCAAGGCCCTAGGCCCTTTCCGACGACGATCTGAAGAGGCTCCGACGACTGAAGCTCAGTCGATCGTCGCTTCGGAGACGGAGGTGCCGCCCGAGCGGCCTTTCGGCGCGGCCGCGCCGTTTTGTTCCATTTGGCACTGGCCGTCGAAGACGACGCCCTTGTCGATGGACAGCGACGGCGTCGAGATGTTGCCGCGCACGCGCGCCGGCGTGTGGATCTCGACGGAGCGCTTCGCGTGGATGTTCCCGTGGACGGTGCCCTCGATGATGATCGAGCCGACGCTGATCTCGGCGTTCACCTCGGCGCCTTCGCCGATGATGAGCGTGTCGTCCGTGAAGATCTCGCCCGACAGCTTGCCGTCGACGCGGACGGTCCCCTCGAAGGACAGCTTCCCCTCGAACTCGCTGCCGCGGCCAAGAAGCGTCGTCACCTCACCCTCGCCGGAGGCTCCGCTGCTGCTTGAGGTCGGGGTGAGTGCCATCGCTGCTGCTCCTCTCGACCTTCCGGCCGAAAACACGAAAGAGACCGCCAACCTAGCGCCGCCGCATCGCGCTTGTCAATGCATCCATGCCGAGAATTCGGGCCCGCGCGACGCACTTCCCAGGCGCCGGGGCCGAAGAACCTCCCGGGTGTTTGATGCTACCCTGGAGCCTCGAAGATGACGCTCACGATCGAAACCGAGCGCGAAACGATCGGACGCTGGATCGCCGAAGTGCGCGAGCTCCGTGGCGTGATGGTGTACGGAAAGACGAAAGCGGTCGCCGTGCGCAAAGCCAAGGAGCTCGCCCGCAAGGTGCTCGCCGATCGCATCCGCCACGGCGAATCCATTCCGGGCGACCTCGTCTTCACGTCCCGCGCCGCCTGACGCTGACTCATCCCCGCGGCGCCGAGGCGTCGCGATGAGCGGCTGGCCGTCCACCCGCGCCCGAGCCGTCATGGCAGCCCTCAAGCGAATCGGCTGGAGAGTGAAGCGGCAAGCTGGATCGCACCGAACTCGCGAGCGGCATGGCTCGCCCGACGTCGTCTTCGCTTTTCACGACGGCGACGAAATTGGACCAAGGCTGCTCGCTCGGATCGTCAGAAGCACCGGCCTGAAGCCATCAGACCTCTGAGCGGCCGTTACGGCTTGTCTCGCCGCCAGGCCGGGATCTCGGTCTTCGAAAGATCGAGCGCGTCCGGCTCGTTCTGACGCGCGTGCGCCGCGACGGCGATCGCCGCGAGCTCGGCCGTCTCCTCGTCGGGCGTCATGGGCGCGAGCGCGGCTTTGTGGCGCTCGATGAAGCCCGTGTCGATGTCGCCCGCGATGAAGGCCGGGTGGCGCATGACCTGGCGGTGGAACGGCAGGTTCGTCTTGATGCCGCCCACGTGATACTCGGCGAGCGCGCGGCGCATGCGGCCGATGGCGGCATCGCGCGTCTCGCCCCACGTGCACAGCTTCGAGATCATCGGGTCGTAGTGAACCGAGATGACGCTGCCCTCGGTGACGCCCGAGTCGTCGCGGATCCCGGGGCCCGACGGCACGCGCAGCGACGTGATGGTCCCCGGCGACGGCAGGAACTTCACGGGGTCCTCGGCGTAGACGCGGCATTCGATGGCGTGCCCGCGGCGCGGGATCGCCTCCTGCGCGAGCGGAATCTTCTCGCCCTGCGCGACGGCGAGTTGCCAGTGGACGAGATCGACGCCCGTAACCAACTCGGTCACGGGGTGCTCGACCTGGAGGCGCGTGTTCATCTCGAGGAAGTAGAAGCCCTTCGACGCGCCGTCGTAGAGCATCTCGATCGTGCCAGCGCCCACGTAGCCGACGGACTTCGCGGCGCGCACGGCGACCTGACCCATTTCCGCGCGGGTCGCGTCGTCGATCGCCGGCGACGGGGACTCCTCGATGACCTTCTGGTTGCGACGCTGGATCGAACAGTCGCGCTCGTACAAATGGACGGCGCCGCCGTGCTCGTCGCCGAACACCTGGATCTCGATGTGGCGCGGCCGCACGATCGCCTTTTCGAGATACACGGTGTCGTCACCGAAGGCGGCCTTCGCCTCGCGCTGCGCGCCCGCGAGCGCGGCTTCCAACTTGTCCTCACTGTCGACGAGCCGCATGCCGCGCCCGCCCCCACCCGACGCCGCCTTCAACATGACGGGGTAGCCGACGCGCGCCGCGGCCTCCTTCGCCTCCGCCACGTTCGCGAAGCCCTTGCCGCCCTCACCGTTGTCGCCGGGGACGACAGGGACGCCCGCGGCCTGCATGAGGGCCCTCGCCGCCGTCTTGCCGCCCATGGCGCGGATCGCCGACGGCGGCGGCCCGATGAACGTCGCGCCCGCCGCGGCGACGGCCTCGGCGAACGCCGCGTTCTCCGAGAGGAAGCCGTAGCCGGGGTGCACGCCGTCGGCGCCCGTTTGTTTGATCGCGGCGACGAGCTTCTCGGCGACGAGGTAACTCTCGCGCGCGGGCGGCGGGCCGATCGCGACGGCCTCGTCGGCCATGCGCACGTGCACGGCGTTCTTGTCGGCGTCCGAGTAGACGGCGACGGTGCGGAGGTCGAGCTCGCGACACGCGCGCATCACGCGGCACGCGATCTCGCCGCGGTTGGCGATGAGGACCTTCGTGATTCGACGCGCCGGCACTAGTAGCCCGCCGGTCCGCTGGGGCTGCGCGGCTCGGCCGCCGCCTCGAGGCCCTTCTTCGTGCGCACGACCAAGTTCACCTTGCCGACGAACGGCACGTCCTTGGGCTTTTGCCCGCGCCGCGTGAGCTCGTCGACGGTCGCCTTCGGCACGCCCGCCTCGACGCCGAGCATGTCGGGGAACCATTGGTGGTGGATGCGCGGCGCCGTGACGGCCGCTTGCGCGTCCATCTTCCAGTCGACGACGTTCAGCAGCACCTCGATCGTCGCCGTGATGATGTTGGGGCCGCCCGCGCCGCCCACGACGAGCTTCACCTGGCTCTTGTCGAGGACGATCGTCGGCGTCATCGACGACAGCGGACGCTTCTTCGGCGCGACGGCGTTCTGCTCGTTGCCGATGAGCCCAAACGAGTTCGGAACGCCGACCTGCATGACGAAGTCGTCCATCTGATCGTTGAGGAGAATGCCCGTGCCGCCCGCGACGAGCTTCGCGCCGAACGAGAGGTTGACCGTCGTCGTGAGCGCGACGGCGTTCCCCGCGGCGTCGATGATCGAAATGTGCGTCGTGCCGCCGTCGTTGAGGGGCTTCGCCGTGGGGCCCAGCGAGCCGTACGCGTCGCTCGGCAACACGCCGTCGGGCTTCATGCGCTTCGCGAGCTCGCCCGCGTACTCGGAGCTCGTGAGGTGGGCCACGTCGACCTGCACGAAGTCGGGATCGCCGAGGAAGCGCGCCCGATCGGCGAACGCGTTCTTGAAGGCCTCGGCGAGCGTGTGCAGATAAGCGGGCGACTGGCGCCCTTCCTTCGGAAGATCGGCGGGCACCTGATAGCGCGCGTCGAGGATGCCCAGCGTCTCGACGAGCGCGACGCCGCCCGACGAGGGCGGCGGCATCGTATAGATGTGTAGCCCGCGGTAGTCGGTGCGCAGCGCCGAGCGCTCCGTGACCGCGTAGCCCTCGAGATCGGCCGCCGTCATGACGCCGCCCGCGCCCGTGACGGCCTTGACGATCTGGTCGGCGATCGGCCCCTTGTAAAAAGCATCCGGTCCACCCGCCGCGAGCGCGGCGAGCGTCGCGGCCAGCTCGGGCCGCGCGAGCATCGCGCCCTCGGCGGGCTTGCCCATGAACATCTTGGCGAACACGGGATCCGCGGACGCCGGCCCCGACGCGAGCGTCTCGAACGACTTCGCGAGCCGCCACGAGATCGGCACGCCTTTGGCCGCGAGCTTCTGCGCGGGATCGACGCACGCCTTCCACGGGCGCTTTCCCCAACGCTTGACGAGCTCGCCGAGCCCGCGAACTTCACCGGGCACGCCGACGGCGAGGCCGCCCTCCTTCGAGAGCGCGGCGACGGGTTTTCCGTCCTTCAGGAAGCGGGACGCCGTGAGCGCCGCGGGCGCGCGCTCTCGAAAGTCGAGCGCGTAGACCTTCTTGTCCTTCGCGACGTACGCGAGCGCGAAGCCGCCGCCGCCGAGGCCCGACGCGTCCGGGTGGAGCACACCGAGAGCGAGCGCCGTCGCGCACGCGGCGTCGAACGCGTTGCCGCCCGCCTTGAGCGCCGCGACGCCCGCTCGCGAGGCGAGCGGATGATCCGACGCGACGGCGGCGTGCAACGCGCGGAACGGCGTCTTGGGCGCGGGCCGTATCGGGACCGCGGCGACGGGCGCGGGCGCCGGAACCGCCGGCGCGGCGGCGTGAACCGCCGGGTCGGCGGCGTGAACCGCGCTTCCGAGGAGCATGACCGAAAGCGCCCCGAGGGACGCGTGGGGAGACCTCATGGGGACGCTCCTGAGCAAAGGTGGGTTCGCCGGTGGGTTCGCCGCAAAAATATCAGGGATAATGGCAACTTTGCAAAGCTCGATCGGGAACGCTTATAGTGCGGCCGTCTTCCTGCGTCCTTTGCGATTGCCTCCATGGATCAGCCACCAGCCAAAGAGCCGCGCGGCCCGGTGAGCCTGCGGATCAAGTTCCGCAGCGCGAACCTCGACCAGTTCATCGAGCGCTACGGCGTCGATGTGAGCCGCGGCGGAATCTTCATCCGCACGCGCGAGCCGCTCGCCGTCGGGACGCAGCTGCGCTTCGACTTCCAGCTGCAAGAAGCGTCGCCGCTGCTCGCGGGAGAAGGCACGGTCGTTTGGATCCGCGAAAACGATCCCGCGCGCGCCGGCGTGACGCCGGGGATGGGCGTGCGGTTCGACAAGCTGTCACCCACGAGCCAGCCCATCCTCGAGAAGATCCTCAGCGACAAGGGGAAGCGCGATCAGGCCGGCGCGACAGCGAAGCCGAGCACCGCGGGCGGCTTGGCCGTGCGACGCCCGTCGAGCACGTTCTCCGCGCTCGATCCGGCCGCCGCGCGCGCCGCGCTCGCGAACGCGCCCGGCGCCGCGCCGCGGGCGCCCGCATCCACAGCCACATCCGGCTCGGGACCGATCAAGACCGGCACTCAGCCGCGCGCGGCGGCGCCGACCGCCGGCTCGGGCGCGTTCGGCACGGGCGCCGCGCCGCGTGCCGCCGGGCCCGCGACGGGCTCTGGTCCTTTGTCGACGCGCGCCTCGGGCGCACGCGCCGTCGAGCCCGCGGCGCCGTACGGCGTCCCGCGCGAAAGCTCGGGGGCCTTCGGTCGCCCGCGCGCCTCGACGGGCATGAACGCGGCGCGACCCGCGCCCGCGCCCCAGGCGCTCTTCGAAAAGCCGACGGCGGACGACATCGATCGCGCCCTCTCCGTCCTCACGGAGATCGAGGACCCGGGCGAGGGAACGGGCGCGCCGGCGCCGCCGCTCGACTTCGCCGCGCGCGACACCGGCGCGCGCGAGGTCGTGAACGAGCCGCCCGTACGCGTGCGCAAGTCGACTGACGCGCAACCGATCGTCCTCGAATCGTCGGCGGACGTAGGCGACGCGCCGTCGCGGCGCACGGGCACGCGTCCTCTCTTCACGGCGCCCGAGCTGCGCGTCAAGACGGTGCCGGTCATCCCGATTGGCGGCCCCGCGCCCGGAGAAGACGACGACGAAGACGCGACGACGGCCTGGGCCGGGTCGGGCCCCACGCGCACCGACGACGCGCCCGACCTCGAGGACGACGACGCTTCGGCGCCTGCCGGCAAGCCACCGACGGCGTCGCCGCCCGCGCTCGTCGCGCCCCCGCGGCGAGCTCTGACACCCATCGGTGTGCCCCTCGCGCCGGTGGCCGTCCCGGCATCCACGTCCACGGCGCCCGCGACGGCGCGCGATCTGCCAGCGGCTTCCGAGGCGCCTAAGATCATGGCGCCCTCGTTCACGAGCAAGGCGCCCAAGAGACAGAAATCGAATGCGCCGTTCGTGCTGCTCGGCCTGCTCGTCGTCGGGGGAGGCGGGTTCTTCGTCCTCAAGGGGATGAACTTGATCCCGTCGCGCACGACGACGACGACCACTCAAGCGCCGGCTCCCGAGCCCGGCGCGGCGACCGCGGCGGCCGCACCTGCGGGCGAAGCGACGCTGCCCGCGAAGGTCGAAACGACGGACGCCCTCGCGGCCGCCGCACCGGCCGCCGAAGCGAAAGCCGAAGCGAAACTGGCCGAAGCCAAGCCGGCGGAAGCTCCCGCGCCTGAAAAAGTCGCTGAAGCGAAGCCGACCCCCACGCGGCCCGCCGCCGAGACGGCGACGCCCGCCACCCTCCGCGCGCACCCCCTTGGCCCGCCCGAGGAACCGCCCAAGCCGACGCCCGCCGCCGTCACGTCGACGAAAGAGTCGACGAAGGAGTCGACAAAGGACAAGGACAGCGGCTCGCACCACGCCCACCATCGAAGCGCCGCCGCCGCGCCGACCGAAGGCGAGACGCCTCCCGCGCAAGCCGCGGCCGCCGGCGGAGAGAGCGCTCCCGCGAAGAGCGGCGCCCTCCCGCCGCCCGACGTTCTCAAGATCACGACGACGCCCGGAGGCGCCGAGGTCATCATCGACGGCCTCTCCGTCGGCGCGACGCCCTACTCCGCCAACGACCTCGACCCGGCGACGCCGCACTCGATCACTCTCAAGAAGGACGGGTTCGAGGCGCACGACCGCATGATCAGCAGCTCCGATTGGCAGCACGCCAAGGGCGGCGCGCACGCCCTCAAGATCACCGTCAAGCTGCACGCGACGGGACACGCCGCGCCCGCCGAGACGAGCGAGCCCGCGAAGGCCGCCGAGCCTGCCCCCGCCGCGCCCGGCCTCGGCACGACGCCGGCATCACCGAAGCGCGAGTAGCCATGGCCGCCGGCAGGGTCGCCGATCGATTCACAGCGCGCCCCGAGGCGTGGCTGCTCGTCGCGGCAATCGCGCTCGCGAGCGGCGCGTGTCGGCACCGCGGCCCCGGCGGCGCGCCCGCGTCGATGCCGACCGAGTCGGCGCGCGCCCTCGACGGTGGCGCTGTCGCGCGCGGAGCCCCACCCGTCCCCCCCCGACTCCGTCACAACCCACACAAAACCACCGGCAACAACCCCCCCGTGGAGTTGCTTGGCGGGTGGGGGAACGGCGGGAAGGGTAACCACAAGGGCAGGTAAACCG
>JBBQJG010000138.1:0-14428 GCA_038325725.1 Polyangia bacterium | reverse complement strand
CCGGGCCGCGGTCTCGCCTTACACCACCTCTGCCACCAGGACTTTTCGACGCCGAGGGGCATCCGCTCACCGTCGAACACCCCGAGACCGCGTCCCTCCGGCGAGCCCTATTCGGAGCCGGGCGCGGATGCCCCTCGGCGGCGAAAAGTTAGCAAGCGGCCCGCGTCGCCGAATCGTGGGGGGGTGGGCGAAGCCGCGCGGTAGCCAGAAGCAAGTGGAGGCCTCCCGTGAGCCGCGGCTCGATGCGAGCCGCAGGCGAGCGAGCGCGCCCCGCCACCACCCACACCCGGCCTCGATGCGAGCCGCAGGCGAGCGAGCGCACCCCGCCCCCCGCGGCTCGATGCGAGCCGTAGGCGAGCGAGCGCCCGTCGAGGGCGTTACAGCTCGAGCCCGTCGAGGGCGTCGTTCTTCTTCGAGGCGCCCTTCTTCTTCCCGGTGGGCTCTTTTTCAGGCGTTGAAGCGGGAGAGGAGGCGTGAGACTTCCCGTTCACCTCGGCCGCCGAGGGGCCACCGTGCGTGGGAGACGGGACGACGATGTCGGCGTGTCGCTCCTCTTCGCCCGGCTTCTTCACCTCTTTGCCGGTGAGGCGGTCGATGATGTTGTCGTTCGAGTCGCGCCCGTTGTCGTCTTTCTTCGTGACGGCGTCGACGAGCGAGTCGTGGCGCTCGCCCTGCGGGTTCACGATCTTGCGGCGCTCGGCCAGGCGACTCGCGATGCCACCGTCGTAAAGCACGAGGCAGTAGACGCCGTAGAACTCCGAACGGTCGACGAGCCGCAGCTTGTCGACGCCCGCGCTCCACTCGTAATGGTCGAGCACGTGGCGAACGCCGCCTTTGATCTTCTCGTCGCGAAAGACCTCTTTGGCGTGGCCGTACTTGGCCTCCATGCCCTTGCCAAAGTCCTCGAAGCTCTTGCCCTCGAGCGCGTCCTTGTTGAACGCGAGGAACATCTTGTAGAGGCCGTCTTCGAAGAAGAAGAAGTACCGCGTCCAGATGTCTTCCTTCGTGACGATGACGGCCTCGCCCGTGTTCTGCTCGAACTCGCTGCCGATGATCGAGACGTCCCAGCCGGTCTTGTTGCCCTCGAACTTCGTATAGCTCTTCTTGACGGCGCCGAACTCGCGATCTTTTTCGTCGCGGATGCGCTGCTGCTTGCCGGGATCCTGGGAGGTCTTCTCGATGCGCTCGGTGTACTTCGCGTCGATCGACTTTTGAACCTGCGCGAGGATGTCCTCGGGCTTCATGCCCCACTTGAAGCTGCCGGCCTTGGGGTCACCCAGGCGAACCGCCTTGAGCTTGTTGACCTCTGCCGAGCTGGCCGTCGGCGCGGCGCCCTCGCCGCCCCCCTTCTTCTTGCCCTTCGCGAACGCGGGAGCGCCCTCCAAAAGATGAAGCCCTACGGCCATGCCGAGAGCAGACGCGAACAGAAACGCACTGGATGTCCTCATCGGAAGCCTCCTCGGGCCGTTACGTGGGGAGCCCGCGCAACTTAGCACAATCGAAATACAATCAGGGTGTCGCGCTCGTTCGGGCGGGCTCTGGTTGGCCGGCGAGCGCCGTGCCTTGCGCGGAGCCTTGGACGGAGCCTCCCGGGGGTTTGTTCGCGTTGTCGCCCGGGGCCGGCGGACCGGCGCCCAGCGGGTTGTTGCCCTCGGTCGCCGCGTCATCGATCCATTCGTCGCCAATCTTCGTCGGGTGGTACTGGTCGGCGCGGCCGGTCTTGAGATCCTCGGCGGGCGACTGGGAGTACATCGCGCGCTCGCCCGGCCCCGAGTAGTCGATCCAGAACGCCGACCGATCCTTGCGGACGTCGAGGTGCACGAAGGACGAGTTCGGGTAATAGCCGACGCCCACCTTCTGCATGTTGCCGCGCAGGTAGTCGCGCAGCTCTGTGTTCTTGACGCCGGCGACGCGAAAGTCGCAAGCGAGCCCTTTCATGTGCGGGCTGTGCGGGTTCTTCGCGACGGTGGGATTGCGGTAGCCCGAGACGACCTCGAGCCGCCTGCCCGGGTAGTGGCGGCCCGTTTGGTACAGGAGGCGGATCAGGCGCGGGTTCATCGCATGCTGCTTGTTCGTGTAGTGGCAACGCAGGAAGCGATCGAAACGCTTCTGCTGGGGGCGGGCGGCGATCGGTTTGCCTTGGGCGTCGCGCAGCCGCAGCGTCATCGTGTCGTGGCGGTTGACGTGAAAGAGCACGACCGTCGTCGTCCTGGGGACCTTCGGGCCCTTCGCCCGCCCGGGCTTCGCTTTCGCCACCGGCTTCGCCCCGGAAGGCGCCGTCGCCTTCGCCGCGGCCGGTTTCGAGACGACGAGCTTCGCGGCGGGCGGCTTGGGGACGGGCGGCTTGGCAGCGACCGGTGTCGCTGCGGGCGGCGGCGCGGCGAGGGCGAGCGAGGGCGCGAGCGCGAGCGCGAGGACGAGGAGCGTGCGAGCGGCTGACAACATCTCGGCGCCGCGCGGGCCCGCGCGGCCCCTAAGTTTGGACGCCGTTACCCGGGCTCCGTCAATTTCTTTGTCAGGGTCGCGAGCAGGTCGAGCGCGGCGCGGGGGGACAGATCGTCGACGTCGAGCGCGCGCAAGGTCGCGAGCACCTCGTCGGCGGCGGTGTCCTGCTGCGGGGATTGCTTGCCCGCGGCATCGAACAGGCCGAGCTGCGGCGCGGGCTCGGCGTTCGCGGGCGCGACCGGCTGGGGCGCGTCTCCGCGCGCGCCCCCGTCGCTCTCGAGCGTACGCAGGATGGCGCGCGCGCGCTCGACAACCGCGGGCGGCAGACCGGCGAGCTTGGCGACCTCGACGCCAAACGACCGGCTCGCCCCGCCGGCGGCGAGCTTGCGCAGAAAGACGACCTCGCCCTTCCATTCGCGCGCGGCCACGCTGACGTTGCGCACGCGCGCGTGCGTGCCGGCGAGCGCGCACAGCTCGTGGTAGTGCGTCGCGAACAACGTCTTGGCGCCGACGCGATCGTGCAGGTGCTCGGCGACGGCCCACGCGATCGAGACGCCGTCGTAGGTCGACGTGCCGCGGCCGATCTCGTCGAGGATGACGAGGCTGCGCGGCGTCGCGTATCGCAGGATGTGGGCCGTCTCGCGCATCTCGACGAGGAACGTCGATTCGCCGCGGGCGAGGTTGTCGCCGGCGCCCACGCGCGTGAACACGCGATCGCACACGCCGAGCCGCGCCGCGCGCGCCGGCACGAAGCTGCCCATCTGCGCGAGGATCACGGTGAGGCCCACCTGCCGGATGAGCGTCGACTTGCCCGCCATGTTGGGCCCCGTGACGATGAGGACCTGCTCCTGCGCCGGATCGAGGCGGACATCGTTCGGCACGAAGGCGCCCGCGGCCGCGAGGCGCTCGACGACGGGGTGGCGGCTGTCGGCCAGATCGATCACGCCTGAGTCGTCGACGACGGGGCGACAATAGCCGGCGCGGTGCGCGACCTCGGCGAGCCCCGCGAGCGCGTCGACGGTCGCGACGCGCGCCGCGAGCGCGAGCAGCCGGTCGGCGGCCGCCGCGATCTCGTCGCGTAGGTGGAGGAAGATCTCGAGCTCGAGGGCGCATCGCCGCTCGTCGGCCGTGAGGATCTTCTGTTCGAAGTCGGCGAGCTCGGGCGTCACGAAGCGTTCGGCGTTGGCGACCGTCTGCTTGCGCGTGTAGTCGGCCGGCATCTCGACCTTGGCGAGGTGCGAGCGCGTGATCTCGATGTAGTAGCCGAAGACGTTGTTGAACTTCACCTTGAGCGACGCGACGCCCGTACGCTCGCGCTCGCGCGCCTCGATCGCGACGAGGCCCTCGCGGCCGCCGCTCGCGATCGCCGCGAGCTCGTCGAGCTCGTCGGAGATGCCCGCGTTGACGTAGCCGCCTTCCTTCGTGACGGCAGGCGCGTCGGCGCGCAGCGTGCTCGTGAGTCGCTCCGCCAGGTCACCGGCGAGGTCTTCGCCGCCGCCCAAGCGCAGCAGGTCGTCGGCGGCGTCGCGCGCGCCTAGCAGCTCGCCCGCGCGTGCGTCGTCGAGCGCCGCGACGAGCTCGGGCAGCCGGGCGAGCGAGCGTCCCAAGACCGACAGATCGCGCGGCGACGCGACGCCGAGCCGCGCGCGGCCCACGAGGCGCTCGAGATCGGCGACGTCGCCGAGGTGCTTGCGGGCGCGGTCGCGGGCCTCGTGCGCGCCGACGAGGCGTTCGACAGCGTCGTGGCGGCGGCGGATCGCGGGGACATCGACGAGCGGGAACAACAGCCAGCGACGCAGCAGGCGCCCGCCCATCGCTGACCGCGTCTCGTCGATGACGTCGATGAGCGAGCCTGCGCGCCGACGGGTTTGGAGCGACTCGGTGAGCTCGAGGTGGGCGCGCGCCTGCTCGTCGAGCACGAGGGTGTCGGAGCGGTGGTACAGGTCGAGGCGCGAGACGGGCAGCGTCGCGCCCGGCTGCGTCGCGCCCGCGTAGGCGAGCACCTGCGCCGCCGCGACGACGGCCCAGGGCGCGCGCTCGGCGAGCGCGACGTCGAACGTCCCGCGCAGCAGCGCGCGCAGCGACGCCGCCGCAGGGTCCGGTTCGCGCGGCGCATCCGCGGGCACGCGCGCCTGCGGCACACGCGGGTAGGCCCGGCGGAGCAACGTCCCCAGCTCACCGTCGTCCAGCGGGTTCGCGTCGAGAACGAGCTCGCGCGGTTCGGCGCGCGCCAGCTCGTCGACGAGCGCGTCGATCGTGGGCGCCTCCGTCGCGTGGAAGGCGCCCGTCGTGACGTCGAGGAACGCGAGGCCGAAGCCGCGGCGCGCGTCGCCCGCGACGGCGGCGACGAAGCTCGGCTCACACGGTTCCAGCGATTCTTCGTCGAGGTTCACGCCCGGCGTGACGACGCGGATGACGTCGCGCTTGACGATGCCACGAGCGACCTTGGGGTCCTCGAGCTGCTCGCACAAGGCGACGCGGTGGCCGAGCTCGGTGAGCTTGACCAGGTACGTGCGCACCGCGTGGTGCGGCACGCCGCACATCGGGACGGGGTCTTCTTTCCCCTTGTCGCGCGTCGTGAGGGTCAGGCCGAGGGTCTTCGCGACGTACGTCGCGTCCTCGTAGAACATCTCGTAGAAGTCCCCGAGGCGAAAGAAGACGATCGCGTCCGGATACCTCGCCTTGACGTCGAGGTACTGGCGCATCAGCGCCGTAGGGGCGGCGGCGTTTTGCACGACGCGCGGGGTGCGGGCCCGCGCCCGCTACTCCTTGGGAGCGGCCTTCTTCTTCGTCTTCGGGGCCGTCGCCTTCGCGTTGGCGACCTTTTGGCGCTTCTGGCGGGCCTTGAGCTTCTTCTGGCTGATGCGTCGGCGCATTTTCATCGAGCGCCGGTTGTCACGTCTTCCCATTGTGGGACGCAATTAACTGTGTTGTCGGCGCGCTGTCAACTCCCCAGGCGCGGCGCGCCCGGTCGGCCCAGCCCCTAGACGCTCTGGCGGACCCGCGCGGCGAGCGTCCCAGCGCCGTGTTTGATGCGCACATCCGCGCCCACGGCGAGGCTCACGTGCAGCATCGCCAGGGCGACGACGGGGCCGGCCGCGAAGCGCGAGGCGCTCGTGATCTTGCCGGCCTTCGCCTTGGCGTCGCTCTCGAGCGCGTCGCCGGGCGCGGGAACTTCATCGCCCGCGACGTCGAGGCTCACGAGGCGCCAGTTGATGTGGCCGCGGTCGCGCAGGCGCACGATGGGCTCCTGGCCGAGGTAGCAGCCCTTGTCGTAGTCGATCGCGCCCGTGAGGCCGACCTCCATGGGAAAGTAGTCGGGCGTGATCTCGGCGCCCCAGCGGCCCTCGAGCGCGGTGATGCGCGCGGCCTCGGCCGCCGGCGCCGACAGCGTGGGCACGCCGGTCTGCGCGAGCGCGCCACGCGCCGACAGCACCTCGGCGGCGCCCGCGACCCAATAGCCGTCGGCCCCGAGCTCGCGCGTGCGCACGATCCACAGGTCGCCGAACGACGCGTGCGCGTGAAGCGCTGGCCCCGGCAGGCCGCCTTCGGGCACGAGCTTGGCCTCCACGAGGAGGCGGCCGGCGTCCGGACCCAACACGGCGAGCTCGGCGAACCCGCCGCGCCGCACGGCCGCGAAGTCGTCCATGATCGCGTAGCGCGTGAGGGCCGCGGCGGTGGCGTCCCCCTGCCCCGCGTCGACGACGATCCAAATGTCGTCGGGGCGAATGAAGATCTGCAGATCGGCGACGACGTGCCCCTTGGGCGTCAACAGCGCCGCGCGACAACCGCCGCCGAGCGGCGCGCCCGCGACGTTGCCCGTGACGATGCCGTGCAGGAAGCGCACGCGATCCGCGCCATGCGCGACGATGAGCTCGCGGTCGCGCCCGCCGAAGAGCACGGCGCCGCTCTCGAGCAACCCGACGTCGTTGGTCTCAGCCATGCCGCCCGGTCATAGCGCGACGCTCGCGCAAGCGCACGGCGCGGCGGCGCTGCGCGTCCTTGAAGCGGCGCTTCTCTTCGGCCGTTTCGAGCACGAGCGGCGGCACGACGCGCGGGCGCCCAGCGTCGTCGACGGCGACGAAGGTCAGGTAGGCGCGCGTCGTCTGCCTGCGTTCGAAGGTCGCCTGGTTTTCCGCCAACACGCGCACGCCGACCTCCATCGACGTGTTGCCGGCGAAGTTCACCTGGGCTTGCAGGATGACGATCTCGCCGAGCTGCACGGGGCTGAGGAAGTGCAGCCGATCCATCGACGCGGTCACGACGGCGCCGCCCGAGTGGCGCGCCGAGGCGATGCCGCCCGCGATGTCGATCCACTGCATGAGAATGCCGCCGAAGATCGTGCCGTGCGTGTTCGTGAGGCCGGGCAGAACGATCTGCGCGGTCTCGACGCGCGAGGCGCGTGGCGTCCGGCGGTGCGTCGGCAGCTTCTTCGGTTTCGAGATCATGAGTGATGCGGGTAACACGCCCGCCGCGCGAGCGTCAAACGCGGCTCAAAACGCGGCGGCACGCGGCCCCGTGTGTATAGTGTTGGCCCCATGCGGTTCATGATCTGGTCCCCCGGGCGTCGGGCTCGAGGAGCGACGACGCTCGCCACTCTGGCGACGCTCGGCCTTCTCGTCCTCGCCCCCTCCGCGCACGCGAAGAAGCTGACGTTGCCCGAGCTGCTCGACCTCGCGCGCGCGGCGAGCCCCGGCATGCAAGCCACGGCCGCCGCGGCGGAGGCGATGGAGGCCCAGGTCTCGGAGGCGCGGCGCAACTGGCTGCCGCAGGGCGATCTGCTGTCTGTCCTCGCGCCGTCGCCCGAGCTCAAGTGCGCCGACGAGATGGGGAATCCCAGCGTCCAGGTTGCCGGCCTCGCGAAGAACTGCGTCCAGACGACGAACGGCGAGGCCAGCATCAACCACGTCGCGTGGACGCGCGTCTTCACGCGCACCGAAATCCGGCTCATCCAGCCCGTGTGGGACTTCGGCAAGATCTCGGCGGGCGTCGCGGCCGCGAAGGCCGGCGTCGGCGTCGCGCAAGAGCGACAAGCGGGCGCGCGCGCGGATGTCGAGCAGAACGTGCGCAGGGCGTACTGGGGCATGAAGCTCGCGCGCGACGTGCTCGACATGCTCGACAACGGCTCGGGCTACGTGGACGACGGCCAAAAGAGGCTCGACAAGGATCTCGAGGCCGGCACGGGCAACGTGAGCGTCACCGACAAGCTGCGCATGCGCACGGTGCGCGCCGAGGTCGACGCCCGCATCCTCGAGGCGAAGCGCGGTCAGGGCTACGCCCGCGACGGCCTGCGCACGTTGCTCGGCCTTCAATCCTCCGACGACGTCGACGTCGACGACGACGACTTCGTGCCCATCGAGATCAAGGAACACCCCGTGACGTACTACGAGGATCTCGCGCGCTACAACCGGCCCGAGGCGCGCCTCCTCGACTACGCCGTCAAGGCCAAGAGCGCCCTCGCCGACCTCGAGCGCCGCAAGGCGTATCCCGATCTCGTGCTCGTCGGCACGGGCGCCTTCGCGCGCGCGCAAGAGGTCGACGACCCTCAAAACGCCTTCCTCAGCCACTACTACAACAGCACGTCCTTCGGCGTCGCGGCGGCCATTCGCATGCAGCTCGATCTCGGGCCCAAGCTCGCGCGCGCCGACCGCACCGTCGCCGAGGCCGCCGAGATCGGCTTCCGCCGCACCGAGGCGCTCGGCGGGATCGCCCTCGAGGTGCGCAAGGCCTTCGGCGAAGTGAACGAGGCGCGCGAGCGCGTCAAGGCCGTGCAGAAGGGCGAGAAGGCCGCGAAGTCGTGGATTTCGGCCGTCGCCCAAAACTTCACCGTCGGCCTCGCCGAGGCGCGTGACCTCACGGACGCGCTGCTCGCGTTCTTCAACATGCGCTACCGCTACCTGCAGGCGGTGTTCGACTACAACGTCGCCGTCGCCGCGCTCACGCGCGCCACGGGCGCGGCCGATCTCTGAGCGACGAGCCCCGCTCAGGGAGGGGCCGGCGTGAACGTCAGGCTCTTCACGAAGGCCGCGTACTCGTCCTTCAGCTTCGCGTAGGCGTGCGCCTGGGCGTCGAGCGAGAGGAAATAGGCGAGGTCGCCGTGCGCCAGCGTCGTCACTTCGCCGACGACTGGCCCGGCGTCGGGCGGCGTGAAACGATAGCCCTCGTGCCGACTGCCCGGCACGAGCGGCTTGAGCGGCTTGGTCTTCGAGACGGGAACGACCTCGCGCGCGATGTCCTTCAACGCGGCGGCGGCGCGGCCGGGGCCCTCAGCCTTCTCGACGATCGCGGTGACGGACGCTCGTCCCGTGTCCGCGTTGTCGTCGAGGACGCGCCCCGTGATGAATTGAAGCAACAGCCCCCCCGTCTCGCCCCGAGGCGCCGCGAGGAGGACCCGCCACGGCAGCGGCCACTCGAGGTGAAAGCCGTAGGTCGTGCTCGTGACGCCCAAGTGCTCGGGCGTCGCTTCGTAGCGGAGGCCGGGAACGCCTGCGGGGAGCGACCCGAGCTTCGGCTCGCGTCCGGCCGTCGCGACGAGCTGACTCGCGCGCGCGTCGCGCGGCTGGACGGCGAGGTAACGCCTGAGCGCCACGAGCCCGTCGGCGGTCTTGCCCGCGGCGAGCAGCGCGCGGCCGAGGACGTAGCGCGCGCGCACGGGCGCGTCGGGCCGCGACGCCGCCGCCTCGACCAAGGCCACGGCGCGCCCGGGCTGTCCCGCGAGCAGGAACACGCTCGCGCGTGAGATCGCCGGCGCCGCGTGCGTCGGCGCGCGCACGATGACGTCGTCGAGCACGGCCGCCGCGCTCTCGAGCGCGCCGGGCCAGCCGAGCGCCGCCGCGAGCGCGAGCGCGCGGCCCGTGAGCTCGCGCCGCTCGAGATCGAAGGCGGGATCCGCCTTGAGCGACCAGGCCTCGTCGACGAGCGAATGGACTCTCTCCTCGACGACGCCGAGCCCGGCCTTGGGGACGAGCAGCGGGCGTTCGGCGATCACGCGCTCGAGGTGCGTGAGGTCGCGCGCGAGCTCGCGCGCGTGGCCCTGCGAGCTGTCGGCCTTGACGCGGATTCGATAGGCCGAGGCCTCGGGGCGCAGCGTGCGTCCGTCGACGAAGAAGGCGTCGCTCCCGTCGCGGGACGCGCCGTCGGAGGCGCCCGCGTCTTGGAACATCCAGTGGCCCTCGACGCGTGCCGCGAGAACGGCCATCCGCCCGCACGCGCCCGCCCCCGCCACGCGCACGACGACGTCGCCCGACTCCAGCCCGCCGGCGGCGACGCTCGCGTAAAGGCCGGTGGCCGCGTCGCGCGCCTCGGCCGCGAAGATCTCCGCGGCGCGACGCGGGCCCGGGAAGTGCCACCACAGCGGCGGGGCCTGCGTGCCGTCGTCCTCGATGTCGGGGACGACGCCACCGCGATCGACGATGGCCTTCCAGACGGAGGTGACGGCGTCGGCGCAGGGGTCGGCGCCGGACTCCTCTCCCGGGCCTTCTCCTCGCGAACGAGGAGAGGGAGAAAGATCGGCGGCGTGGGCGGTCGTAGCGGGTATGAGCGCGACGGCCAGGACAATGGCCGCGCGGGCGGTCTTCGTCACGCGGGGACCGTGCGCGCCGGCAGCCACGCCCGCCACACGCCCACGCAAGCCTAGACTCCGATGAAGAGGCGGTGCCCGAAGTTGGGCTCGAGGTCGGTGCCGAAGATCTTCTCGGCGGAGGCCTTGATGTCGTACTCGACGCGCTTGAACTCGAACAGGCGCGTCTCGGTGTCGAACAGCACGTAGCTCGCGCGCGGGTCGTAGTCGCGCGGCTGGCCGACCGAGCCGACGCTCACGATGTAGCGCCACCCGTCCCGCAGCTCGAACCGATCCGACACGACCTCATAGACGCCGTCGGGCGAGAGCGCGAACGACTTGCACAAGTGCGAGTGCCCGATGAGCGTCAGCGGCGCGAGCTGATCCCAGATCTGCATGCACTGCGCGGCCTGGTCGCGCGCGAAGATGTAGTCGAAGTCTTCGATGTTGAGCGGCGAGCCGTGACAGAAGTGCACGTCGCCCTGGCGAACCTCGTAGGGCAGCGTCTTTAACCACTGCATGTGCTCGGGCTTGAGCAGCCGCGCGTGCAGGTCGAGCGCGTGACGAGCCGCGTGATAGTAGTACGAGTAGTCCATGCGGCCCGCGACGGCGGCGTCGTGGTTGCCGAGGATCGTGTGCGCGGCCTTCTTCCGCACGAGCGCACAGCACTCATTGGGGCTCGCTCCGTACCCGACGGTGTCGCCGAGGCAGACGTACTGATCGACACCCTCGGCTTCGAGCGCCTTGATGACGGCTTCGAGCGCCTCGATGTTCGCGTGAGTGTCGGAGAAGATCCCGATGCGCATCGACTGTTGGATCGATAGAGTAACACCTCCCGACCGAGCGCGCCGACCTATCGCCGCGCGATCGACTATCGCTCGGCCGCGGCGCGCGGCTGAATGACGACGCGCGCAAGCGTCGACGAGACTTCCAGCAACGCCGTGCGCGTCCCGGGGACGCCGGCGCCCGAAAAGGCGCGGGTCCAGTCACCCTGGCGCCGCACGCCGCGCAGCGGATAGGCCGTTTCGAGGGGCGCCGCCGAGCGCGCCCGCAGCTCGAACGCCGCCGGCTCGCCCACGGCGACGACGCGCACGTCGCCCGCGTAACTGCGCAGATCGTAGCGAGCGCCCGGCCGAATGACGCCCAGGAGGACGATCTGGCCGGTCGTCGTCCGCAGACGGACCCAGGTCGAGCGGACGTCCTCGGCGCGAATGCTGCCGTCGACGACGCGCGCGTCGACGCGCCCGCCCCAAAGGCGCGACAGGTCCATGTCGCCCTCGACGCCGTCGAGATCGAGATCCCCTTCGACGCCCGCGACGCGCTGACCGCCACGAAGCTGGCGCGTCACGACCCCGCCACTGACGTCCGAGACGCCGATGCGCCCCCCCGTCGTCTCGAGGCGAGCGCCCGCGCGTAGCCCCGACGCCGACACGTCGCCGCCGAACGTCTTCGCCTCGACGGAGACATCGGGCGGCACCTCGACGATCAAATCGATGCCGCTGCCCGACAGCGGCACGGAGCGCTCGCGGCCCTCGAGCTCGACGCGCGTGTCGAGCTGCACCTCGCCGCTCGCGAACGCGGCGTAGTGGACGCGCAGGCGGCCGAGCGCCTCGGCCGTCGCCGCGCGTTTTTCGGCGATGACGTGGATCGCGTCGACCTTGCCCGTGGCGCCGCGGACCTCGACGCGCCCCATGGGGTTGTCGATGCGGATGACCTCGACGCTGCCCGGCGGCACGGGGACGATGATCTCGCGGCGATCGGTGAGCATCGCACCGGCGTCGCCCTCGGCGCGCGCCACGCCGGTCGTGCACAGCGGCGTCGCGACGAGCACGACGAGCACGACGAGCACGCGCCTATTCACGGAGCGCTCCCCCGCCAGTCGGCCTGCGACGCGCCGCCGCCCCGCTGCACGGCCGCCGCGAGGAACGCGATCTTCTGCTGGTAGGCCGCGAAGAGCTGCTCGTTCCCGACGCTGTCGACGGGCGCGCGGCGCGCGGCCTCGCGCGTGCGTGCGATGGCCTCGTCGAGCCGCGCGAGCCGGTCGGCGTAGCGCGCTCGCGCGTCGGGCGACCACGCGGACTCCTGTCGGGCGATGAGCCCCCGCAGCTTCTCGATCGAGCGCTCGTACGCCGAGGCCGCGCGCGCGAACTCGGCCTCGGCTTCGACGAGCAACGGATCGACAACCTGCGTTTGAGCCGCGGGACGCTCGCGGGCGACGACCGCGACAGGCGCCGCGCCCGGGCGCAGCGCGCTCGCGCCGAAGACGACGAGCGCGACGGCGGCTGCCCCCGCGAGCGCGCCCACGCCGAAGGCGCGCCCCCCGAGCTGCCACCAGGGACGCTCGTCGAGCGCGCCCTCGCCCCGGCGTCCCTCGAGGACGCCTTCGATCGAAGACCACAACGTCGGCGGCGGCTCGGGCGCATCGAGCGTGCGCGCGGCGCGCGCCAAGGCCGCGAGCTCGTCGGCGCGGAGCGCGCACGCCGGGCATTCGTCCAGGTGGCGCCGCACGTTCGCGAGATCGACGCTGGGCAGATCGCCGTCGACGAACGCCGACAGCCGCTCGTCGGCGAGGCCGCCGCGCGCGCACGGCTTCGTCACGCGTTCTCCAGCAGCTCGGCCGCCGTGATGCCCAGCGCGGCCAGCGTCTCGCGCAGCCGCGCGCGCGCCTTGTGCAGCTGCGACTTCGACGTGCCCGGGTGACAGCCGAGGATGGCGGCGACCTCTTCGTGCTCGAGCCCCTCGACGTCGTGCAGGACGATCACCGTCCGGTAGCCCACGGGCAGGACCGCGAGGGCGCGCTCGAGCTGCCGGCGCAGAGCCCCGTCCCCCGTCTCGGGTGGCGCGGCGGCGGCGCGCTCGACCATGCCCCCGTCCTCGCCGTCGCGGTGGGACAACGTCGGCAGGTTGGCGCGCCGCCCGCGGTGCGACAGCGCCGCGTTGACGGCCAGCCGGTAGATCCACGTCCCGAGCGCCGCCTCGCCGCGAAACTTCGGCAGGCCCCGGAAGACGCGGATGAAGGCCTCCTGCGCGACCTCCTCTGCGTCGCCCGGGCCCACGATGCGCAGCGCGTGGGCGAACTCGCGCCGCTTGTAACGGTGATAGATGGCCTCGCGGCTGCCGGGCGCGCCGCGGCGCACGGCGTCGACGAGGGCCGCCTCGTCGGCGCGCGCCCCGTCCCGCTCTCCCGCAGATAGGCCTTCGATCACGGATACGCCAAGCATCGTCGAGTTGGCATCTTTGACCGTCGTCCCCAAGCTCCGGTTGCCTCACGGGGGAAGGTATCAGGTTAGAGTGCCGCCCGATGCGGGCCGTCATCCTCGCCTGTTTCTTCCTGTCGGGCGCCTCGGGCCTCATCCTCGAGATGCTCTGGACGAGGATGCTGACCCTCGTCTTCGGCTCGACGACGCTGGCCGTCTCGACGGTGCTGACCGCCTTCATGGGCGGCCTCGGCCTCGGGTCATACCTCGCGGGCCGCCTCGCCGACCGGCTCAAGTCGCCGCTGCGCATTTATGCGACCGCCGAGGCCGCAATCGGCGTCTACGCGCTGCTCGTCCCCATCGCCATCGCCTTTTACCCGGCCCTCAACCACTGGCTCTGGGCCGCCTTCGGGGACAGATACGCGTTGTTGTCCGTGCTGCGCTTCGTCGCGTCGGCGGGCCTGCTGCTCCTACCGACGACGCTCATGGGCGCGACCCTGCCCATCCTCGCGCGCCACTTCGTGCGCCACCCCTGGGAGCTTCGCCGCGTCGGCCTGCGCATCGGCTCGCTCTACGCCATAAACCTGTTCGGGGCCGTCGCGGGCGCGTTCCTCGCGGGCTTCGTGTTCCTGCCGCAATTCGGGCTGCGCTGGACCAACGTCACGGCCGCGGCGTTCAACCTCACGCTGGCCGCCGCCGTGCTCGTCGCGCGCCGCCTCCTGCCCGCCGAGTCGACGCCCGCACCCTCGATGGAGGCCCTGCTCGACGAGGCGGCCGCCGCGGGCACGATCACGGCGCAGGCGCTGCCGCCCGAGGCGATCATCGACCCCCTCTCGCGCCGCGTGGCCCTCGGGGCCTTCGTCGTCTCGGGCGCGACGGCCATGACCCTGCAGGTCATGTGGACGCGCGCGCTGGCCGTGCTCATCGGCTCGTCGATCTTCTCTTTCACGATCATCCTCGTGGCTTTTCTCGTCGGCCTGGGCATCGGGACGGCGCTGTTCGGTCGGCTCTCGCAGCGGTCGGCCCACCCCGTGCGCTGGCTGGCGGGCCTGCACCTCGGCATCGCCGTCGCCGTGGGCGTCTCTTACCTCTGCACGGACCGCCTGCCCTTCGTCTTCACGTGGCTCCTGCGCTCGACGAGCTTCGGCGTCGACACGATCCTCGTCTGCCAGTTCGTCCTCGCCTGCGTCACGGTGCTACCCCCGACGATCCTCATGGGCGGCATCTT
>JBBQJG010000137.1:0-14596 GCA_038325725.1 Polyangia bacterium | reverse complement strand
AACCACGCGCTCGCCGCGACGGTGGGCGTGCAGGTCGCGGCGCACGTGTCGCCGCGCGCGATGTCGCTCGCGCTCGCCGTCCTGTTCGTGGTGTTCGGGCTCTGGACGCTGCGCCCGGATTCCCTCGACGACGCGCCCCAGCCCTCGCGTTACGGCCCGTTCCTCACGACGGCCGCGCTGTTTTTTCTCGCCGAGATGGGCGACAAGACGCAGCTCGCGACCGTCGCGCTCGCGTCGCGCTACCGCTCGCTCGTGAGCGTCACGCTCGGCACCACGGCCGGCATGATGCTGTCCGACGGACTCGCCGTGTGGCTCGGCGATCGCCTCGCGGCGCGCGCGCAGGCGCGGTGGGTCCGCGTCGGCGCGGCGTTGCTGTTCTTCGCGTTCGCCGCGGTCTCCGCCTGGGACGCGCGCAGGTGAAAGGCGCCCGCGCGCGACCTCATCGCGCTCGCGCGGCCGCCTGAGCGCCGTCATGTTACGTTTCTGGTCCCCCCAACTGGAGGTCCCAATGGTCACGTCCTTCCGCCGTTCGTTCGTTCGCATCGCTGCCTTGGCCGCGCTCACTCTGGCCGCTGTCTCGTTCACCGCGCACGTGCAGGCGGGCCCCGCCGCCGCGGGCGGCCCCTCGAAGACGACGGGCAAAGGCACGACGACGAAGTCCGGCCTTCAGTATTGGGATCAGAAGAAGGGCACAGGCGCCGTCGCCAAGTCGGGCGATCAGGTCAAGGTCCACTACACGGGCTGGCTCACCGACGGGAAAAAGTTCGACAGCTCCGTCGACCGCAACGAGCCGTTCGACTTCAAGCTGGGCCAGGGCATGGTCATCAAGGGCTGGGACGAAGGCGTCGCCGGCATGAAGATCGGCGGCAGGCGTCAGCTCCGCATCCCGCCGGAGCTCGGCTACGGCGCGGGCGGTGCGGGCGGCGTCATCCCGCCGAACGCGACGCTCGTGTTCGACGTCGAGCTGCTCGGCGTCAACTGACCGTCAGGTCAGGGCCGCGGCGCGCGCGAGCAACAGCGTCCGCTCGCGCGCGTTGCGCGTGAGCGAGGCCGCGCGCTCGAGCTCGGCGCGCGCCTCTGCGGCGCGCCCGAGCTTCGCGAGCAGATCACCGCGCACGCTCGGCAGCAGGTGATAGCCGGCGAGGGCGGGGTCTGCGGTGAGCGCGTCGACGAGCGGCAACGCCGCCGCTGGACCCTCGGCCATCGAGACGGCTACGGCGCGGTTGAGCTCGACGATGGGGGAGGGCGTCACGCGCCCGAGGACGTCGTACAGCGCGACAATACGCGCCCAATCGGTGTCGGCCGCCGTGCGCGCGCGCGCGTGACACGCCGCGATCGCCGCCTGCAGCGCGTAGGGCCCCGGGGCGGGGCGTAGCAGCTCGGCGCGCGCGAGGGCCGCGAGCCCGCGCGCAATGAGCAGGCGATCCCAGCGGCCTCGGTTCTGTTCGAGCAACAAGATGGGCTCGCCCGTGGGGCCTGTGCGCGCCGCCGCGCGCGACGCCTGAATCTCCATGAGCGCGACGAGGCCGTGCACCTCCGCCTCGCCCGGTGCGAGCGCCGCCAGCACGCGTCCGAGGCGGAGCGCGTCCTCGCACAGGCCCGGGCGCATCCAGTCGTCGCCCGCCGTCGCTGAATAGCCCTCGTTGAAGATGAGGTAGATGACCTCGAGCACCGACGCGAGCCGCGCCGACAGGGCGGCGCCGCGCGGGACTTCGAAGGGCACCTGGGCGTCGGCGAGCGTGCGTTTGGCGCGCACGATTCGCTGCCCGATCGTCGGCTCGGGCACGCAGAAGGCGCGCGCGATCTCGTCCGTCGTCAAGCCGCCCAACAGGCGGAGCGTGAGCGCGACGCGCGCCTCGGTCGAGAGCAGCGGGTGGCACGCCGTGAACACGAGCCGCAACAGGTCGTCGCCGATGTCGTCGTCCACGGCGTCCTCGATCGTCTCGGCGCCTCTGTCCTGTCGCGCGTCCGCGTCGCGCCCGAGCTCGTCATGCTTCCGCGCGGCGAGCTTGCGCTGCCTCAGGTGGTCGATGGCGCGGTTCTTCGCCGTCGCCATGAGCCAGGCGCCCGCGTTGTCGGGCACCCCCGTCTCGGGCCAGCGCTCGAGCGCCGTCACGAGCGCGTCTTGCGCGAGCTCCTCGGCGAGGCCGACGTCGCGCACGATGCGCGCGAGCCCCGCGATGAGCTTCGGGGACTCGAGGCGAAAGACCGCGCTGATCGCGGCGCGTGCGTCGACGGCCATCAAGGCCGACATCCTACAAGGGGACGCCGCCGATCGCTGGGCCTCCTCGTCGTCTACGAGCGCGCGTGCTTCTCGACGGCCTCGCGCACCGTCGCGTTGTCGGCGACCTTCTGCACGTCGGCGGGGAAGTCCGTGAGGTCGAAGATCTGCCGCAGCTCGAGCTTGCGCGCGTCCTGCGACGGCACGCGCTTGGCCCACTCGATGGCCTCTTCGCGCGACTTCACCTGAAGCACCCAGTAGCCGCCGAGGACCTCCTTGATCTCCGTGAAGGGGCCGTCCGTGACGACCGGCTTGCCGCCGGCGTCCCAGGTGATGCGCGCGCCCTTCGAAGACGGGTGAAGCCCGTCGAGCGCGAGCAGCACGCCCGCCTTCGCGAGCTCCTCGTTGTACGTCGTCATCTGTTCGACGCCCTTCGCGTCGGGCATCGCGCCGGTCTCGGCCTTCTCGCTCGGGTACATCAGCATCAGATAGCGCATGGGGACTCTCCTTCGGGGGTGTGGCGGGGTTGTGGGTCTGGCCTCTATCAACACGACGAACGCAGGGGCCGCGGATCGACATGGGAGGCGATCTTTTTTGGTGGCGTCTCCAAGATGGCGACCAGGCCCTCGTTTTCAAGGGCCCGCGCTCGTGACTGCCGCGCCGTGACCGGCAGACGCGCTAGAGTGCCCGCGTGACCCCGAACGATCCAACGAACAATGGCGGTGGCGCCGTCGCCCTCGTGCTCGAGCCGCGCGAGCGCGATCTGGGCGATGGTTTCTTCGTGCGCCGCGCGTTGCCGGCCGGCAAGCATCGCGCCGTTGGGCCTTTCATTTTCTTCGATCACTTCGGCCCCACGCGGATCGCCGCGGGCGGCGGCATGGACGTGCGCCCGCACCCGCACATCAACCTCGCGACGGTGACGTATCTCTATGAAGGTGAGATCCTCCACCGCGACAGCCTCGGGTCGGTCCAGGTCATTCGCCCCGGCGATCTCAACTGGATGAACGCGGGGCGCGGCATCGTGCACTCCGAGCGCACGCCCGCCGCCGCGCGCGTCACGGGCGCGACCGTCCACGGGTTGCAGCTCTGGGTGGGCCTCCCGCGCGCGGCCGAGGAGAGCGCTCCGTCGTTCCACCACCACGAGGCCGCGACGCTGCCGACGCTGCTCCGGGGCGGCGCCGAGGTGCGCGTCCTCGTCGGCGAGGCCTTCGGCGTGCGCTCGCCGGTCGCGACATTCTCACCCGTGCTCTATCTCGACGTGCAGATCCCCGCGGGCGGCGCGTTCGATGTGCCGACCGACGCCGAGGCCCGCGCCGTCTACGTCGTCTCCGGCGAGCTCGTCGCCGAAGGCCGACCGTACGCGACGACGAAGATGGTCGTGCTCACGCCGGGCCGCCCGCTGCGCGTGCAGTCCGAGCGCGGAGCGCGCTTCGTGCTCGTCGGTGGCGCGCCATTCCCCGAGCCGCGCCACCTCTGGTGGAACTTCGCGTCCAGCTCAGAAGCGCGCCTTGCGGAAGCGCGGCACGATTGGCTTGCGCGTCGCGGCGAGCCCGACGGGCCATTTCCATTGGTGCCTGGGGACGACAGCGAGTTCATTCCGGCGCCCGAAGGCCCGTAGAAATTCAACGGGTTGGGCGCGCACGCCCCAATTGTTGCCGGATGTACGTGCAAAACCGACGCGTCAGCCGTTACTATGTCGCGTCCCACTTCCGCAAAAAGGAGCCCGTCGTGCACAAGACCCTTTCCCCCCTGGTCGCGTTCGCAGTCGTCAGCCCCCTCTTCGTCGTCTCCGCCTGCATGCCGGTTGGAACGGACGACGTGGAAGTCGAGTCCGCTCAGGCGGGGCTCTGCGCGCCCACTCAGGTGAAGCCCACGGCCGTCGTCGCCTCCCCGTCACCGAAGCAGCCGGCGAGCCGGGCCATCGACGGGAACGTGGGTACGCGTTGGGAAAGCGCCTTCACGGATCCGGAGTGGCTCTACGTCGATCTCGGCGCCGTAAAGAAGATCACCGAGGTCAAGATTGACTGGCAGCACGCCGCCGCGAAGGACTATCGCATCGACGTCTCGAACGACGCCGTCACCTGGAGCGCGCCGATCGCGACGCGCACGGGCGGCCTGCCGGTCGATCACCGCATCGACGACATCACCGGCCTCTCGGCGAACGCGCGCTACGTCCGCATCTACGGCCTGGCGCGTGCGACGGCGTACGGCTACTCGATTTGGGAGCTCTACCTTTATGACGGCAGCTCCTGCGGCACCGGCGGCACGGGCGGCGGCGGTTCGGGTGGCGGTGGCAGCGGTGGAGGTGGCTCGACGGGCACGGGCGGCGGCGGCAGCGGTGGCGGTGGCTCGACGGGCACGGGCGGCAGCACGGGCGGCGGTGTCTGCGCGAGCAACGACCTCACGTCGTCGACGACGCTCCCCGTGACGGTCAGCTCCGTGACGGGCACGGGCGCCGGCGCCCGCGCGTTCGACAACAACACGGGAACGCGCTGGGAGAGTGCCTACTCGGATCCCCAGTGGATTCGTGTCGACCTCGGCTCGGTCAAGACGATCAACCGCGTGCGCATCGAATGGCAGCACGCCGCCGCGAAGGACTACCGCATCGACGTCTCGAACGACGGCACGACGTGGAGCGCGCCCGTGGTCTCGAGGACCGGCCTGGCGCCGATCGATCACCGCGTCGACGACCTCACGGGTTTCTCTGTGACCGGTCGCTACGTGCGCATGTTCGGGTTGGCCCGCGCGACCCAGTACGGCTACTCGATTTTCGAGATGGACGTCTTCGGCGACAACAGCGCGACCTGCGGCAACGGCGCCCCGAACCTGCTCACGACGGGCTGGGATCAGTCGACGGTCGCATCGAACTTCACGCCGCTGACCGGCTTCTCGTTCGTCGCCGGCAGCAAGAACGCGATCTCGTTCGACTACACGGGGCAGACCTACGCGACGTCCTCGCTCCCGTCGGTGCTCGAGTTCACGCAGACGATCACGATCCCGACGGCGGGCTCGAAGTGGCGCCTGACGTTCACGATCTCCGGCATCAACGACCAGACCAACCTCCCGCCGCGCTTCATCGGCTCGCTCGACAGCAGCCCGGCCACCGCTTTCGCTCCGGCGACGACGGACGTGGGCGGCGGCACGAAGCTCGTACACGCGGGAACGCTCACGACGGGCACGCAGCTCTCGATGGACTTCTCGACGACGCTGTCGGCGGGCGACGTCGTTCCGCTCATCATCGACAACCTCCCGATGTTCACCGAGAGCGCCGACAACACGTCGGGCGTCGGCCTCCAGAAGTTCAAAGTCACCGACGCGACGCTCGTCCGCGTCAACTAAGCGGGGCGCGCCAGAAAGGCGCGCCTGCTGTATTTCCACGGTATTGGGGCGCGCTTACTGGATATTGCATTCATTCGCATGAATGCATATACTGACGGGGTGTTTGCAGCCGAGCCGCGCGCCGACCTGTTTCGCCTCCTCGGCGACGAGGACAGGTTGCGGCTGCTCGCGCTCTGCGCGGCCGAGGAGCTGACGGTCGGCGAGCTCGCGACGTTGTTGGGTGAGAGCCAGCCGCAGGTGACGCGCAAGAGTCAGCCGCTGCGCGAGGCGGGGCTGCTGGCGTCGCGCAAGGACGGTACGCGCACGCTGATGAGGGCCGAAACGCACGTCGCCTCCGACCCGGTCGTCGCGGCGGCGTTCGAGGCGGGGCGCGCGCTCTGCGAATCAGACGGCAGCCTCGCGAAGATCCCGGCGCTCGTCGCGCAGCGCGAGGAGACGGCGCGGCGGTTGTTCGCGCACGCCGAGGGCGCGGGCGGGCCCATCGTCCAAACGATTTCGGTCGACGGCGCGGAGCTCTTGCCGCTCTTGCCCATGCTGTCGCCGTTGCTGCCGGGGCGCGCGCTCGCCGTCGACGTCGGCGCGGGCGAGGGCGCGCTCTTGCCGTTGCTGTCGCCGCTGTACGAGCGCGTCGTCGCCCTCGACCGAAGCGCGGCGCGGTTGGCGCGCTGTGCGGAGCGGGTGAGCGCGCTCGGCCTGCCCAACGTGCGGCTGCGCGAGGGCGCCGTCGAGGACGCGGGCATCGTCGAGGAGATCGGCCGCCTCGCGCAATCGGCCGGCGGCGCCGACCTCGTCGTCGTGTCACGCGTGCTCCACCACGTCGCGCGCCCGCAGGACCTGCTCGTGGCCGCGGCCCGTCTCGCGCGTCCGGGAGGCCACCTCGTCGTCGTCGATCACGTCCCGCACGAGGATGAAGCCCTGCGCGAGCGCGGCCACGTCTGGCTCGGCTTCGAGCCGGCGAAGCTGCGCGCATGGGTCGAAGGTTCGGGCCTCGTGGTCGTGCACGCGACGCATTTGCGCGGTCGGGAGACGCCTGCGTTGCAGTTGGTCGTCGCGCGCAAGCCGGGGCCGAGCCTCAACTGATTTCGATTTCGCTGATTCGTAAATTCGCTGATTCGTAGTTGTCGAACGTGACTGGAAACCAAGGAGACTGACATGGAAAGCCGCACCGAGTTCCCCGCCTACAAGATCAAAGACCTCTCCCTCGCCGAGCTGGGCCGCAAGAAGATCCGCATGTCCGAAAAGGAGATGCCGGGCCTCATGTCGCTCCGCGAGGAGTACGGCGCCGCGCAGCCGCTCAAAGGCGCGCGCATCGCCGGCTGCCTCCACATGACGATCGAGACGGCCATCCTCATCGAGACGCTCGTCGCGCTCGGCGCCGAGGTGACCTGGACGTCGTGCAACATCTACTCGACGCAGGACGAGGCCGCCGCCGCCATCGCGAAGGCGGGCGTGCCCGTGTTCGCGTGGAAGGGCGAGACGCTCCCCGAGTACTGGGACAACATCGACGCGCAGGTCTTCGCGTTCAAGGGCGGCAAAGGCCCGAACCTTCTGCTCGACGACGGCGGCGACCTGACGTTGCTCGTGCACAAGGGCGCCGAGTTCGAGAAGGCCGGCAAGGTGCCAGATCCCTCGTCCACGAATGTGGAAGAGATGAAGGTCATCCTCACGCTGCTCGGCAAGAGCCTCAAGGCCGACAAGGGCCGCTATACGAAGCTCGCCACGGAGATCAAGGGCGTCTCCGAAGAGACAACAACGGGCGTGCACCGCCTGTACGACATGGCGAAGAACGGCCAGCTCCTCATCCCCGCCATCAACGTCAACGACTCGGTCACGAAGTCGAAGTTCGACAACCTCTACGGATGCCGCGAGTCCCTCTTCGACGGCATCAAGCGCGCGACGGACGTCATGGTCGCGGGCAAGGTCCTCGTCGTCGCCGGCTACGGCGACGTCGGCAAGGGCTGCGCGCACGCGGGCCGCGGGTTGGGCGCGCGCGTGCTCATCACCGAGGTCGATCCGATCTGCGCGCTGCAGGCGGCCATGGAAGGTTACGAGGTCGTCACGATGGAAGAGGCCGCGCCGATCGGTGACATCTTCGTCACGGCGACGGGCTGCATGGACATCATCCGCGGCGAGCACATGCGCGTCATGAAGGACGAGGCGATCCTCTCGAACATCGGCCACTTCGACAGCGAGATCCAGGTCAGCTGGCTCGAGTCGAACCCCGAGGTCCGCGAGGAGAACATCAAGCCGCAGGTCGACCAGTTCATCCTGCCGGGTGGCAAGCGCATCACGCTGCTCGCGCGGGGTCGGCTCGTGAACCTCGGCTGCGCGACGGGGCACCCGAGCTTCGTCATGTCGAACTCGTTCACGAACCAGACAATCGCCCAGATGGCCTTGTGGGAGAACGCCGTCAAGGGCAAGGACGCGATGACCGGCATGACGTTCGCGTCGGGCAAGGTCTACGTCCTGCCGAAGATCCTCGACGAGAAGGTCGCGCGCCTGCACCTCAAGAAGGTGGGCGTGAAGCTCACGACGCTGTCGAAGGAACAGGCCGAGTACCTCGGCGTCCCCGTCGCCGGCCCCTACAAGCCCGACCACTACCGCTACTAGCTCGACTCTGTCTCCCTCTCCCCGTTCCGCGGGGAGAGGGTCGGGGAGGAGGGCACGGCGCTACGTTCAGGCCTTGCCCTGTCTCTCGGCTTTCGCGCGCAGCGCGCGGATCTCCTTGAGCGCGGAGTGGCCCATCTCTTTGAGCGTCTCGAGCCAGAGGTTCCGATAGGGACGGAGCTCGAGGACGAGCCGCTGGATGACAGCCAGGTTGCGGAACCACTTCTTGTCCGAGGCCACGAGGTACCACGGCGCCTCGGGCGTCGCGCATTTGTTGATCGCGTCCTCGTAGGCGGCGGTCACCTCGTCCCACAGCGGCAGCTCGCGCCAGTCGCCGGGGTTGAGCTTCCACGCCGTGCGCGGATCCTTCTCGCGCTCGAGCAGGCGCGCGACCTCCTCGTCGCGGCTCACGTTGAGGAAGAACTTCACGACGATGACGTCGTCGTCGACGAGCAACCGTTCGAAGGCGTTGATGTGCGCGAAGCGCTTTCGCCAGGTCTTTTCGGGGACGAGCTTGTGTACGCGCGCCGCGATGACGTCCTCGTAGTGCGAGCGATTGAGCAGGGAGATGTGTCCCCGCGCGGGCGCGACGGCGTGAACGCGCCACAGGAAGTCGTGCGCGCGCTCTTCCGGCGTGGGGACCTTGAACGGGTGGACGGCGGCGTTCTGGATGTTCGAGAAGTCGAGGATCTTGCGGATGGCGCCGTCCTTGCCGCTCGCGTCGCGGCCCTGTAGGACGACGAGCAGCGCGTGCGTGCCGGCATACGTCAGCAGGTTTCCGAGCTCGGCGAACTCGGCGCCCCAGCGCTCGAGCTCCTCGAGCCCGGCCTCCTTGCGAAGGTGGCTCGTGCCGTCCGTGTCGAGCGCGGCGAGCTGAACCTTCCGAGAACCGTCGGTCGAGGGCGCGTACGGGCGTTTGGCCATGCGGCAGTATTACACCCGCGCGGCGGCGACGATTGTTACAGCGTCAGGCCTCCCGCGTTATCTCTCCAGCGTGATCTCTTCGAGCACGGGGAGAGGCACGAGCACGCGCGCGCGGGACGTGCGCGCGCGCAGCTTCGCGAGGACCTCGTCGCGGTAGTTCCACGAGAGCAAGAGGCACACGACCTCTTCGTCGCGCGGGATGTGCGTCCAGTCGTGGACGGGGATGTGTCGGCCGGGGATGAGCTTGCCCTGCTTGAGCGGCGTGTCGTCGACGACGAAGTCGAGGTCGTCGGGGCCGAGTCCGCAGTGGTTGAGGAGGACGACGCCGCGCGCGGAGGCGCCGAGGCCCACCACGAGGCAGCCGAGGCGGGCGTCGCCGCGCAAGGCGCGGAGGCGAGCCGGGACCTCGCGCCGCAGGGTCTCGGCGAGCTGGCCCACGGCGGCGTAGGTCCCCAGGCGCGTCACGCCGGCCTCCTCCTCGACGCGCAAGAGGTCGTCGACGCTCGTCGCAATGGCGGGCTTGTCCGCGGCCACGCGCGCGAAGACGCGCAGCGAGCCGCCCTGCGCGGGCGTCGTCTCGACGTCGACGATGACGAGGCCGACGCGGGTGTACGCGCGGACGAGCGCGTGCAGGGAAAAGCAGTAGACGTGCTCATGATAGACGGTGTCGATTGCGCCGCGGAGGATCGTCTGCATGACGTGGACGCACTCCATGACGAACGTGCCGCCTGGCGCGAGGAGCGCGCGGACGCCCGCGAGCAGGTCGACGAAGTCGGGCGTGTGGGCGACGACGTTGAGCGCGGCGACGAGGTCGAACGCGCCGACCTCGGCCCGAAGCGCGGTCGCGGCGGCGGCCGAAAAGAACGCGACCCGCGTCGGAATGCCGTCGGCGTTCGCGCGCGCGGCGACGTTCTCGGCCGGGTCGATGCCGAGGACATTCGGTGAGAACGCGCGGAGCGCGGCGAGGAGCGTCCCGTCATTCGAGCCGATCTCGAGGATCTTCGACGACGTTGTGAGGGCGACCTTACGCGCGAGCGCCTCGGCGAGTCGCCCGAGGTACGCGACCGTCGTGCGCGAGGTCGCGGACAGGTAGGTGTAGTCGGCGAACAGCCGCAAAGGCGCCACCGTCGGATACAGCTGCAAGAGCGTGCAGGCGGGGCAGAAGTGGACGTCGAGGGGGAAGGATTCCTCGCACGCGACCTCGGCCGGAGTCACGAACGCGTTCACGGGCGGCATCCGCCCGAGGGAAAAGACCGGCACGATCGGGGCGGCGCCGCAGCCCGCGCACGCGCTCACGACGCGTTCCCGCCGGCGACCGCGTCGTTCCCGCCGGCGACCGCGTCGTTCCCACCGGCGACCGCGTCGTTCCCACCGCCGACCGCGTCGTTCCCTAGGACGAGCCAGGAGTTTTCCCACCGACGGTCGCCGTTGTGGGCGAAGATGTCAGGCACGATCGCATGCAGAAACGCGTCGTAGCGGTCACCGGTTGCCTGGGCTTCATGGGCTCGCACTTCGCGCGCGCGTGCCTCGCGCGTGGGTGGAAGGTGTGGGGGGTCGACCGAATCACCTACGCGGCGCGCCCCCAGATCCTCGACGAGCTCCAGCAACATCGCGACTTCCACTTTACCAAGGCGGACGTCGCGGAAATGTCCCACTTGTTCGAGATCGACCTGCTCGTGAACTTCGCCGCCGAGACCCACGTCGACAACTCGATCATGGACCCGACGAACTTCGTGCGAACGAACGTCGGCGGCGTGCAGAACCTGCTCGAGCTCGTGCGCGGCAAGCGCAACTACGAGATGCCGACCTTCGTGCAGATCAGCACCGACGAGGTCTACGGCGACGTTCACGGCGACGGCGACGCCGGACTGCACACCGAAGACGCCCCGCTGCGGCCGAGCAACCCGTACTCCGCGTCGAAGGCGGCGGCCGACATGCTCATCCTGGGGTGGCACCGCACCTACGATATCCCGTTCCAGATCGTGCGTCCTTCGAACAACTTCGGCATCGGCCAATATCCCGAGAAGCTCATCCCCAAGGCCGTGAAGTACCTGGGCCTCGGCAAGCCGATCCCCGTGCATGGCGACGGAAAGAACCTGCGCAACTGGCTCCACGTCGAGGACTTCGTCGCGGGCCTCATGACCGTCGTCGATCGCGGCGTCGCGAACACGATCTACAACCTGCCGGGCGCGGGCGAGGCGCGGAACCTCGATGTCATCCGCAAGATCGTCGAGCTGTACTTCGATGGCGCGCCGCCGCGGCCGCTCGAGGAGCTCATGAAGACGGACTACGTCCGCATGGGCGAGGACGTCCGCTACTCGATGTCGAGCGAGCGCGTCGCCCGCCTCGGGTGGAAGCCGACGCGCGGGTTCGACGAAGAGCTCCGCAAGGTCGTGACGCACTATCGAGAGACCTTCGTGTGGTGACAACTTGACGGGGTCCGGCTCGCTTCCGCTCGCGAACCCCGGGCCCCCTCGCTCCGCGCGGCAGAGCCGCGCTGCGCTCGCCTCCGTGTTGTGGATCATTCTTGGGGCGCTGGCGCTACGGCTCGTTTATTTGGCCGAGATCTCCGACACGCCGTTCTTTCGGATTCTCGTCGGTGACAGCGTCGTCTACGACGCGTGGGCTGAGGAGATCCGCGCCGACTTTGTCGGGAAGGACGTCTTTTACCAGGCGCCTCTCTACCCGTATTTCCTCGCGGCCCTCTATGCCGTGTTCGGCCACGGCGTCTTCGTCGCCCGCGTCGCTCAGGCCGTGCTGGGCGCCGCCGCGTGTGGGCTCGTCGCCGGGGCGGGGGGCCGCCTCTTCGGGCGGCGCGTCGGCCTGGGCGCGGGGGCGCTCCTCGCCGTCGCGGGGCCGTGTCTCTTCTTCGGCGGTGTCGTTCACAAGGCCTGCCTCGATCTGTTCCTCATGTCGGCGTTGCTGTACATGCTCGCGCGCTTGCTCGAGCCGGCGCGTCCGCGTTGGGGTTGGGCGCTCGCGACGGGGGCCGTGCTCGGTGCGCTCACGCTCACGCGCGAGAACGCGCTGCTTCTCTTTCCCTTGCTGGCCGTCGTGCTCGCGGGTCGACGCGCGCCGCTCGCCGTGGGCCTTTTCTTGCTGGGCGGCGTCCTCGCGCTCGCGCCCGTGGCGTTGCGGAACTACGCCGTCGGCGGCGAGCTCGTCCTCACGACGTCGCAGTTCGGCGCGAACTTCTATCTCGGCAACAACGCAGACGCGGACGGCACGTACGAGCCCCTCGTGTGGGGGCACGGCGACGTCGCGAACGAGCACGCCGACGCGATCGCGCTCGCCGAGCAGGCAGCCGGACGAAAGCTCACGGCGAGCGAGGTCTCGCACCACTGGTCGTCGCGCGCGTGGGCGTGGATGAGCGAGCACCCCGCCGACTGGGCGCGACTACTGGTCCACAAGTGGCGGCTCGTGTGGGGCGCGCGCGAGATCTCCGACTCCGACGAGATCCTCGTCTACGAAGACGCGTCGGTCCTGCTGCGCGCGCTCGCGACGGTGTTCGGCTTCGGCACGTTCGCGACGCTCGCGGCGGTCGGCATGGCGACGACGTGGCCGCAGCGCCGTCGCGTGGGCTTTTTGTACGTGATCGTTGGGGGCCTGGCGGCGGCGACCGCACTGTTTTTCGTCTTCGGTCGCTACCGCGTCGCGCTCTTTCCGCCGCTCGCGTTGTTCGCCGCCGCGGGGATCGCCCAGATCGTCGCGCTCGCGCGTACACGTCCATATCGTCGCGCCCTCGCCGGCTACGTGGGCCTCGGCGTGGCCGCCGCCATCGCGACGTCAATCCCGATCGGCGGCAACGGCGACGGCGTTCGTCGCGGCACGGCGTACTACAACATCGCCGTCACGCAGGAGGCAGGCGGGGACCTTCCCGCGGCGGTCGCGAGCTATCGGAAGTCGCTCGCGTTCGACGCGACGTCGGTGCAGGCCCACATCAACCTCGGCGCGCTGCTCGCGCGCGGCGGCGCCTTCGAGGAGGCGATCACCGAGGAGCGCGCGGCCCTCCGCCTGCGTCCCGACGAGGTCCTCGCGCACGTCGATCTCGCGAACGCATTGCTCGAATCGGGTCGCCTCGACGAGGCCGAGCCCCACTACCGCGAGGCCCTGCGCCTCGATCCCGAGCAGCCGCAGGCGCGCGCGGGCCTCATGACGCTGCAAGATCTCCGCGCGAAGTCACGTTGACGGACGCTACCCGCCGCCGAGCAACGCTTCGACGCGAAGGATCTTGTTGAGCGACGACGCGGCTTGCGCGTGGTCCATCGCCGCGAACACGTGCGACTGCTCGGCGGCGAAGCGGCCGGGGCGCTTCTCGAGCAGGGCGACGTAGTGTGCGAAGTAACGGTCCGCGGCGACCTGGCCTTTGCCCGCGAGCGCGTGGCGAACGACGGCGTGGAGCGCGAAGCGCCCGGGCGCCGGCTCCTGTACGAGGCGCCACTTGCGCAGCCGCGCGAACGCCGCGCCGCCGCGCCGCACGCGTGCGAGCGTTGCTATCGACGACGCGTCCATGTGATCGCCCGGGCAGCACGCGAGCACGACGAGCATGCGCCGCGCCGCCGCGGGCAAGCGCGCCCAGGCCCACTCGACGAGCAGCTTCACCTCGACGACGTCGTCTTCGTGGACCATGACGCGCACGCGATCGACGCCCTCGGCGGCGAGCCAGGTCTTGAGCGCCTCCGGCGTCGTCGCGCGCGTCGTCACGAGGGCGTCGGCGATGTCGAGCGCGAGCGGATTCCAGCGCAGCTGGCGCGTCAGCGCGCGCACGGCGGGGAAGGCGTCGCGCCGCGCCTGTACGAGCGGCGGCACGACCGGGAAGATCGCCATTCCCGACAGCAGGCACCGCCGCGCCGTCACGAGCCACGTCACGGGCGTGCCCTCGAGCGCGTCGAGGAAGCGGGCCATCGCGCGATCGTTTTCGTGGTTGTCGAGGACGAGCAACATGCGCCCGCGCGCGGCGAGGCCGGCGCGCACGCTCTCGACGAGCGGCTCGCGCGCGACGCCGAGCTGGAGCGCGACCATCTGGAGCAACGTGCGGTGGTCCCAGTTGCCGACGCGGAACCACGAGACGCCACCCGGGAACTGTGGGCGTAGCCGCCGCACGAGCGCCGCGGCGAGCACGGACTTGCCACTGCCGCCCCCCCCGACGAGCGCGAGTCGCCCGAGGTGACCGGTCGTGAGGGCGCTCTCGAGGGTCGCGAGCTCCGCGTTCCGTCCGCGCACCGGGGTCGCGGCGGGGAGCTCGAAGTGCACGCGGTTGGCTCGACTCACGCGCTGACTCTACCTCGCTCGTCGTGGGACGTCGTGGCGCGCGAACGGCGCAAAAAAGAAAACCGCCGCGAGGCGTGAGCCTCGCGGCGGTCGGTGTGGCGGGGGGGGCCGAAAGAGAGAGCGGTCGTTAGCGCTTGCGGCGCACGACGAGGAGGCCGAGCGCGCCCAGCAGCAGGACCGCGAACGGCGAGCCGCTCGGCGAGCCGCCGACGGCGCAGCCCGCGGCGGGTTGAG
>JBBQJG010000136.1:0-14616 GCA_038325725.1 Polyangia bacterium | reverse complement strand
CGAAGAGTGGGGCGGCGGCGGCGACTACTGGGGCGGCACGACGATGACGTTGCCGCTCGCGGGCCACCCCACCGGCGCGCGCTCGCCTAGCGAGATCAAAGAGCCCGAGGACGGCATCGAGTCCGCGTACCGCTTCTTGCTCGCCGACGCCTTCCCGTTCGGTCGCAAGGCGCGCATCCAGCTCGAGCACGGCGGCGTCAACGACTCCGTCGAGCACTACCGCACCGTCGCCTTCTGGTACGGCTTGCCCGGCGCGTGCCTCGAACGCACGGATCGCCTTCACGTCGGCGATCTCG
This sequence comes from Polyangia bacterium, assembly GCA_038325725.1. Classification (GTDB taxonomy): domain Bacteria; phylum Myxococcota_A; class Polyangia; order Fen-1088; family Fen-1088; genus DASZFV01. Next base: position 14,320 of record JBBQJG010000136.1, on the reverse strand, counting down.
GCGACGAGGCGGCGCACGCCTACGTCTCGCCGCGGGCCTCGGCCGTCGAGACGATCACGAGCCGCTACGAGTGGGGCGTCGATCGCGCCGACGGACAGGAGACCTATCCCGCGACGACGGACACGGGCCGCCACACGACGGGGCCCTCGGAGCTCACGCTCGCGATCGCGCCCGACAACCTGGGCGTGCTGCTGCGCCGCAAGCTCGACTACGCCATCGCCGACCAGCGCGCCGAGGTGTGGATCGCCGACGCCGACGGCCCTGCCGGCGCCCCTTTCGAGCGCGCCGGCGTGTGGTATCTCGCCGGCTCGAACCGCTGCCTCCACTCGAACCCGCCCGACGAGCTGGGCCCCGCCATGCCCTCGTTGCAGATTTCGAACCGCCGCTTCCGCGACGACGAGTTCATGGTCCCCCTGACGCTCACGCGCGGCCGCTCGCACCTTCGCGTCCGCATCGTCCCCGTGGGACACGGGCGCCCGCCCCTGGGCGGAGCGACAGACGAACCGAGCCCGGGCGCCTGGAGCGAGCTGCGCTACGAGGCCTACGTGTGGCGCCTGCCGCCCGCCCCTTAGTCGCCCCTCGCCGGGCGCCGCGATCGCTCCTTGACCGTCGCCCGTCGCTGTTGATACGTCTGGTCGTTCGTGAGCGAAGAACCTCGGCCCTTGCCCCCCCAGCAATTCAATCGACTGCTCTGGGTGACGCTCGCGTTGTTCGTCATCGGGCTCGGCGTGTGGATCCTCCTCGCGGGCTCGGCCTACCGCCGGTCTTACTCGGGCATGGGCGCGACCTGGCACCGGGGGGACAAGAACCTCATCGAGATCACCCTCGTCGCGGCGGATCGCACGAACCTGTCGTGCGCGTCGGACAAGGTGGTCGACGGCCTGCGCTGCCGCTACGGCGCCGATCACCAAGCGCGCTCCGAAATGAATGGTGCCGGTAGCGATGCGACCTTGTTGAGCCCCTATTGCACGGTTGGCGGTGACATCTTCCTGGGCGCCGGACTCTGGGAGTCGCTCGCGAAGACCGGCGCGCTGCCGACGACTCGGTTCACGGCGCTGTGCGACTACGACATCGCGGGCGGGCTGCACTCGGTCGCGCTCAAGTGGAAGCCCGACGGCGCCTTCGAGCCTTCACAAAAGAGCCTGCCCATCGGCACGCTCCGCGACTGCACCATCCCGCCATGAGCGTCGCGGCGGACGTCCAGCGGCACGTCGACGGCGGGCGCGCCTGGTGGCGGGGCCTGACGACCGATCGGCGCGCGACGGTCGTCGCGCTGGCGATCATGATCCTCGGCGGCGTCGTGCTGCGCGGCTTCCACCTGGGCTTCCCCGAGCGCTTCACGTTCGACGAGCACCACTTCATCCCGAACGCGCGCCACTACCTCGTCGGGGAGGCCGACGACAACGATCACCCGCCGCTCGGCAAGCTGTTCATCGCGGTCTCGATCCTGCTGTTCGGTGACAACCCGACCGGCTGGCGCGCGGCCTCGCTGATCCTGGGGCTACAAACGCTCGTCGTCGCGGCGGCGCTCGCCTACGAGCTGTTCGAAGATCGCCGCGCGGCGTGGTTCGCGGCGGCCTTCTTCGCGGCCGACGGCTTCTTCCTCGCCTATTCGCGCACGGCGCTCCTCGACGGCGGCCTCGCCTGCTTCGTGCTGTGGAGCGTGCTCGCGGCGGCGACGGCCCGCACCTGGCGCGGCGTCGTCGTGAGCGCCGTGTTCGTCGGCCTCGCGGCGTCGATCAAATGGAACGGCGGCCTCGCCGTCTTGCCCGCTGTGCTCACGATCCTCGTGCTGCGACGCGCGCCCCGCTGGACGATCCTGCTGTTTGCCGTCGCGCCCGTCGTCCACCTCGGGCTGTGGCTCGCGACGCTGCCCCTCACAGGACGCGCGGCGACGCTCGCCGTGCTCTTCGGCGTGCTGCGCGGCGATCTCCGCCACCACGTCGAGCTCGGCAAGCTCACGAACCCTCTCGCGTCGCCGTGGTTCAGCTGGCTCGTGTTGTGGCACCCGATCGTCGTCAAGCTGGCCGATCGCGGCCTCAGCAAGTTCTACGCGTCGAGCGCCGGCAACCCGCTGTTCTTCGCCTCGGTGACCGCGGCGATGCTCGCGTCCATCGTGGGCGGCGTCGCCTTCGCCGTGAACGCCAAGGTGCGCGATCGCGTGCGCGCGCTCGTCCCCGCGATGTTCGCGCGCGCCATCGTCATCCTCGCGGGCGGCTGGCTCGCGCTGCTCGCGCCCTGGATGGTTGCGCGCGGCACGTACACGTTCTGGTACCACTACCTGCCGTCGTACGGGCTCGGCCTCGTGCTCGTCGCGGGCGTCGTCGCGCACCTCGAGCGGCGCTTCGAGCGCCACGTGGCGACGTACGTCTGCATCGCGCTCGCCTTCGCCGTTTACTTCGCGCCCGTGTGGGCCGAGCTTCCCATCAGCGAAGGCCGCGCGAACGCGCGCCTGATCTTCCCCGGCTGGAAGCCTTAAGGGACGCGCTCGCCACAAATCTGACTGTTTCTGCGGACAGGTTTGTCAGCGCCCGTACACCCCCGAGGGATGGCCTTCATCTTTGGATCTCGACGGACGACTTGTTGAGGGGTGCGGAGGCTCGGACTCCTTCCAAAATTCGTTTTCGCCTTCGCCTTTGTCTTCGTGGTCATCGCCGTGATCATCTTGGGGGGCGGCGGATGCGCGACCGCGCCCCCGAAAGACGACCCCGTCGTGCCAGTTGAGTCCGACCCGCCGCCGCCAGAGACTGTCCACGCCGAAGCCCCCGCGAGAGCCCCCGCGCCCGCGCCGCCCGTCGTCTACCAGTACGAGACCCTCACGCCGGTCCGCGGGGGCGAACGCGTACTGCCGGCTTATCTAGGCCGCGACCCGTGCAAGATGGCGCTCACCGGCGAGTCCCCCGTCGCGAAGGCGTGCTCCGACCGCGGCCTGCGCGGGGCGATGGAGCTCATGCAGACCTTCGTCAAGCGCGCCAAGGCCGAGGGCTTCACGTTCGTGTGCACCGACTGCCACGCCGAAGAGGACGACTACTCGAGGCTGACGCCGATCGCGGACACCGAGTTCCGGAAGCTGCTGTTCTTGGCGCGCCCCGAATAACGCGTCGTTGTCGCTACCCTGCCGCCTCCGAGATCAGCGCCTCGAGGCGCCCGAGCGCGGTCTCGAGCGTCTCCATCGACGGCCCGAACGAGAAGCGGACGTGGCCACGGAAGCGCGAGGCGCGCTGGCTCCTGCGCTTGCCCGGGTTGACGTCGAAGAACTCGCCGGGCACGGCGATGACCTTCTTGCCGAGCGCGGCGCGGAAGAAGCCCATGCCGTCGTTGAGCGGCGCCGGCAGACCGTCGACCTTCCCCCACACATAGAACGTGCCGTCGGGCGCGCGGTCGGTGCGCACGCCGAGGCGTTCGAGGCCCGACAGCAGCCGATCGCGCTTCAGTCGAAACGCGGCGTGGATGGCGTTCGTCTCGGCGACGACGTGGGCGTCCTCGAGCAGCGGGATCGCCGCGCGCTGCAGCGGCTTCGACCCGCCGCCGTCGAGGAACGAGCCCGCGCTCGCGACGGCCTCGATGACCTTCTTCGGGCCGACGGTCCAGGTGACGCGCCAGCCGGGATAGCGCCAGTTCTTCGTGAGCCCGTCGAAGATGACGACGGGATCGCGGTCCACGTCTTTCACGTAGCGGGCCGCGCTCTCGACGGGCAGCTGTCCGGGGCGCCCGCTCCACACGTAATGCGAATAGAACTCGTCGAAGAGCAGCGAGCAGTCGAGCTCGCGCGCGAGGTCGACCCAGCGCGCGAGCTCGTCGCCCTGGATGAGCTTGCCCGTCGGGTTGCAAGGGTTCGACAGCAGCAGCGCCGACAGGCCGCGCCCGTGCACCTCGCGCCGCAGATCTTCGACGGTGAACGCGTAGCCGCGATCGCCCTCGAGCAGGATCGGGATCGCCGTGAAGGCCTTGAAGATGTCGAGCAGCTCTTCGTACGCCGTGTAGTCGGGCAGGAAGTGGCCGAGGTTGACGTGCCCGAGGCTCGCCGCCGCGCGCGTGAGCGACGCGCGGCCGCCTCCGCAGACGCTGACGTTCTCGGCCGTGTACTGCGAGGCGACGCCCCGCCGGTAGAGCCGGTTGTAGTGGCCAGCGATCGCCTCGCGTAGCTCCCAGATGCCGGGCACGGGCGCGTATTCCTGATCGTCGACATGGATCGTGACGTCCGAAACGCGATCGGGCGCCCCCGGCAACGGCCCGGTCTCCGGCTGCCCCTGGCCGAGATTGCACCAATCGGCCGAGGCGGGATGGAATCCCAGGCGCGCCGCCTCGGTTGTCACGTAGATGACTCCCGTGCGCGGAACGGTGCGAAAGGCGGAGAGCGTGGGTTCGTCTGACACGATTTGTGGAGTATAAAGCGCACATGCGCGCGCTTGGCCCCGGATTCGTGGCCGCCCTCCTCGTCGCCGCCGTCGGGTTCCTCGTCGTCCCGGGCCTGATCCTCGCGGCGCCGCTCGAGCCCATCATGGGGTTCGTGCAGAAGATCTTCTATTTCCACGTGCCGTGCGCGTCGATGATGTTCTTGTCGACCTTCGCCTGCGCGGCCGGCAGCCTCGGCTACCTGTTCAAGGGCTCCGAGAAAGGCGACCAGATCGCGGCCGCCGCGGGCGAGCTCGGCGTGCTGTTCGGCGCGTGCACGCTCGTGACGGGGCCGCTGTGGGGCCGCAAGGCGTGGGGCGTCTACTGGCAGTGGGACGCGCGCCTCACGACGTCGCTGCTGCTCTTCCTCATCCTCATCGGCTACATGCTCGCGCGCCGCTACGGCGGGCCGGGCGGCCGCAAGCTGTCGGCGGCGCTGGCCCTCTTCGCGGCCGTCGACGTTCCGCTCGTCTACAAGAGCGTCGATTTCTGGCGCACGGTGCACCCGCAGACGACGGTCGTGCCGAAGCTCGACCCGCACATGCGGCCCGCCTTCTGGAGCTCGATGTTGCTCATCACGCTCGTGTGGAGCGTGCTCCTCACGCTGCGCGTGCGGATCGAGGCGCTGCGCGCCGAGCTCGCGACGCTCAAGCTCGACGCCGAAGATCTCATCGAAGCCCGCTTGGAAGCCCGCTCGGAGGCCCGTTCATGAAGACGACTGGAAAGCTGACGACCGCGCTCGCGGCGCTCACGGTGACCCTCGCGCTGCCCGCGGCCGCCTTCGCGCAGGTATTCGAAAAGGTCCGCGGCCCCGCGACCGACGAGGTTCCCGCGGGCCCCTTCGTCGCGATCGCTTACGGCTTCATCTGGGTCGCGATCCTCACGTACGTCGCGTTCGTCGCGCGCGGCGTCGGCCGCGTCCGCGGCGAGCTCGACGACGTGCGCCGCAAGATCGACGCCGAATCGAAGCGCTGAGCCCCTACGGGAGTCGGTCCCGACCGCGGACGGCGATCTGATCAGACGGAAATCCCTGAACCGGGTGTTGCAACGACGCCCGCGCCCGGGGCCGCCCAGGGTCTCTTCGACGCGCCCGCGGGCACGAATGTCCCGCTCGTGATCCAGGTGGGCAAGTGGCGCCGGCAGATCACGGTTCCCACCGTCACGGCGTGCGTCGACAACCCCATCATCGACGTCGACCAAACCCGCCTGCCGCGCACGTCGGCCGAGGGGCACATCCCGAAGATGGCGCTCACGACCGGCGGCTCCGACGCGATGGAATGCCTTCTCCGCAAGATCGGCATCGACGAGTCGGAGTTCACGCCCGAGGCGGGCGCGGGGCGGGTGAACCTGTATCAAGGCGGCGCGGCCGCGCAGGTCGGCATGGGAATGGGCCCGGCCGCGGGTGCGGGCGCGTACGGCATGGGCTCGAACGGAGCGCTGCTCAACAACGGCGCGACGTTCACGCCGGCCGATCCGTGGTGGGACAACGTCGACAACCTCGCGAAGTACGACCTCGTGCTGCACTCGTGTGACGGCTCGAACTACAACCCGAACGCCGTGCCGCCGCAGGAGCCGAACATCCCGAAGAGCATGGCGGGGCGCATGGCGCTGCAGCAGTACGCCGACAGGGGCGGGCGCGTGTTCGCGTCGCACTGGCACGGCTACTGGTTCGAGCAAGGCACGCCGGCGTTCAAGTCGATCGGGACGTTCCTCCACCGCGACGGCCTGCCGAGCCCCTACGACGCGACGATCGATCAGTCGTTCCCGAAGGGGAAGGTGTTCGCGCAGTGGATGATGAACGTCGGTGGCTCGACGACGTTGGGCATCGTGCCCATCGTTCAAGACGCCAGCGCGCGGCTCATCGACGCCGCCGCGGGAATGAACGTCTCGCAGCGTTGGATCTACGCCTCGACGTACAACCCCGCCTCGGTCCTGTTCCTCTCGGCGACGACGCCGGTGCCCGGCGGCAACTGCGGACGCGTCGTCATCACGGATCTCCACGTCAGCGCAGGCGGCAACGCCCTCGACACGGACCGCCCGAGGATGCCGTTCCCCACGGGCTGCCTCACGAAGGATCTGTCGGCCCGCGAGAAGGCGCTCGAGTTCATGCTCTTCGACATTGCCTCCTGCGTGCAGCCGTCGATCAAGTAGCAACTAGATTGATCCCTGAGGTCGCTCGCCTAGAGACGCTATACTCGCGCGCATGTTGGCCGCGCTCGCGATCGGCACCCCGCCCTCCTCGCACTTCATCTACATCCCCGTGATGTTCGTGTTGGGGATCGTGCTGGGCTTCATCCTGGGCTCGCGCGCGACGCGCGACGCGATCGCCTTCGAGCAAAAGAAGGCGGATGAGCGCGAGGCCCGCAAGGCCGCGCGCGCCGCCGAGCGCGCCGCGAAACCACCGGCCAGCTAGGTCCCACGCGCGCTCGTCAGCGCGTCGTGCGGCCGAGCAGGAACCGGGGAAACGTCGCGGGCGTGTGGAACTCGATGGCGAAGTTCCCGAGATCGATCATGTCGCCGGCCTTGAGGAGGTACGGCTCGTTGGCCGTCAAGACCGTGCCGTTGACGCTCGTGCCGTTCGTCGAGCCCAGGTCGGTGAGGCGCACGCCCTCGGGCGTCGGCTCGAACAAGCAGTGGCGCTTCGAGACGGACTTGTCGTCGATCGTGACGTCGCTCGCGTCGGTGCGCCCGAGCGTGAGGGGTCCCGCCTTCGCGAAGGCGCCGCGCGACAGGATGAACACCCGGTCCACGAGCGAAGGCTGCGGCATGCGCCAGCCGGACGTGTCGGCGAGGAGGGTCGTCTCGGCGCTGTCCGACGGCTTGCCCTCGGAGACGGCGCGCGTGACGACGAGGACGGGCTCGGCGTAGCGCGAGAGGAAGGCCTTGTCGCCGTCGCGCCGCAGCTCCTTGAGAAATTCGTCGACGTACTGGGCCGCCATCGCCCAACGACTAGCATTACTCCGCCGCCGGGGGTAGCCGTATACTGCCGCGATGCCGAGCTTCGATTTTTCGGAGGAACAACAGCAACTCATCGACACGGCGCGGGAGTTCACGCGCAAGGAGATTGTCCCCGTCGCGGGACAGCTCGACGAAGAGGGGACGTTTCCCAAGGATATCTGTCGCAAGGGCTGGGAGACGGGCCTCATGAACTGCGAGATCCCCGAGGCCTACGGCGGCCTCGGCTTGTCATGCCTGTCGCACTGCCTCGTGCTCGAGGAGATCGCCTACGGGTGCACGGGCATCAACACGACGATGGCCGGCAACATGCTCGGCGCGATGCCCATCATCATCACGGGCACGGAAGACCAGCGGAAGGAGTACTTCGGCCGCCTGCTCGCCGAGCCGATCTTCGCGGCGTACTGCTGCTCCGAGCCCGACGCGGGCTCCGACGTCGCGGGCATGAAGTCGAAGTACAAGCGCGTGGGCGACGACTACGTCATCACGGGCCAAAAGCGCTGGATCACGAACGGCGGCGTCGCGAACTTCTACACGGTCTTCGCCCGCGAAGAAGGCACCGAGCGCCACAAGGGCATCACGTGCTTCGTGCTCGATCGCGACACGCCTGGTGTTTCCGTCGGCAAAAAAGAAAACAAGATGGGCCAACGCGCCTCGAACACGACCGACGTCATCTTCGAGGACGTCAAGCTCGGCAAGAAGAACATCGTCGGTGGCGAGGGCCAAGGCTTCAAGGTCGCCATGAAGACCTTCGATCGTTCGCGCCCGTGGATCGCGGCGGGCGCGTGCGGCCTCATCCGCCGCGCGCTCGACGAATCGCGCAAGTACGCGCTCGAGCGCAAGACGTTCGGCGTGCCGATCGCGCAGCACCAGGCCGTGCAGTTCATGCTCGCCGAGATGGCGATCGCCTACGAGTCGACGCGCCTGCTCGGCCACAAGGCCGCTTGGAGCATCGACAACGGCAAGCTCGACACGATCATATCGAGCTACGCGAAGGCCCACGGCGCCGACGCCGCCATGCGCGTCGCCACCGACGCCGTCCAGATCTTCGGCGGCTACGGCTACACGAAGGACTACCCCGTCGAGAAGCTCATGCGCGACACCAAGCTGCTGCAGATCTACGAGGGCACGAGCCAGATCCAGCGCATGGTCATCGCGAAGAACCTGCTCAGCGAAGCTTGAGCCGCCTGCCGGCGCACGATCGCGCGGGCGCCGTGAAGGTTTGGGGGGCGTCGCGTCCTTTGTGGGCGCATGACGAGATTTTCAGGGTTCAGAGCGTTGGCGTTGCCGTGCCTCATCGCCCTCGGCGCCGGTTGCGCTGCGGGCGGCACAAACATCGAAACGCCCGGCGGCGCCGGAACGGCCGGACACGCAGGCTCCTCGGGCTTGACGGGCGGCGCGACAGGCTCGACCGCCGGCGCGACAGGCTCGACCGCCGGCGCGACGGGCTCGACCGCCGGCGTGACCGGATCGACTGGCGGCGTGACGGGCCCGACCGGCGGCTCGACCGGGTCGACCGGCGGCGCCGGAGGCGGCACGCCGGCTTCTGCCGGCGCCGGGGGAACGTCGACGATGCCGAAAGATGCGGGCGCGCCGACCCCTGATGCCGGCGCGAAGGACGGCGGCGCGAGCGGCGCCACCAATGCGCCCGCGGGCAGTCCCGTCGCGCTGCACGGCGCGCTGAAGGTCCAGGGCGCTCACATCGTCGGCGCGGACGGCCAGCCCGCGCAGCTCAAGGGCATGAGCCTGTACTGGAGCCAGTTCGCCGCGGGCTCGGCCTTTTACAACGCCGACGTCATCAACTGGCTCGTCAAGGACTGGCACATCTCCGTCATCCGCATCGCGATCGCCGCGACGGGCGACAACGACGGCGACTATCTCCAGAACCCCGCGGGTCAGCTGCAGCTGCTCGACAAGGTCATGCAGGTGGCCTTCGCGAACGGCATCTACGCAATTGTCGACTGGCACGATCACCACGCGCCCGATCACCTCGCCGCGGCGACGACCTTCTTCGACACGGCATCGAAACGCTACGGGAGTCATCCCAACACGATCTACGAGATCTGGAACGAGCCGCGCGGCAACGAGGGCCTCACCTGGACGGGGAACCTCAAGCCGTACGCCGACGCGATCTCCAAGGTCATCCGCAAGAACGACCCGACGAACCTCATGGTCGCCGGCACGCCGTTTTGGGACCAGCAGCCGAGCTCGGTCATCGGGCACCCCGTCGACGACGTCAACGTCGCCTACACGCTCCACTTCTACGCCGGCTACCAGCCGCACTTCTTCGCCGGCGATCTCGGAAAGAACGCGCAGGCCGCCGTCGCGGGCGGAATCCCTCTCTTCGTCACCGAATGGGGAACCACGGACCCGGGAACGCAGACGATGTTCAACGAGGCCGAGAGCCGCAAGTGGATGGCGTTCCTCGATCAGAACGGCATCAGCTCGTGCAACTGGTCCATCAGCGGCGCGAACGAAGGCTCGTCAGCGCTCAAGCCAGGCGCGAGCACGACGGGCGGCTGGAAGGACACCGACCTGTCGCCCTCGGGCCTCCTCGTGCGGAGCCTCATTCGAGGCCCCTGACTAGGGCTTCATCGCCTCGATCTTGTGGCACTTGGCGCAGCCAAACGCGCCCTCGACGGGCTTGGCGGGATCGAAGACCGGAACGTTGAGCAGCGTGCCCATGGCGGGCTCGACCTTCTTCGACATGAACTCGGTGAACTTCGGCCACGTCGGCTCCTTCTTCATCATGGCGCCGAAGGCCTCTTTCGTGTTCGGGAGCGCATGGATGTCGTTGCTCGGCATCTTGTACTTCCGATCGGGACCATCCTCGCCGTGACACGTCTGGCAGTTGAACGTCCCGAACTTCTTGGCGTCGAACTCCTGGAAGATCGGCTTCATCTTCGGCACGACGGCCGTCTTCATATAGGCCTTCTTGTCCTTGAAGCTCATGTCCTTCCAGGCGACGTCGGGCGGCCCGATGACCTTGGCGTGGGCCGCGTGGACGTTCAAAGCGAGGAGCCCGGACGCGAGCGTCGCGCCCAATACGGCGGAGAGGACAGTTTTTCGCATGACGAGAACGATGCGCGCGACCGGCGAAAGGTTCCGCCCAAAATGTGGTCAGTGGGACGGAACGTCGGTCTCGCCGACGAGGCCGTCGAAGAAGCGCAGCGAGTCGGCGAGGTGGAGCTTCCAGTAGGGCCAATCGTGGCCGCCGGGAAACTCTTCGTAGACGTGGTCGATGCCGCGCGCCTCGAGCGCGGCGTGGAGCGCGCGGTTGCCGGCGAGCAGACCGTCGCCCGTGCCGCAATCGAAGCGCAGCGGCGGCAGGCGCGCGCGGTGCGCTTCGATCCAATGGAGAGCCGTGCCGTCGGCCGCGCCGAAAGACGGCAGCGTGTCGAGCGGCTCCTCGACGGTCTCGCCGAGGCGCGCGATCGTCGTGACCGCCGAGTGCGCCGAGATCCCCGAGAAGCGCGCCGCGTACTTCGCGCCGAGGCGCAGCGCGCCGAAGCCGCCCATCGAGAGGCCCGCGAGAAAGACCGGCGAGCGCTCGGTGATGCGCTCGTCGGCGAGCGCGGCGGCGGCCGGCACCTCGTCGACGATCCAGCGCTCGTAGTCGGCGTCGGCGTGCGTGACGTAGCCGCTGCCATCGCCCCACAGGCCGTCCGACGGCATCGCGAGCGCCATGGGAGGGATCTCGCCGCTCTCGATGAGGCGCGCCGCCGTGAGGTGAGCGCCCCCGCGCAGCGGCCACGACCAGTGGCTCCCGTACACGCCGTGTAGGAGGATCACGAGGGGCAAGCCGTCGCTGGCGCCCGGCGGCGCGTAGACGCTGAGATCGCCGCGGCGCCCGAGCGCGGCGCTCTTCACCGTCGCGAAGCGGAGCCCGTCGCGCTCGAAGCGCGGATCGGACAGCTCGACGGTATGGAAGGGGGCGTCGGACACGCCCGCCAGTTTACTGATTTGGGGCGAGACCGCCTGTTTTCGACCGGCGCGCTGCCCCGAGGGAGATCGGACCCTCTCCCCGGCCCTCTCCCGAGGACGGGAGAGGGAGGAAGATTCGACGCGGGAAGCTCGAGCGCCCTAGGCCTACAGGCGGCCGAGGGAGCCGCCCCAGATCGCGGAGGCGCCGAGCTCTTCCTCGATGCGGAGGAGCTGGTTGTACTTCGCGATGCGCTCGGAGCGCGCGAGCGAGCCGGTCTTGATTTGGCCGGCGTTGACGGCGACGGCGAGGTCGGCGATGAACGTGTCCTCGGTCTCGCCCGAACGGTGCGAGATGATCGTGTTCCAGCCGTTGCGGTGGGCCATCTCGACGGACTCGAGCGTCTCGGTGAGCGTGCCGATCTGGTTGACCTTCACGAGCAGCGCGTTGCTCGCGCCCTTCTCGATGCCCGTCTTGATGCGCGCCGTGTTGGTGACGAAGAGATCGTCGCCGACCAGCTGCACGCGGTCGCCGATGGCCTTCGTGAGCGCGACCCATCCGTCCCAATCGTTCTCGTCCATGCCGTCCTCGATCGACACGATCGGGAACTGCTCGCAGAGCTTCGCGTAGAAGTCGACCATGCCCTTCTGGTCGAGCTCTTTGCCTTCGCCCTCGAGCTTGTAGGTCTTGGTCGTCTTGTCGAACAGCTCACTCGAGGCGACGTCGAGCGCGAGCGCGACGTCCTTGCCCGGCTTGTAGCCGGCCTTCTCGATGGCCTCGACGATGATGCCCAGCGCGGCCTCGGCGCCGGGCAGGTCGGGCGCGAAGCCGCCCTCGTCGCCCACGCCCGTCGATGCCTTGCGATCGTGCAGCAGCTTCTTGAGCGTGTGGAACACCTCGGAGCCGGCGCGCAGCGCCTCGCGGAAGGTGGGCGCGCCCTTCGGCACGATCATGAACTCCTGGAAGTCGAGGACGTTGTCGGCGTGCGCGCCGCCGTTGATGATGTTCATGAGCGGCACGGGCAGCACGCGCGCGTTGGGGCCACCGAGGTACTTGTAAAGCGGCAGGCCGAGCTCGTTGGCCGCGGCGCGCGCGACGGCCATCGACACGCCAAGCATCGCGTTCGCGCCGGCCTTGCCCTTGTTGGGCGTCCCGTCGGCCGCGATGATCGCGGCGTCGAGGCCGGCCTGATCGAAGGCGTCGCGTCCCACGACGACCGGACCGAGCAGCGTCGCGACGTTGTCGCACGCCTTGAGCACGCCCTTGCCCTGATAGCGCTTCTTGTCGCCGTCGCGCAGCTCGACCGCCTCGTGCTCGCCCGTCGACGCGCCCGACGGCACGGCCGTCGACCCCGTGATGCCGGAGTCCAGCGTGACGTCGACCTGCACGGTCGGGAACCCGCGCGAATCCAGGATCTCTCGCGCGATGACGCTCTCGATGATGGCTTGGCTCTTGATGCTCATGGCCGCAGTTTCTAGCGTGAATTGGCAGATCTCCGCCAGCGCTTTTGGGTTTCGCGACACTGACACTTCGCGCGCGGCGTCGATCATCTTTGGTGCAAGCCTGGCGACGCACGGCGGCCGATGGGATACTCGCGCGCCCCATGAAGATCGCCTCCCTCTTCCCCAAGCCCGGCGCCGCCCCCGCGCGACGCCTGTTCTCCTTCGAATTCTTTCCGCCAAAGACCGAGGCGGGCGCCCTCGCGCTCGAGCGCACGGTGCGCGAGCTCGCCGACCTCCAGCCCGCGTACGTCTCCGTGACGTACGGCGCTGGCGGCTCGACGCGCGAAAAGACGCTCGACATCGTCCAGTGGATCCAGCGCGAGGCGCACATCACAGCCATGGCGCACCTCACGTGCGTCGGCGCGACCAAGGACGAGATCGGTGTCGTGCTCGATCGCCTCACGGGCGCGGGCATCGAGAACATCATGGCGCTGCGGGGCGATCCGCCCGCGGGGCAAGACACCTTCGTGCAGACCCCAGGCGGCTTCGGCTACGCGAACGATCTCATCGGCTTCATCCGCAAGCGCTTCGACCGCGCCGTCTGCGTCGGCGGCGCCGGCTATCCCGAGGGCCACGTCGAGTGCCGCGATCTCGATCGCGACATCGCGAACCTGCGGCGCAAGGTCGACGCCGGCTGCGACTTCGTCGTCACGCAGCTCTTCCTCGACAACCGCGTCTACTTCGACTTCGTGGCGCGCGCGCGCGCCGCTGGCATCACCGTCCCCATCATTCCAGGCATCATGCCCATCCGCAGCCTCGCCGGCATCGAGCGCATGACGAAGCTCGGCGGCGCCTCGATCCCGCCCACGCTCTTCGCCGAGCTCGATCGCTGCCGCGCCGACGACGCCGCCGTCGCCGCGCTCGGCATCGCCCACGCGACCGCCCAATGCGTCGAGCTCCTCCAAGGAGGAGCCCCCGGCATCCACTTCTATACGCTCAACCAATCTCCAGCGACGAGGATCATCCTCACCGCGCTGAAGACCGCCCGCCTGGCCTAAGTCTCAACGCTCGCCCGAGCTTCGGAGGGCTTCGCCCGCCGAAGCGAGCACCGGAGGGTTTGGGAACCCTCCCAGGGTTCCCATGTAAACCGGAGGGTTTGGGAACCCTCCCAGGGTTCCCATGTAAACTGGAGGGTTTGGGAACCCTCCCAGGGTTCCCATCTAATTCGGTCGGTTGTCGCGGCGCTCGTCGCGCAACGAATCGACGAGGTCGAGAAAACGCTCGCGCGAGTCGACGAAGTCGCCGTCGAGGTCCATCTCGAGGGCCTGCCGCTGCCGCCACGCTCCCACCATGTAGCCGGCGATCGCACAGGCACCACCGGCAACGATCATCAGGGCGCTCACGACACCAGTCATCATTGGGCTTCGTCTCCTGGGAACCGCCGGCGGGTGCCAGCCACGTCTTTGGGTTCGTCAGGAGCCGCCGTTTTCTTGAACGGCGGGCGGCAAAAAAAGGTAGCTAATCCTCGTCGTCCTTATCGTCCTTGTGGTGGCCGGACTTCGAATCGCCCTTCGTCGAATCGCCCTTCGTCGAATCGCCCTTCGTC
>JBBQJG010000135.1:0-14666 GCA_038325725.1 Polyangia bacterium | reverse complement strand
ATCAGCTCGACACGGAGGGGGGCCACCCCGTGGCCGCCGACATCATCAAAGAAGCGGCCGACGGGGTCGACCTGTGGCCGGCCAAGCACTACGGCCGCTTCATGATCAACATGAAGGGGCTTCCCGTCGTCGGGACGGTCGGCCTCATGACCGAGAGTGGCCTGCTGCCCGGGTCGACGACGAACACGGCGCAATTCACGCTGGGCGCCGAGGACGGCAAGCTGTCGCTCTCGTACGCGCAGCGCGTGCGTCCCTTCAAGAACGACGTCGCCGTGCCGTTGAAGCGCATCGGCGGCAACTGGGAGAACGCCACCCAGAAGCCCACGACGCTCTGCTCGATCGCCGCGACGACCGCGACGATCGCCGCCAACAAATGGACGTGCGTCGAGTGGATGGTCGATCGCACCAAGCCGGAGCTGCACGTGTGGCTCGACGGCGTCGCGCAAACCCAGCTCGACGTCAGCGGCGCGGCCGGCACGTGCACGACGGGGACGGCGGCGACCTGGACGGGCCCCGCGCACTTCACGGAGCTCGACCTCGGCTGGGAGATCAACGGCAGCGATGCCGGGGGCCGGGGGGCGCAGTTCGACATGTTCGCCATCGGCACGGAGAAGCTCGGCTGCCCGGCTCCTTAGGCGCGCGGCGCGGGCGCGCTTTTGAGATACTGCGCGGGTGCGGATCGCTGTTGCCGTCGCCCTGACGTTGGTCGCGTGTGGAGGCGGAGGGACGCCCCCCGTCGCGACGGTGGTGGCGACGCGCGAGCTGGGTCCGCTCGCGTTCGTCCCCAGCATTCGTGGACGCGACGGCGGGTACAGCGTCGGGTGGGCGGGGCGATCGGTCTGGGTGTTCGGCGACACCGTGCTCTCGGCGGCGGCGACCGATGGCGAGACCTGGCGCTCGTCGACGTTCTGTACGACGACCGATCTCGACGCGACGGACAACCTCGCGCCGCTCGACGAGCCGCTCGACGCGGCCGGCGCGCCCGGCGAATTCCTGCCGTTTTCGGCCGACGAGCAGGCGTTCAATGACGCTCACTTCAGCAACAAGATCCGCGCGACGTGTACTGACGACTGCGGCGCGCGCTGGGCGCTGTGGCCCGGCCCCATCATTCCCGATCCCGCGGGCGGCGGCGCGGCGCTGGTCTTCTACGCGAAGATCAGCGCGCGGCCCGGCGCGTACAACTTCGATGTCGTCGGGACGTCGGTCGCGACGTGGGCCTCGCCCGACGCGCGACCCGTGCGCCCCGCCCTGCGCCCCGACGGCGCCGAGCCGACGCTGCTTTTCGACCGCGATGAGCCCAACCTCGCCGCCGCCGCGCTCATAGTGGGCGGGGAGGTCTACGCGTACGCGTGCAGCGGGGGCTTCTCGTCGCCGTGCCTGCTCGCGCGCGCGCCGTGGGCGCACGCGACGGAGCGCGCGGCGTGGACCTTTCTAGGCGGCGACGCTCAGTGGACGACCGACCCACGCGCCGCGAAGGCCGTGTTCGACGGCGCGACGATGATGACGGTCGCGTGGAACGACGCGCTCGGCGCGTACCTGGCGATCTACAGCGCGCCCGCGTCGTCGGACCTCCTCTACCGGACAGCTCCGGCGCCCGAGGGCCCCTGGTCGGACGCGCAGCGGCTCTTCACCGCGATGCGCCCCACGGACCCCGATGCGTGGGTCTACGCGGGCCTCGCCCACGCCGAGCTCGCGCGCGACGGTGGGCTCACGCAGGTCGTCTCGTACTTTCGTGAGACGGGCTTCCTCGCGGGCGAGATCCGCCTCGTCGAGGTCACGCTCTCGAAGCGTTGAAGCGCCTAAACGCGCACGACCTTCGTGCCGGCGAGCTGATCGTGCAGGCAGCGGCGATCGGCGCGGAAAATAAATAGCACGTCGACGAGCCCGAGCATGCCGACGAGCCGGTTGAGGCCCGGGATGTAGCTCGGAAAGTAGAAGACCCACACGCGCAACGCCACGACCTTCGCGAAAGGCGCCCGTGTGCCATCGAGCATGACGACACGAGTACCAGCGACGATCTTGCCGAGGGTTTGCCCGCGGCGCACGAGCAACGTCCAATTCACGACGTTCATCGCGAGCAGCAACACGCCCGCGACGGCGCCCCATCGTCCCGCCATCGTGTAGAACGCCAGAGGACTTTTCATCTGACCCGCTTTCACGAAGCTGTCCCACGTGAGGCCCCCGACGGCGGGCCCTATCGCGGCCAAGAAAATGAGCCCGTCGACGAAGGCGCCGCCGAAGCGCTGCCACCGCGTCGCCAGGTTGAGGTCCGCCGCGGCCACGGGCGCCGCGCCCGCCGCTTCGATGTCCGTCGCGGGTGGTGCGAAGGGATTGGGCTGTTGCTCGTTGGACATGTGACTCCTCGTGGGACGACCTGGGGGAACCTTTCAAGACTCAAGACGCGCCGTCCTTTTTTCAGAGCAGGTGTTGCGCCTTGATTTGCAGGTATCGCTCGATGACGGCTGGTGTCGCTTGTTTGGGCGGCACGTGCAACACGAGCGAGCCGCCCGCCTTGAGATCGCGGACGAGGCGCTCGCGCCACGCGATCGTCTCGGCGGCGGCGGAGCCCACATAGAGGTCGAGATCGGCCCCCTCGGCGCCGAGGCCGCCCGGTGGCTCGGCGAGGCGATCGAGATCGGGGTCGCGGAAGATGACGCACACGGCGAGGTGGCGCGCCGGCAGGCTGCGCACCTGGCGCAGCAGCGCGCGCGCCGACTGATCGTCGATGACCTGCGTAAAGAGGAGCACGAGCGCGCGCTTGCGCAGGCGCGTGCCGAGGTGCGCGAACGCGGCCTCGAAGTCCGTCTCGACGAGCGACGGGTGCAGATCGTAGGTCGCGCGCGCGACGCGCTGGGCGGCGCGGCGGCCGCCCGCGGGCGCGAGGTACTGGCGCACCTTCGCGTCGAAGGCGAGCAGCCCCAGCTGATCTCCGGCGCGCGCCGCGACGTGCGAGAGCATGAGCACGGCGTTGAGCGCGTGATCGAGCTGCTGCATGCCCTGGCTCTCGGCCGTCATCAACCGGCCGCAGTCGAGCAGGCACACGACCGTCTGATTCCGCTCCTGCTGGTACTCGCGCACGATGAGGCGGCCGCGCCGCGCCGTCGCCTTCCAGTCGATGTCGCGGAACTGATCGTCGCGGCCGTACTCGCGCAGGCGCTCGAACTCGTTCTCGCCGCCGCGCAGGCGCACGGCGCGCACGAGCAGGTTCTCGCGGCTCTGGCGCGCGAGCATCTCCCACTCGCGCACGGCCGTGACGTCGGGATAGACCTTCGCGCCCGTCCGCGCGGCGATGCGCAGCTGCCGCTGCCACAGGCCGAGCGGCGACGGGTAGCGCACCGTGTGGTCGCCGAGCTCGGCGAGCCCGCGCCGCGCCGGGCTCGCGTGGTACGTCAGCGTCGCGCCACCGCGCGCCGCGAGCGTCACGCGCGCGGGCAACTGGGTCGCCGTCACGTCGGTGGGCAGATCGTCGGTGAGCAACACCTCGAGGCGGCGGCGCGCCGTCGACCGGACGGCAAGCCGCACGGCGTTCGGGCGGCCCACCGACCACACGGCCTGCGTCTCGCGCTCGACGGTGACGGCGCGGCCGCGCGCGAGCCACGCATCGACCGCGGCGAGCAAGACGAGCGCGACGTCGGCCACGAGCGTGGGCGCGACGAACGCGTGATCGAGCACGACGGCGATCGCGAGCGCGAGCGGCGCGAGCGCGAGCAGGACCAACCGGCGCGTGGGGACGAGAGGCATCGCGCTCGCTAGGCGGCTATCGTTTCGGGGACGCGCACCTCGCGCAGGATCTCCTCGACGCAGTCGTCGGCCGACAGGCCTTCGATCTCGGCGTCCGGTTGCAGGCCGACGCGGTGGCGGAGCACGGCGGGCGCGAGCGACTTCACGTCGTCGGGAATCACGAAGTCGCGCCCCTCGGTCGCGGCGCGGGCCTGCGCGCCCCCGAGCAGCGCGATCGACGCGCGCGGCGACGCCCCGAAGTAGAGGGCCCGGTGCCCGCGCGTGCGACCGACGATCTCCGCGATGTACGACAGCAGGCTGTCGTCGACGCGCACCTGGCGCGTCTCGGCTTGCAGCGCGAGCAGCTCGGCCGGTCCGACGATGCGCCGCAGGCCCACGCGGTCGAGCGCCGCGGCGTCGAAGCCCGCGAGGTGGCTCGCGAGGATCTGTTTTTCGACCTCGAGCGACGGGGCGCGCACGTCGAGCTTGAAGAAGAAGCGATCGAGCTGCGCCTCGGGCAACGGATACGTCCCCTGCGATTCGAGCGGGTTCTGCGTCGCTATGACGAAGAAGGGATCGGGCAACGCGCGCGTGACGCCGTCCACGGTGATGCTGCGCTCCTGCATGGCCTCGAGCAGCGCCGACTGCGTCTTCGCGGGCGCGCGGTTGATCTCGTCGGCGAGCAAGAGCTGAGTGAAGGCGGGCCCGGGGAGGAACTCGAAGGCGCCGCGCTGCTGCGAGAAGACGTTGCCACCCGTGACGTCCGACGGCATGAGGTCGGGCGTGAACTGGATGCGCTTCGTCTCGCAGCCGAGCACGCGCGCGAGCGTGCGCACGAGCAGCGTCTTGCCGAGCCCCGGCGCCCCCTCGAGCAGAACGTGCCCGCGCGCGAGGATCGCGACGAGCGTGTGCGCGACGACCTCGCGTTGACCGACGACGGCCCGCGCGACCTCGGCCTCGATGCTTTCAACCTTGTCCCTGAACCCGGCTGCGTTCACCAGCTCCTCCTGTTTGCGAAAGTAGCGTCGCGATCTCGCGAAGCGTTGCCAAATCTGCGGCGCGGGCCGCCGCGGCCGCGTCACGCGCCGCCCGCGAGGGGGCGCCCCGCGGTGGCGACGGGGCCTCGACGTCGGGGCGCGCCTCGACGAGCACGCGCATGACGTCGCCCAGGGGGCGCCCCGTGCGCGCGGCGACGGCCTCGGCGACGGCGCTCAGGCCCTTGCCGCCCGCGAGGTGTAGGCGTTCGCGCAGGCGATCGAGCGCGTACGCGCCGTACAAACCCAGGGCGTGACGCGCGGCGCGCCCGCGCGCGTACTGCACGCCGACGGCGCGCGCGTGCTCGGCGAAGGCGCGGCGGCGCGAGAGCACGGGATCGCGCAGCCGCCCGAAGTGCGCGCCCCGGTAGAGGAAGAACAGCGCGACGAGCAGCGCGAGCTGCGCGAGCACGGGCGCGAGTCGTCCGCGCGACACCGACGCGAGCGGGTTGGGCGACACGAGACCGGTCAGATCGTCGGCGAGCTCGAGGCGCTGGCCGTCGCGGCGCAGGAGATCCGTGACGAGCGCGGCGTCGTCGGGCACGAGCAGCGCCGCGTTCGTGAAGAGCCGCTCGTCGGCGAGCACGACGACGCGGCCTTCACCGTGGAAGCCCTCGGCGGCGTACGGGTGACCGGCGCGCTCGAGGAGCGGCCACAAACCGGGGGCCGGTGGCTCGGCCGCCTTGCCGTCGGCGGGCTCGTCGTCGTCCTCACCGTCTTCACCATCGCCCTGTGTGGCGGCCGGATCGGGCGAGCCCGAGGTCAGGGGTGGCGCGGCCGTCCGCGTGATCTCCAGCGACGGTCCCGGCGGCACGAGCGCCGCCTTCCCCGTGAACCAGGGCGTCAGGCGCGCCGGCACCGTGATGGGCGCCGAGACGTGCGCGGTCTTCGACGACACCTTGACGGGCAGCCACGCGGGCAGCTCGCGAAACGCGCCCGCGACGATCAACGTCCCGCCGCCCGTCACCCATTTTTCGAGCTTCGGCCAGTCGTCCTTGCCGACCTCGACCCCGGGCAGCAGGACGAGGATGTCGGTGACGGTCGCGCCCTGCCCGAGCTTCGCGAGCGGCGTGAGGCGCTCATGCGCCTCGAAGCCGTACTTCTTGAGCACCTCGAGGACGCCGGCCTGGCCCGACGGCGAATCCTCCCAATCCTCCCGATCCAGGCCACACGCCGCGAGCGTCAGCAACGCGCCCAACGCGCAGACGAAGGGGAGCACGGCGGCGAGCTTCCCCGCGAGCAACCGCACGACGCCGTCGAGCACGAAGCGAAAGCTGCTCTCGTCGGACGCGACGCCGCCGAACTGCGCGCGCTCGACGACGCGCACGAGGGGACGCATCTCGGCCTCGGCGTCGGGCAGCTTGCGCGCGACGGCGCGCAGGTGATCACCGTTCGTGCGCCCCGCCTCGACGCGCACGAGGCCCGCGCCCTCGAGCTTGCGCAGGAGCGCGGCGTACGCGTCCGCGACGCCACCCTCGAAGTCACCCGCGGCCGCGGCGGCGCGCGCGCGAGCGAGCAACCGCTCGACGTCCGTCTCGACCTGGCGGGCGGTCTCACGCGCGGCCGCGTCGTCGCCCTGCGCGGTCGGCGCGGCCCGCTTCTCCTCGCTCGGCAAGCCGAGGCCGATCGACTGCCCGACGAGTCGGTAAACGACAAACGCGATCCCGAGGCCGAGCAAACTCCACACGACCGCGCTCGGGATCGCCGGCCCTTGGACGGAAAAGCTTTGACGAAACCGCTGCCGCCCCACGAGCTCGGCGGTCGGTCCTTTCGCGCAGAGCGCTGCCAGCGTCGGGCAGCGCGGGTCAGCCTGCGCTTCTCCTTTTTTCGCGCCGCGCGGAAGCAGATCGCACCAGGCGATCTCTTCGGCCGTCATCGGATAGGTCGCGTCCTTGCAAAAAGGAAAAGTCGAGCCGCGTTTGTAGACCGCCTCGACGAGCGGCGCCGCGTCGCGCGCCGGCGGCGGCGGCGGGCGCGTCGGCGTCGAGCTCAGGGCCGACGACATCCGCGCCTCGGGCGCGGCGTCGCGCGCGCGCGCCATTCCCCCCATCGTCCCGATGACGATGATGATCGCGACGAGCGAGGCGCGCGGGCTCACGCCGCCCGCTTCCCTTTGCCCGTGGCCGCCTCGGCCGCGAGCCTCATGAACCGCAGCTGGATGTCCCAGCCCTCTTTGCGCGTGCGCAGATCGATGTAGCCGAGAAAGCGCGCCGCCGCGGCGATGGGCACGGCCAACAGCGCGCCCGCGACGGCGAAGCCCGAGCCGCCGTGGACAAAAAGCTCGCCGAGCGGGAAGCCGAGCTGCAGCACCATGCCGACGATGGCGTTGCCGAGCACGTCTCCGACGAGCGCGCCGACCGGCGGCAAGAGCAGCGTCGCGCCCCACAAGCCGAAGCAGAAGCCGCCGCGGTGACGCGCGAGCGCGCGGCTGCGCGACCACGCCTTGCCGAACGTCGCGTTCTCGAGCAGCAGCGCCTCGCGCACGAACTGCGTGGAGGGCCCTTGAAGGAAAGGGAGGATGACGAGCACGCTCGACGCGGCGAGCACAATGGCACGCGCGACGACGGCGAAGGTGACGGTGCCCGCCTTGCCGAAGAAGCGCCGCACGAGCGCGCGCGGCGCGACCTCGCTCGGGCCCTTGAAGAGCAAGTCCCCCATGACGACCGTGAACGCGCCGTCGAACAACAGCCACGCGCCCGCGACGACGAGCCACAGCGCGGGCCAGCCCCAATGCGCGCGCATCCGCAGGATCGCGACCAGCGCCGCGACGGGTCCGTAGACGAGCGCCATCGTCGTCCCGAGCGCGCGGCGTCCCAGGACGCAAAACGGCAGCGCCAGATCGATGACGTCGGCGAGCGAGCGCGGCCGCAGGACGACGCGCGCGGCCCCGAGGTTCACGCGCGCCGCTCCCGCGGGGGCGACAAGGGTTGTGACGAAGGTTGCGGCGCAGAAGGCGGCGTTCGGCCCGCGCGCGCCAAGTACGTCGCGACGAACAGATACGCGAGGACGGCCGTGCCCCACTTGACGTGTGCGGGCGCGGCCGACGGAGACCAGAACCCCTCGAGCCCCGCCGCGACCAGCAGCATGCACGCGGCGCCGAGCACGAGGGTGGCAACGTCGCGGCCCTTGGCGCGGAGAGATCCCGTGCGCGTCAGGCCGCCCGTCTCGACGAGCGCGTAGCCCATGACCATGCCCGCCGTCGCCGAGATGACGATCGCCGTGAGCTCGAACGCGCCGTGCGTGCCCGTGAAGGTCAGCAGGTTCTTGCCGTGCCCCGCCGCCGTGACGAGGCCCGCGACGGCGCCGATGACGAGCCCGTTGTAGACGAGGAAGAACGCGCTGCCGACGCCGAAGAGCACGCCCGTCGCGAAGCAGCGAAACGCGATGCCGACGTTGTTGAAGACGTAGAACCCCGCCATGCCCGCGTCGACGTCGCCGTTGCGCCCGCCGTCGAAGCCTTGCGCGTACGCCTGCTCCATCTGCTCGACGCTGCTCTCCGGCAGGATGCGCAGCGCGAACGCGCGCGAGCGATGGGCCCCCACGAAGCCCAGAATTCCGGGCAGCACGAACAGCGCGACGCCCAGCGCGAAGAAGCGCGAGTACCGCCGCAGCGTGCGCGGAAACTCGGTGGACACCAGCTCCCACACGGCGCGCAGCCGGTACGGAGGCGCGTCGTACAGCGCGTTGTGCGCGCGCCCCGCGAGCCCGTCGAGCCACACGATGACGTCGGGTCCGTAGCCCGCGGCCTGCGCGCGCATGAGGTCGCTGCACACGGCGCGGTACAGCGCCGCCGCGCGCGAGACGTGCGCGGGCGCGAGCTTGTGCAGGACGCGCTGCGCGTCGAGCAGCGCGCGCAGCTCGGCCCACTCGCCCTGGCGCGCGTGGACGAACTCGTCTTGGGTCATCATCAGGCGAGCCGCCCCACCGTCGCGGGCGGTGACGCCGCGGCCGTCTGCGACGTCGCGCGGTGGTGCAACAGGGCCAGGAATCGCACGGGGTCCTTGAACCACATCGACATGCGCTGCGCGAACACGGGCGCCGCCGTGAGCGCGAGCTCCTCGCGGCGTCCCTCCGTGAGGTCGGCGCGGCGAAGGAACAGCTCGAGCGTCTCGCGCTCCCACGCCGAGAGCGGCGGGCGCTGCGGGAACGCCGCCAGCTCCTCGGCCGTGGGCGGCGGTCTCAAGACGAGCGGCGCGACGACGCGCGCCTCCTCTTCGATGATGACGAGCGTGCCCGCGACGCGATCCCCGAGTCGTCGAAAGCGCCCGTCGCCCGCCATGACGACGAGGCCCAACACGTAGCCCACGGGCAGGAAGTCGGCGCCCCGCACGAGGTTGCGCAGGACGCTGTCGAGGAATCCGATGGGGAAGCCACCTTCTTTGACGACGCGCAACGCGAGCGCGCGCTTGCCCGGCGTGCGCCCGTCGCCCGTCGTCTCGAAGACCACGTAGTAGCCCCACTCGAGCACGAACACGGCCAACAACATGATCCCCTTCATCGAGCCCGAGCCCGAAAGGCCCGCGAGCGACAGGATGATCGCGAGCACCGCGAGCCCCGCGCCGCGGATGAGCAGGTCGATGAGGTACGCGAGCGCGCGCCGCACCGGCCCGGCGACCCGGTACCGGAACCGGACGAGCTCGGGCGTCTCGACCTCCACTGTGTTATCCAGCGCCACGCGAGCCCGGGAGCATCGGGGGATGGCCCCGAGGCGTCAAGGCGTCTCGGCTCCGCGGTCGTGCGACACGTCGCCGCACCTTCCCGAAGGCGCCCGCACCCTTTGCGGAGCTCCGGGCATCGAACGTGCCGCTCGCCGCCGATCACCGCGCGCTCGTCTACGCGTTCGAGGGCGAAGTGCTCGTCGGTGACGACGCGCGCTCCGTCAAGAGCGGGCAGCTGGCGATCCTAGGCGACGGCGACGCCATCCGCCTGCGCGGCGTCGCGGGTGGGGGCCGCGCGCTGCTCCTCGCGGGTGTGCCCCTCGGGGAGCCCGTCGCGCGTTACGGCCCGTTCGTCATGAACACGCGCGCCGAGCTCGAGGCCGCCTTCCGCGACTATCAGACCGGCCGCATGGGCGAGATCACCCGCACGGCGCGCGTCGGTTGACCTCGGCGTTAGACCTCGGCGCGCCGCACGAACCGCGTGACGGCGAACCAGCGCGCGGCGCCGGGGTTGCGGGGATCCGGATCGCGTAGCCAGAGCACCGGGCGCAGCCGCCAAGGCAATCGGTGGAAGCGACCGGCGGCGCGCACGAGGGGCTCGATCTCGAGCGCGCTCCAGCCGAGCGCCTCGAAGAATGCCACGCCCTCCGCGGGCGCGAAGCCGAGCATCGGGGCGGCCTGATGGCCGCGCGTCGCCTTGATCATGGCGAGCCCGCCCGGCGAGAAGAGATCGAGCACCCACCAATGGAAAGCGGGCGTCTGCGCGAGATCGCGGCCGAGCCCGAGCACGACGGCGCCGTCGAGGTAGCCGAGCAACCCCTCGGTGAGCACGAGCGCGCGTGAGGCGCCCGCGGCGGCGCGCGATAAAAACGCGCCGCGCGCCGCGTGGTCGGCGAGATCGACCTTCTCGCGCGAGAGCGCGCAGTGCGGCGTCTCCCCCGCGAGCAGGCGCTCCTTCTCGTCGACGAGACCAGGCAGATCGGCCTCGATCCACCTGAGGCCCGGCGGCAGCGCGAGCCGGTACGGGCGCGTGTCGAGCCCCGCCGCGAGGTTGACGACGAGATCGCACCCGTCGGCGATGGACGCGAGCACGAGATCGTCGATGAGCTTCGTGCGCGTGACGATCGACCAGCCCGAGCGCAACTTCTTGGGCACCGTCGCGACGATGGCGCGCCCGCGCTCGCCCGCGAGGCGGGCGGCGAGCGGATCGCGAAAGATCGCGTCGGTGCGCGCCGACTCGTTGGCCCGGTACTGCGCCACCCAGACCGCCGTGTCCGACACGTGTGAGACGATGCCATCACCCATCGCGCAGACTGTGGGGCGCGCACGCGGCGCGCGCAAGCCGGTCGCCGCGCTAGAGTGCCGTCCCCCCATGACGTCTCCTCCTCCGGGGCCTCCCCCACCGGCCGAGCCCACGCCCAGTGACGCGCGCGCGTGGATGGCCTTCGGCGCGTGCGGCGCGATCTGGGGCAGCACGTTCCTCGTCATCAGCATCGGCAACGACGCGCTCGCGCCGCTGTGGGCGGCGACGCTGCGGCTCGCGCTCGCGGCGACGCTGCTCGCCGCCTGGACGCGCCTGCGCGGGCGCCCGCTGCCGCGCGGGCCCGCCCTGCGCGCGGCGCTGGGCTACGGCGTCGCGCAGTTCGGCGTGAACTTCCCGCTGCTGTACTGGGGCGAGACGCGCGTTCCGTCGGGGCTCTCGGCCGTCATCTACGCGACGATCCCGCTGTCGAGCGCGCTGCTCACGCGCGCGCTCGGCATGGAGCTCCTGACACCCGCGAAGATCGGCGGCGCCGTCGTCGCGTTCGCGGGCGTCGCCGTGCTGTTCTCGTCGAGCTTTCACACGCACGTGCCCGCGGCGGGCTTCATCGCGATCCTCGTGGGCGCGACCGCGGCGGGCGTGGGGACGATCATTCTCAAGCGCGGGCCGCGACAGGATCCGTTCGGCGCCAACGCCGCCGGCTGCGTCGTGGGCGCGCTGATCTCGGGCGCGGCCAGCGTCGTCCTTGGCGAGCCGCACGTCCTGCCGACGACCTTCGCGGCCGCGTGGCCGCTGCTCTACCTGACGATCGCGGGCTCGCTCGGCGCCTACGTCCTCATGTCGTGGCTCGTCGGGCATTGGCCCGTCTCGCGGACCGCCTACGTCACGGTGATCGTTCCCGTGATCGCGCTCGGGCTCGGCGCCGCCGTGCGCGGCGAAGCGCTGTCGGCGGCCAGCGCGGCGGGCACGGCGCTCGTGCTCGTCGGCCTCGTGCTCGGCATGCGCCCCGCGCGCGCGTGACCGCGTCTTGCGAGGACGTCCTTAGCGACGCCGACGACGTCGTCGTCCGCCGACGAGCGCCGCGAGCAAAACCCCGCTGCCCAAGGTCGACAGCGACGAGAACGACGAGGGCGCACCTCCCGTGCTGCAGGAGCAGCCCGACTTCGGGCCGACGAGACCTTGCCCCGCGGTCCCCGCCGCGCCCGTCGACGAATCGCCCGCCGCGCCCGACGTGCCCGCCGTGGTCCCGTTGTCGCCCGCGCCACCGGTCGTGCCCGCCGCGCCCGTCGTGCCCCCGTTCGCGGCCGTTCCGCCCGTTCCGCCCGTGGGCGTCGTCGCGGCGGCGCACGGAGTGCCCGCGCACGTCACCTTGCACGCGTTCAGCTTCGTGAACGCGGTGTCGATTCGGCAGCCGGACGCCGACTGAGTGAGGCACGACGCGCAGATGGGATCGTTCGCGCAGGCTGTCGCCTCGGCGCAGCACGTGTTGGTGATGCACGCCGCGCACACGGGCCGGGAATCGGTCAAGCCCCCGCACGCCGTCGTCACGGGCGGCGTCGTCCCCTTCAAGTAGGGCGCGCACGCCGTCGACGTCGCGCACGGCGTCGCGCAGCTCGTGCATTGGCACTTCGCGAGGTTGTCATAGGCCGTCGCGCCCGCCGCGAATCGATTTTTGCAGCTGGCCACGCACGAGCTCGTCGTGCACGCGTCGGCGCAGCCGAGGAACTGTCCGCAGGCCGTCGCCGCCGAGCCGCAGGCGTTCGCCTGGTCGATGCAAGCGTTGGTCGGCGACACGGCCGCGGCCGTGCACTCCTCGCACGAGAGCACGAGCGGCGCCCCGCTGATGAACGACTGGATGAACGCCGACAGCGGCGACACGCGCACGCTGACGCCGATCGACTTGCAAGCGGTGTCGCCGTAGGACGTCACGCCGACGACGCGGACGCCGTTCGGCGTCGTCACCAGCGCGGGCCCGCCGGAGTCTCCCGAGCACGCGCCCTTGAGATCGGTCTGGTTGTACTGGAACTGCCGGGTCGACAGCGTCTCGACCGTGCGGTCGACCTTGCGGCGCTGCGAGTTGTCCATGTTCGTATCCGTCTCGCCGTAGCCGACGAGCGTGAACGCCGAGCCGACGGCGAGCGTGTCCTCGGCCGCCGTGATCGCCGGGATCACGGGCATCGACGGCGTCGCGCCCACGAAGCGTACGAGCGCCATGTCGAACGTGCTGTTCACCGTGCCGTCGTAGCTCGGGTGCACCGCGACCTGCGCGGCGTCGAAGTATTGATTCACCCCCAGGGCGGTCTGCCAATCGTTGCCGGGGATGACGAAGAGGTCGGCGGGCTTGGCGACCGTGAGCGGCTGCGTGACGGCCGTGCCGTTGTTCGCGACGACGCAGTGGCCCGCCGTGAGCAGGATGCCCGACGCGCCCACTTTCGCGATCACGGTGCCCGTGCACGCGCTCGACATCGTCGCGCTCTGTTGGTGGATGAGCGCCATGACGGCGCCGTCGGTCGTGTCGGGCACGCCTCCCAAGATGGGCGACTGCCGAACCGCGATCGCCTGCGCAGGATCCGCTTGGTCAGGCGGCGCGTCGAGCGCGCACGCGACGAGCCCTGGACATAGCGCGAGCGCTAGCGCGAACCCCGAGACTGGCCGGCCCATGCGCCAACAATGTCGCATGGAGCCGGTGTCGACGGTGCGTTTTCTACGTGATGACTACATCGCCATGCGGGACACGGCGGCGGCCCCCGAGGTTCCGTCCCGAACTAGGTTCAGAACCTCAGCTTTTTGCGTCGGTGACGCAATGTCCGTCCCCCGTGACGTCCTCGACAGAAGACGTCCTCGAGCGGGCCATCAGGCACCGCGAAGCCGCCGCGACCTCAACCAGCGGGCAGGCCGAGCGTCATCGAAAGCGCGCGATCGACGCGCGTCAGGTGCTCTCGCGACAAGGTGCCGATGACGGTTCCCATTTGCACCTTCAGCAACGTGTAGACCTCGGCGCACTTGACGATGCTGGCCTTCGCGAGGCCGGCGGTCCCGCGAGGCAGCTCCACTTCCCAGTCGTACGGCCCCCCCGAGCGCCGCACGCTCGTGAGGTGAACCACCATGACCTTGTTGTAGTGCTCGTTCCCGTTGAACGCGTCATGAGAGACGATGAGGAAGGGACGCCGCTTGCGCTCGCCGCCCGGCATCGAGAGCGTCCCCCAGCGAAGCTCACCTCTCCTCACGAATCCTCGTCGCGTGGAAAAGCTTGAGCGGCAATCAACTCGTCGTCTTCGTCGGCGTGGCCCGCCGCGCAGTATCGCGCGACTTGCTCCGCGAGACGTGCCTCGCGGCCCCGAAGCAAACTCTCGGCAATCGCTTCGCGCACGAACTCCGAAACGGTGGCGTACCGCCCCTGCTCGACGAGCGCTTCGACCTCCGCGAGCGCCTCCGGATCCGCGCTGATGACGGCCTTTCTCCGACCCATCTCTTGAGACTAAAACCGGAGACCTGTATCGTCAACCCACTCGGTACACCTCGCAGGTGTACCGAGCTCTTCACCCGCCCAGGAACATCCGATAGGTCGGGTTGTTGGTCTCGTCTTCCCAGGGGTAGCCGAGGGCGCGAAGGCGGTCGAAGAAGCGGGGGCGATCGGCGGTCGGCACGCGCATGCCGGCGAGGACGCGGCCGTAGTCGGCGCCGTGGTTGCGGTAGTGGAAGAGCGTGATGTTCCACTCGCCGCCGATGCCGTCGAGGAACTTCGCGAGGCCGCCCGCGCGCTCGGGGAACTCGCAGCGGAAGATCACCTCGTCGCGCAGCGCGGGCGCGCGGCCGCCCACCATGTAGCGGATGTGCAGCTTCGCCGTCTCGTCGGCGCTGAGATCGAGCACGGGGTAGCCGCCCGCGGCGAGCGCGGCGAGCACGGCCGGCTTGTCTCGGGGCGCGTCGGCGAGCTTGAGGCCCACGAACACGTGCGCGGCCGCGTCGTCGGACCAGCGGTAGTTGAACTCC
>JBBQJG010000134.1:0-14761 GCA_038325725.1 Polyangia bacterium | reverse complement strand
GTCGTGTGCTGCCAGATGCCCAGCAGATCGACGAACTTGAAGTCGACCATCTTGGCGCCGTGCTTCTCGACGAGCTTCATCACATCTGCTGGTGTCATGAGATCTGGACCTCTTTGTGTTGCGTGTCTGGGTGAATGAAATTGTGAAAACAAACGGCGCGCGCGGCCCGCTGTGAGGGAGGCCGCGCGCGCCGGTCAGCTCACTAGATCGCGTCCTCTCCCTTTTCGCCCGTGCGGATGCGCACGGCCTCGTCGACGGACGTCACGAAGATCTTGCCGTCGCCGATCTTCCCGGTCTTCGCGGCGGCCACGATGGCCTGGACGGTGTCCGTGACCATCGAGTCCTTGACGACGATCTCGACCTTCACCTTCGGGACGAAGTCGACGACGTAGGCGGAGCCTCGGTAGACCTCCGTCTTGCCGCCGGTGCGCCCGAACCCCTTCACTTCGCCGACCGTCATTCCCGAGATGCCGACCTGACGCAGCCGCTCTTTCACTTCGTCGAGCTTGTGCGGCTTGATAATCGCTTCGATCTTTTTCATGTCGTGGGTCTCCGTGTGCGTCTTCGTCTACGTCGTCGTCTAGCTGGTTTTGGCGAGCACGGGCGCGCCGCTGATGATGGCCTCGGAGGCCTCCTGGCCGTGGAAGCCGCCCTCGTCGGGGTGATAGGCGGCCTCGCCGTGGTCGCTCTCGTCGAGTCCGGACTCTTCCGACTCGACGCTCGGGCGCAGGCCCATGACGGCCTTGAGTCCGTACCCGATGACGACCGTGCCGCCGATCGAGAGCGCGAGCGTGACGCCCATGGCCTTGAGCTGCTCGATCCACAGCGTGTGGCCGAGGAGTGACGCCAGGTTCGTATTGAGGTTGCCATTGACGTCGGCCGTCGCGAGCACGCCCGTCACGAGCGCGCCCATCGTGCCGCCCACGGCGTGGACGCCGAAGGTGTCGAGCGCGTCGTCGTACTTGAAGAACGACTTGAGCTTCGTGCAGGCGAGGTAAGGCACGACGCCCGCGAGCACGCCGATGATGACGGCGCCCGTGGCGTTCACGAAGCCGGCCGCCGGCGTGATGACGACGAGTCCACCGACGATGCCCGAGCAGAAGCCGAGGATCGTCGGCTTGCCGCGCGTGAGCCATTCGATGGTCGGCCACGTCGCGCCCGCGACGGCGGCGGCGAGCGTCGTCGTCATGAAGGCGTTGGCAGCGACGCCGTCGGCCGCGACGGCGCTGCCGGCGTTGAAGCCGTACCAACCGACCCACAGCATGCCCGTGCCGACCATCGTGAGCGTGAGGCTGTGCGGCAAGAAGGCGCGCTTGCCCCAGCCCGTGCGCTTGCCGAGGATGAGGCAAAGCACGAGCGCCGACCACCCCGACGACATGTGGACGACGGTGCCGCCCGCAAAATCGATAGCCTTGATCGCCGCCTTCGCGTTCCACACGCCGTTCATGAGTCCGTCGATGCCCCACACCATGTGCGCGAGCGGGAAATAGACGACGAACATCCAGATCGCGATGAAGGCCATGACGGCCGAGTACTTCATGCGCTCGGCGATCGCGCCGACGATGAGGCCGGGCGTGATGATCGCGAACATGAGCTGGTACATCGAGAACACGTTCTGCGAGACCCAGGCCGCGTAGTCGCCGTTGGGCGCCGACGTCACGCCGTTGAGGAACGCGAACTTCGTGCCGCCGAGGAACGACGAGCCCGGCGCGAACACGAAGCTGTAGCCGATGGCCCACCACAAGATCGTGACGAGCCCGGCGCAGCCGAGACATTGGGCCATGACCGAGAGCATGTTCTTCCGCCGCACGAGGCCGCCGTAGAACAACGCCAGGCCGGGGAGGGTCATGAAGAGCACGAGCGCGGTCGAGGTCATCATCCACGAGTTGTGGCCGGGGCCGGCGACGCCCGTGAGCGCCTTGGGCGCGCCGTTGTTGATGTACGCCTCGAGATCAGAGACGCGCGTCGCGAGATCGGCGGGCGCGGCCGTGGCGCCGTCCGCGAAGGCGGCGCTGGCGTTGATCGCAAAGGTGGTCAGGAGAGCGAACAGCCCTCCCAGCGCGAGCAGGGCTTTGCGGCTTCTGGCGATCCTCATCGTTGTCGCTCCTCGAAAGATGGTGTCGGGTGACGGGGGCCGACTCGGCTCCCCACGCGCGTCGCCTTTAGCAACGCCGGTGCCGAACACGCGTCGCCGCGAGGGCTCGCTCGCAACCAATGGGCAATTCCGGCGCGGTCATCCGGCGGATCGCGGACGGACTTCCGGGGGAAACGCGCCCGAAACGTCCGTGCTATCGGTTGGACTCGAAGTGCGTCGGTGCCATCGCAAAACGCAAACGTGAATTCGCGTTACGCAAATGTACCCACAGCTCGCTAACCCGGCTCACTCGCGGGTTTTTTCGCGCCGGTATAGGGTCGAAGGGTCCACGCCGAGCAGCTCGGCGGCCTTCTGCTTGCTGCCGCCGACCTTGTTCAGGATGCCCGCGATGTAGCGCTCTTCGAGGGCCTGCAGCGTCAGGGGCTTTTGCACGAGGGCGGCGATGGGGTCGATGTCGC
Organism: Polyangia bacterium; assembly: GCA_038325725.1. Classification (GTDB taxonomy): domain Bacteria; phylum Myxococcota_A; class Polyangia; order Fen-1088; family Fen-1088; genus DASZFV01. Next base: position 12,208 of record JBBQJG010000134.1, on the reverse strand, counting down.
GCGTCGGCCCGACGGCCTGTTTGACGTCGGCGACGCGGGCGCGCGGGACGGAGACTGTCACGACGAGCCGCTCGACCAAGTTCTCGAGCTGACGGACGTTGCCGGTCCATCCAAAGTTGACGAGGAAGTCGAGCGCGTCGGGCTCGAAGCCGACGAGCGTCGACCGCGGCGAGCGCTCGACGCTCTTACGCAAGAAGTGATCGACGAGCACGGGGATGTCGTCGGCGCGCTCGCGCAGCGAGGGCACGGCGACGCGCAGGACGTCGAGCCGGAAGAAGAGATCCTCGCGGAAGAGACCCTGCTCGACGAGCCGCCCCAGATCTTTGTGCGTGGCGGCGATGCAGCGGACGTCGACGTTGCGGATCGTCTCGCTGCCGACGGCCCGCACCTCGCCCGACTGCAGGACCCGCAGCAGCTTGCCCTGGAGGGGCAGCGGCAAATCGCCGACCTCGTCGAGGAATAACGTGCCGCCCTCTGCCTCGACGAACAGGCCGCGGCGGGCTTGCGCGGCGCCCGTGAAGGCCCCGCGCGCGTGTCCAAAAAGCTCACTCTCGAGCAGGTGCTCGGGAAGGGCGGCGCAGTTGAGGGCGACGAACGGGCGATCGCCTCGAGGACCGTCGGTGTGGATCGCGAGCGCGACGAGCTCCTTGCCGCTGCCGGTCTCGCCCGAGATGAGGACCGGCGAGGCCGCGTGCGCGACGCGCTCGATGAGCGCGCGCAGCTGCCGCATGGGCGGGCTCGTGCCGAGGAGCTGGCGCGCCGAGAGGTTCTCCCGCAGGTTGCGGCGCAGCTGGGCGTTTTCTCTCGCGAGCGCGCGCTCGCGGCAGGCGCGCTCGATGAGGGCGCGCAGCGTGTGCAGCTCGAACGGCTTCGTGACGTAGTGGAAGGCGCCGCGGCGCATGGCCTCGACGGCGCTGTCGACGCCGCCGAAGGCCGTCATGATGAGGACGGGCACCTCGGGGTCGATGCGGCGCACGCCCTCGAGCACGTCGAGGCCGTCCACGTTCTTCATGCGCAGGTCGGTGACGACGACGTCGGTCTGATCCTTCTGGAACAGCTCGATCGCGGCGGCGCCGCTGTCGGCGACGAGCGCCTCGTACCCGGCGCGCTCGAGATCGTTCGCGATCGTCTCGGCCATGTCGACGACGTCGTCGACGACGAGCGCGCGCAGCCTAGACATGGGCGCGCCCCGGACGCGCGTCGCGCTCGCGCTTGGGGGGCACGGGCCAGACGACCGTGACGGTCGTGCCCTTGCCCGGCGCGCTCGTGAGGTTGATCTGGCCCGCGTGGTTGCGCACGATGCCCGCGGCGATCGTGAGCCCGAGGCCCGTGCCTTCGCCGCGCTTCTTGGTCGTGAAGAAGGGATCAAAGACGGCGTTCATGTGCTCGGCGAGGATACCGCAGCCGCGGTCGACGACCTCGAATCTCACGTCGGCGGCGCCGTTCGCGCGCGCCGTGAGTCTCACGACGGCGCCCTTGTCCGACGCGTCGCAGGCGTTGAGCAGCAGGTTGACGAGCACCTGCTGGAGCTGGTCGGGATCGGCGGCGAGCATCGGCAGGTCCGGGTCGAGCTGGACGTCGAGGGACAGGCCGCGCGCCTCGAGCTTCCACTGGAGGAGGCTGCGCGCATGCTCGATGGCGTCGGCGAGCGGTACGGCACTGGGCGCGACGGCCTGGCGCCGCGAGAAGTCGAGGAGCTGGCGAATCGTCGAGGTGATGTTGTCGATGTGCTTGATGATGACGCGGACGTCGTCGCTGCGGGGGCCGCCGGCCAGATGGGCGAGGACCTGCTCGGCGCGCCCGCGGATGACCGCGAGCGGGCTGCCGATCTCGTGCGCGATGCCCGCCGACAGCACGCCCACCGTGATGAGCTTCTCGGCGCGCACGAGCTGGTTCTCGAGGTTGCGCAGCTCGGACTGATCCTCGACGAGCGCGAAGGCGCGCACGCCGAGCGCGCGATCGTGGACGGGCACGACACGCACGATGAGCTGATGGGCGTCGATCGCGACGGCGCGGAGCTCGGGCGTCGCGGCCCCCCCTTGGGGCGCGAGCGCGGGCTCCAGCAGCGGCTCGAGCTCGGCGAGCCAGCGGACGCCCGCGCCCGAGAACGCTTCACGCAGCGGCGCCCCGAGCTGGATCGGTCCCAGGCGGTTCGTCAGGAAGCTGTTGGCGACGACGACGCGCCGATCCTGCGACACGCCGAGGACGCCGAGCGGCGCGTTCTCGACGATCGATTGGCTCGTCGCGCGGGCGGTCGCGAGGGCCTGCGCGACCTCGAGGCGGCTCTCGAGCGTCACGGCCTTCCGTTGCTGTCGGAGCAGGACGAGGCCGATGCCCGCGACAGCGAGCGCCGCCGCGAGGGCCGTGAGGATGACGCGCGCGAGGAGGGAGCGCTCACGCGTGACGAGCGCCTCCGTCGAGGCGAGCCAGGTGACCGTCCAGCTCCCCGTGGGCCGCTCGAGGCGCTCGGACACCTGCACGGCGGGGCTGGGGCCGAGCGCCGCCGTGTGGGCGCCGCGCGTGCCCCGGCGGAGCTCGGCGGTGACGTTGGGCGCAAGGTCGCTGGGAATGATCTCGGAGGGCAGGGCCCGACATCCGACCTTCGTCTCGCAGTCGGCCCACACGACGCCCGCGGGATCGGTCACGAAGAGCCGCGCGACGGACAGCGGCGTCCACGCGACGGCGCCCAGGAAGACCGCGGCGTCGCTCGCGACGACGATTGCGCCTCCGCCGCGCACGGGGGCGCCGTACAACAGAAAAGCACGCGTGCCGACGCGGGCGGGCGCGCCGAGGGCGCGTGAGCTTTGCGCCGAGACCTTCGCCGCGAGGGCGCGCGTCGGCGCCGCGAGGGCGTCGATGGCCGCGGGCGTCTCCGTCGGGTCGGCCGCCAAGACTCGGATCGCGCCGGCGTCATCGACGAGGGCGATCGTGCGGCGCTGAGGCACGACGACGGCGAGAGCACGGAACACGCCGTCCCAGACGCGGCGCTCGATCGCGGGGTCGGGGTCCTTCTGGGCCCTCGACCGCTCGACGAGATCGAGGAGCACGCGTGTGTCCTGGTCGAGGGCGTCGAGCCGTTGGGTCAGCGCGACGACCGAGGCGTGGGCCTGCTGCCGCGTCGTGCCCGTGAACTCGGCGAGGAGGCGGTCCTGCTCGCCGAGCGCGCTCGCGACCGAGAAGCCGAGGATCGTCACGAGGGCGGCGAGGACGACGACGATGCTCGCGAACGGCCGCACGGCGGGCGGAATACTACCCGTTTTGGGCCTTGGGCGGCCGCGGTGTCGCGTCGGCGGTCAGTCGCCGCGTCGGCTCTCGTTCAGGAACGTGCGCGCGGCGTCGAGGTTGCCGAGGCCGACCTCGGCCTTCGCGAGCTCCGACAGGACGGCGGGCCGATCGTCGGCGCCTTCGAGCGCGCGCGTGAGGTGGACGCGCGCCTCGTGAAAGCGGTGGAGCTCGACGTAGGCGCTCCCGATCGCCAGGTTCGTGAGCCAGTCATCGGGGTCGGCCTCGAGCGTGCGTTCGAGGAGCGCGACGGCCTTGTCGACCCGGCCCGCGCGCGTCGCGGCCGCGGCGAGGCGCACGACGGGCAGCGCGAGCGATCCATTCTGAAGGGCCGCCTCTTGGTACAGCTCGGCGGCCTCGTCGAGCCGACCCGCGGCCTCGGAGAGCTCGCCGAGCCGCTGTTGCGCGGCGCCGAACGATGGCGCGAGGGCGCGCGCGCGCTGGAACTGCGTGGCCGCTTCGTCGGGCGCGTTCGCGAGGCCGAGGCGCATGCCCAGCAGATAGGTCGCGAGGCACGAGCGGGGGTTGAGCTCGGCCGCGCGCGAGAGCGCCTCGATCGAGAGCGTCGGATCTTCCTCGGTCTCTCCGAGGAGGAGCTCGGGAAGGTAGGCGCGAGGCGAGAGGCGTCGCGCCTCGGTGAAGCAGCGGAGGGCTTCGCTCAGATCGCCAGCGGCGCGCGCGGCGAGGCCGAGGCCGAGCGCGCGCTCGGTCTCGCCGCTGCCGAGGGCGACGTAGCGCGACCCCGAGAACGTCGGGAACGAAAGCCGCGACAGCAGAGCTTGAGAGGAGGCGCGCGGCGCGAGGGGATATCCGAGCTGATTCGCCGTCGCGAGATAGAACGCGAGCCGCGCGCCGGCGTGCGCGTGCTCGAGGCGCTCGTCGGCGACGTAGCGCGCGGCGCGCGCGGTGACGGACGCGCGCAGCTCGGCGTCGGCGAGCACGCGTTCGAGGACGGTCTCGAGCTCCGTGGCGTCGCGGAACAAAAATCCTGTCTTCCCCGCCTGGACCGAGTCGCGATACGGCTCGAGATCGGCGCAGACGGCGAGCACGCCGCGCGCCGCGTACTCGAGCAGCCGAACATCCGAGCGGCAGCGGTTGTAGATCGTGGGTAGAAGCGGCGCGAGGCCGATGTCGATTCCCTCGAGGAAGCGCTCGTACTCGACGGGTGTCCCCGCGGGCGTGTAGGCGAAGCGCGCCGCCGGCAGATCGGCGAACGACGAGAAGAGACCAGCGTCGCCCATGACGGAGACGTCGACCTCTGGGTGGCGGTCCACGATCGCGCGCAGGGCGCCCGCGATCGTCGGGAGGTCCGCGGCGTGCGACGCCGTCCCGCCCCACCCGATGACGACGCGTCCCGGGCGACGTGCGTTCGAGGAGGCGGCGGCCGGCGCCTCCCACCGGTGGCTCGGAAAGACGGCGCGCCGCGGATTGACGGTCGCGAAGCGCGCGGCGAGCGTCGGGGTCGCGAACTGCACGCCGTCGGCGTGCCGCGCGAGGTGCAGCGGCATTCCGCGCGTCACGTGGTCGCGGGCGCGGGCCGCCGTGCGCGCGCCCGGCGGCGGCGCCAGCGGGTGCGCGTTGAGCTCGTAGATCGTGAGCCGATGCGCCCGCCGACGCGCATCGAGGATGGGGAGCAGATCGGGCTCGGCGGCCTCCGACAGCACGAGCACGTCGGCCTCGTCGAGCAGCCCCGATTGCGTGAGCGCTGGCGAGAGCAGCGAGCCGCTCACGACGGTGACGTGCTCGAGCTCGCCGAGCGCGCGGCACGGCTGGCGCGTCCGGTAGATCGAGTCGCGGCCCGGAGGATCGAGCGCCGACTCGACGTGGACGATGAGGAGCGCCGTGGCGGGCGCCACCGGGCCCGACGTGCTCACGAGCGGGGCGTACCGAGCGACTGCGTCCCGCCGCCCGGAGCCGCCGCCGCCGGCATCGCGCCCGAGAAGCGTCCCTCTTCTTTTTGAAAGTCTTCGACGAACAGCGTCGCCATGAGGCGCGCGGCCTCGGTCGGTCCGCCGGCGACATGAGGAGCGATCGCGGCCGCGAACTCGGCGGCGCTCGCGTAGCGCTGCGTGGGATCGATCTCGAGCGCGCGCCGAATGAGCGTCGCGCAGGGGGCGGGCAGGGCGGCGATGCGCTCGAGCTCCTCGGCGCCCGGGCCCGTGGCGGCCTTGACGAGCAGCTCGTAGGTCGTGTTGCCCTTGTAAAGGACGTCGCCCGCGAGGCAGTAGAACATGACGAGCCCCAGCGAGAAGAGATCCGCGCGCGCGTCGACGTCGACGCCGCGCGCCTGCTCGGGCGACATGAAGCTCACGTTGCCTTTGACGACGCCGTGCTGGGTCTTCGTGACGCGGCCCTCGGCCTTCACGATGCCGAAGTCGAAGAGCTTCACCTCACCGCGCGCCGAGATGAGGATGTTGCTGGGCGAGACGTCGCGGTGGACGATGCCGAGCGGCCGGCCGTTGTCGCCGAGCTTCGTGTGCGCGTACTCGAGCGCCTTGAGCGTCTCGAACGCGGCATACAGGACGACGTTCGCCGCGAGCGGTTTCCCTTCACGTTCAACGACGCGCGCCGTGAGGCGTCCGAGGTCGCGCCCGAGGATGTACTCCTGCGCCATGAAGTACTCCTCGCCCACCTTGCCGAAGTCGAACACAGGGATGATGTTCGAGTGGACGAGCGTCGAGGCGAGGTTGGCCTCGTCGATGAACTGCGCGACGACGGCGGGCTCGCGCACGAGCTCGGCGCGCAGGCGCTTGACGACGAAGGTGCGACGGAAGCCCTCGGCGCCGAACGTCGCGGCCGTGTAGACCTCGGCCATGCCGCCCTCGCCGAGGCGATCGAGCAGCGTGTAGCGGCCGAACTGGACGCCCCTCGTCCCGGTCAGGCGCGCCGCCGCCGCCGCGTTCGGGTCGGTCTGATGAAAGGCCGTCGCAGCGTCGCCGGAGACGGGGCCCGTGCCGGGCATCGTGCCCGACGGCGGAGCGCCGAGCGCCGCCGTGACGACGTGACCCGCGGCGGTGAGGCCCGGCGTCGAGACCGGCGGCGCGAGCGGCGGGGCCGGCGCGCGGCGGAATCCAAAGAACAGCGCGACGAGCGCGAACAGGCCCGCGACGCCCCACACGGCGCCCTTCGTCGTGGCGGCCGTGCTCTCGCCGTCGCGCGCGGCCGCGGCGCCACTGCCGTACGTCCACATCCACAGCGACGGCGCGAGCGAGCTCACGGCGGCGGCCCACGACGCGTCCGCGGCGCCCGCGGCCGGCGCGTAGAGCGGCGCGACGACCTCGTTGCCGATCGCGCCGCGAAGGACGTCGAGCTCGCTCTCGGCGCCCGTCTGGATGACGGCGGCTTTTCCGTCGGAGAGCAGCACGGCGCCGTGAGCCTTCTCGGACAGCTTGCGCACGGCCGCTTCGTCGATGGGGCGGGCGAGGAGCAGCACGATCGGCACGCGGCGCTCGGGCAGCGTGATGGGCACGGCGGCGGCGGCGTAGGGCCAGCCCTTGCCGAGCACGATCTCGGCGACGGCCTCGTGACGTTCGCGCGCCTCGCGCACGAGCAGGTCGGACGCGAACTCGGCACCCTTCATGCCCTCGAGCACGTCGAGGTGCTCGCCCTCGAAGGCGACCGCGTAGATCTTGAAGGCGTTTCGATACGGCTCCCACCACTCTTCGGTGCGGAAGAGATCCTGGAGCGTGGCCGCGTCGACGTTGCCCCGTAGAGCCGCCGCGAGCCGCGGCGTCGACGCCGCGTTGTGCGCCTCGAGCTTGAGCTCGTTGACGTGAGAGGCGAGGGCATCGACGGCGCGCATGCCCGCCGCCTCGGCGGCGCGCCCCGCCTCCTGCCTCACGGCGCGCTCGCGGCTCGCGTCGACGGCCCGGGCTCCCGCCGTGGCTGCCGCCAGCGCACCGACGGCGAGGACCACGGCGAGGAAGCGCTTCACGGCGTGATTCTTCCCCGGCCCTCGCGGAACGTCAACCAACGCCCGTCGCCGTCATCGGCACGGTCGGCTCGGCCGTCGCGCGTCAGCGAGCGTCACGGCGCCGCGGTGATGCGTTCCGCGTCGTTCACGAGGTCGTCGGGCGAATGCAGCTTCGTCCAGCCCACGGTGTGCTCCGAGCGCGCGTAGAGGCGATCGACGACAACCCCGGCGGGGGGCGCGCTCGCCGCGTCGCCGAGGCGCGCGATCTCGAGCCACCCGACGGGCTTGCCCTTCTCCGAGTAATCGAGGCGCACCATGGGCGTCAGCTTGCCGTCACCCTTCGGCACCTCGTCCTTGCCGTAGACCTCCATGGGGAACGTGCGCCACACCAGGTCGTGCCAGTTCTTCGCCATCTGGTCGCGCTTTTCGGGCGTCTTGACGGGCGCGTAGCCCTCTGTAGAAAAGTTCTCGCGGCCCAGGTGGAGGAACTCTTTCTTCTTGCCGCCCACCGTGACCGTCACGCGATCGAACTCGCGCGACTCGAACACGTGCAGGCGGAGATCGACGAGGCGCTTGCCGTTGCCGAGCTCGTTGAGCATCCCGCGCGGCATGAGGAAGACGCGGCCATCGCGCACGTCGCGCAGGAAGGCCTCGCCGTTCTGCGCGTGCAGGGCGATGCCGATGTCGTACTTGCGCACGTCGCCCCGGACCGTCATCTCGAGGTGACGCGTCGGCGTGTCGAGGCCGAGCTCGGCCAGCTTCGCCTTCTCGATGACGCCGAAGCCGCGCGGCGACGCGAGCGGCGAGCAGCGATCCATGAGCTTGAGCGCGTCGACGTTGCCGCGGACGTCGCGCGGCGGCGTCGACGGCGGGGTGGGGGGCGGCGGCGGATCGCCCTGCTTGACGGGCGCGTTCACGTGAGGCTTCTCCTCGAGATGAAGCCACGCGAGGGGCTCGCCGCCCTCGGAGCGGCGCTCGATGCCGAGGATGTTGTCGGCGTCTTCGTAGCGGATGCGCGTGACGTCCGACTTCGAGGCCTCGAACACGACGACCTCGCCGGGCGCGCGCTCGGGCGCGCGTTGCCACGTCAGATACGCCGCCGCGAGGCCGAGCGCCGCGAGGCCGCCCTGCAGCGCCGCCGACCGACCGGTCATGGCGTCCCCCCTGCCGCGCGCGGCGCGGGGGCGACCTTGGGCCTGCGCCGCTTCTTCGTGACGAAGTAGCCGATGCCGAGGACGAGGATCGGGGAAACGAAGATCGTCGAGTAGAACCAGGCGACGTCCTCTTTGCGGGTGTGCGAGACCGGCAGATCCATCTCGGTCGACGACAACCCGGAGTAGGCCTCGTCGCCCATGAGCCAGTGCATGACGTCGAGGACCAAGAGCTCGTTGCCCGAGACATTGACGGCGTCGTCCGAGAAGCAGTCGGAGTCGGCGATGACGAACGCGCGCGAGAGGCCCTTGACCGACGCGGCGGCGACCTCATAAGCGCGGCGCTGTTCTCCGGGATCGAACTGGAAGTTGAGGTTCTTGTCGGCCCACGTCGCGTAGTGGGACTTGATGGGTGAATCGACCTGGATCTCGATGGGCCGTCCGCGCTTGGCGTCGATCCAGCCGGCGCCCGGCAGTACGACGGGAGCCCGCGCGCCCACGCGCGCCAGCGTCGTCACGGACGGGTGCGACGTGAACGAGGACGTCACGAGGTTGATCCGATCGCCGTCGGTGTGCGTGCGGCGCGCGAACACCTGATCGTTGGCGAGGGTCTCGGCGTGGAACTCGAGCTGCAGCGGCTCGAGGATCTCGTGCAGGTCGACCTTGTTCTCCGGGTCGAGGGCGACGAGCAGGCGACCGCCCTTGTTGACGTAGCGGTTGACGGCCGCCGATTCGTCGGCCGAGAAAGGCCGCGTCGGGCCGATGATGCACAACGCGGTCGCGTCGCTCGGGACGTCCTGGATGAGTCCGTCCGAGGCGCCGAACTCGCGCAGGTCGAGCGATTGGTCGAGCAGCAGCTCGCGGAGCTTGCCGAGCCCCGAGCGCTTGTCGGTGGCGTCGACGGGCGGCGACCAGACGCGCTCGCCGTGGCCCGTCGTGAAGAACGCCGAGCGGTTCTGCCGCGCGATCAACATGAGGCGCTGCTGCACCTCCTTGTCGAGCGTGCGCAAGGCGTTGCGCGCCGCTTCGAACGGCACGGGCAGTCCCAGGAGCTCGTGGCGCTTGCCGCGCACGAAGGCGAGGATGCCGTTCGACGAGACGCCGTACTCCTTGGCCTTGAGCGGGTCGATGTCGAAGTCGTAGTGCGTGATCGTGAGCTGGCCCGACTCGTGCGACAGATCCTTGAGGTAGCTGTCTACCTCCTCGCGGGTCTCGTTCCCCGCGGGGAAGAACGAGGCGATCTCGAGCGGCTGGTCGAGCGTACGGACGATGCGTCGCACGACCTCGCCCGGACGCGCCGTGCGGAAGTACGCGAGGTCGTACTTCTTGTCGCGCTCTGAAGAGACGAAGGCGACGGTGAAGACGAACACGAGCGCGAACGCGAGGCCGAGGCCGGAGTACATCGCGTCCTTGATCCGGCCCGTCTCGAGCCGCGGCGCCTTCGCGAGCTGCGCGTAGGCCAGCTCGACGAGCGCGACGGGCCAGGCCGCCGCGATCCACAGCGCGGGCCAGAGGGCCGCCAACGCCGTCGCGAGCTTGGGCGAGTCGTGCTCGAGGGGCAGGTGCCCGCGGAGCGCCGGCAGGTCCGATTGGATGAAGTAGAGGATGACGGCGAGCATGCCGGCGCCGTACAGGCGCAGGAGCACGCGCTCGGCGACCTTGCGATCGTCGGCGGCGCCACGCATCCGCTGGAGGCGCGCGACCATCGCGCCCGCGATCGCGGCCGGTCCGAGCACGAGGCAGGCGGAGCGTAGCGATGAAGCGCCGCCGAAGAGACGCTCGCCGACGAACAGGAGCAACATGCCGACGCCCCAGAGGGTTGACCAGCGCGCGCTCGGGCCGAGCCGCTTGGCGACCGCGGGGGTGCTCATTTCCACCTCCGCGATTCCATGACGCGCGTCGCGCAGAACAGCGCGAAGTAGGTGATCGCCAAGTAATAGAAGACGTCGCGCAGGTGGATCTGCCCCGACTGGAAGGATTGGAAGTGACGGCCGTGCAGCGCCATCGCCGTGAAGATGTCCGTGAACGGTCGCTCGGTCACCTTGGCGAGCAGCCAGCAGATGAGGAGCGCGACCACCATGACGCCCGACAAGATCGACGCGAGCACCTGGGTGCGCGCGAGCGCTGATCCGAAAGTCCCGATCGCGAGTGCCGCGCCCCCCAGCAGCATGAGGCCGATGTAGCCCGCGGCCATGTGGCCGATCGACACCTTGCCGTTCACGAAGATGAGGGCGGGGATGTAGACCGTCACGAGGGTGATCATCGAGAGAAAGACAAAAGCGGACAGGAACTTCCCGAGGACGAGCTCCCAGTCATGGACGGGCGACGACGAGATGAGCAGGAGCGTGCCGGTCTGGCGCTCCTCGGCGAGCAGGCGCATCGAGATGAAGACGGCCGCCGTCAACGTCGTGCCGCTCGAGATGTAAAAGAAGTTCGAGAGCACCTCGGCCGACAGCTTGTCGGGGCCGCCCAGAACGAAAGCCTGAAAAAGCAGGCCGTCGATGAGGAGGACGAGGGCGGCGATGATGTACCCAGTCATCGAGCGCAGGTACGCGCCGAGCTCGCGCCGGGCGATGAGCATCGTGGCGGTCATGGGGTGGGGGGCTCCGAGTGGGCGGGGGGCGGCAGTCCCGCGTCGCCGGCGTCACGGGCGCCAGCGGGCGGCTTCTCTTTCGTGAGCTGAAGGAAGATCGACTCGAGGCGCGCGGCGCCGCGATCGATGCGGAGCAGATCGATGCCGTTCTCGATGAGGGCGCGCGCGATGCGGGGGCGCAGCTCGGGCGAGGCGCGCAGCGACAGCGCCGATATATGGCCGTCATCGCGCAAGACGGTCGCCTCGCCCACGCCTTCGATGGCGCTCACGATCGCGAGCGCGCGGTCGGCGAAGGCGGCGACCTCGAGCTCGATCGTGCCGCCGCCGGCCGTGAGCCGCGCGAGGTCCTGCTCCGTGCCCTGCGCGACGATCTCGCCGCGCTGGATGACGAGCAGCCGGTCGCAGGTCTGGCTGATCTCAGAGAGGATGTGGCTCGACAGCAGGATCGTGTGCGCGCCGCGCAGATCGCGGATGAGGTTGCGCATCTCGGCGATCTGCCGCGGGTCGAGGCCGCTCGTCGGCTCATCCAAGATGAGCAGCTTCGGCTTGTGGACGAGCGCCTGCGCGACGCCGACGCGCTGTCGGTAGCCGTGCGACAGGCTGCTGATGAGCGCGTCGTGCTTGTCGCGAATGTCCGTCTTCGACTCGGCGTAGGCGACGGCTTCGTCCAGGTCGGACGCCGACACGCCGCGCAGCCGGGCGGCAAAGGCCAGGTAACGGCCCACCGTCATCTCGTTATAAAGAGGGGGCGTGTCGGGGAGGAAGCCGATGCGGCGGCGCACGGCGTGCGGATCCTTGGCGATGTCGATCCCGTCGACCGAGACGGCGCCCGCCGTCGGCAACAAGACGCACCCCAGGATCTTGAGCGTCGTGCTCTTCCCGGCGCCGTTGAGCCCCAGAAAGCCGATGACCTCTCCCCGATCGATGCTGAAGGAGAGGTCGAAGATCGCGGCGTGCTCGCCGTAGTACTTCGTCAGACCTTTGACTTCGATCATGGATTTTTCCGCGCGCGAGTATGCCTGATCGCCGACGACGCGTAAATCGGAGGAGACGTCGGACTATTTCCACCAACGATATTTTGCCTGTCGGTATTCCCGCGGCCGGCGCGTCGGCTGTGCTAGCTTCCGCCCCGCACGACATGTGCGGAGTTGTTGGCATCTACGGTCACCCGGAAGCGTCGAACCTGGCGTATCTAGGTCTCTACGCGCTCCAGCACCGCGGACAGGAGTCCGCCGGGATCGTCGCGACGGACGGGCAGCACCTGCGCCG
>JBBQJG010000133.1:0-14763 GCA_038325725.1 Polyangia bacterium | reverse complement strand
ACCCCCGCCCGTCGGGCTGCGCACGAGGAAGTGCCCCGGGTACGACACGCCCGCCGCCTCGATCCCGACGCGCCGGCATACTTCGATCAGCACGACGCCGAGCGTGATGGGGATGCCCGTGCGCCGATCGAGGACCTCGTTGAGGAAGCTGTTGCGCGGATCGTAGTAGTCGTCGGAGTTCCCGCGGAAGCCGAGATCGCCGTAGAGCACGCGCAGCACGGTTGCCATGGGCGGATCCTCGGGCGCCGCCGTCAGCGCGCGCCGCACGCGGGTCGCGAAGCGGTCGAGCGTCGCGATGTAGGTCGGGATGTCGAGGCCGGGGTACTCGGCCTCGGCGATCATGAGCGCCGCCTGCGCGAGATCGACCTGCGCGTCTGGCCGCCCCACGACGTGGGCGAACAGGCTGAGGTCGGCGGGGTTCATCGTTCGGAGAATGCCATATCGCGCGCCCGCCTCAAGCCCCCGACGAAGCTCCACGCGAAGGTCGAGACGACGTCGCGTGGCGACCGTCACCGCCCGCGCAAGAGCACGAGGAATTGCTCGCCATATTGCTCGAGCTTCTTCGGGCCGACGCCCGGGATCTCGAGTAGATCCGTCTCCGAGCGGGGGCGGGTCTCTGCCATGCGCACGAGTGTCGCGTCGCTGAAGATGATGTACGCGGGGACGCCGCGCGCGTCGGCGAGGGACTTGCGTAGGGCCTTGAGCGCCACGAAGAGCTCGCCGTCGAGATCGTCGAGCGGCTGCGCCGGCGCGCCCGTGCCGGGGGCGCGGCCGCGGCGAACGCGCGGGGCGGCGGCGACGGCGGCCGACTCGGCGAGGATGTCCCACTTGCCGCAGACGTCGCACGACGTCGAGCACGCGTCGATGCGCTCGCCGAGGTAGCGCGTCACGGCCTGGTGTCGGCAGGCGCGCGCGTCGGCGAGGCGGAACATCTCGCGCACCTGCGCGCGCTGGCGCTCGGCGATGTCGGTCTCGGCGTCGTCGGAGAAGCGGTCGTAGCCGAGCACGTCGGCCCACGAATAAAAGAGCACGCAGTCGCTCTCGAGCCCATCGCGTCCCGCGCGGCCGATCTCTTGATAGTAGCCTTCAATCGAACGAGGCATGTCGCGGTGGATGACGTAGCGGACGTTCGACTTGTCGATGCCCATGCCGAACGCCACCGTCGCGACGACGACGTCGGCGCGGTCGCGCCGGAAGTCTTCTTGGGCTTCGTTGCGCACGGAGGCCTCGAGGCCGGCGTGATAGACGGTCGAGCGCACGCCGTGCTCGCGCAGGAACGCCGATGTGCTCTCGGCCGATTTGCGTGACAGGCAGTAGACGATGCCGCTCTGCCCCGCGCGCGCGCGCACGAGGCGGAGCACGTCCTCGCGGACGCTTCGCGGACGCCCGCCGTCGGCCTTATCGCCCTTGCGATACGCCGAGAGGCGCAGGTTGGGCCGAAAGAAGCTGCCGCGGAAGCGCTCGGGCTCGACCATGCCGAGCTGCTCGACGATGTCGGCCGTGACGGCGGGCGTCGCCGTCGCCGTCAACGCGAGCACGGGCACGCCCCCGAAGCGCCGCTTGAGGCCGGCGAGGTTGCGGTACGCCGGCCGGAAGTCGTGCCCCCACTGGCTGATACAGTGGGCCTCGTCGACGGCGATGAGGCGCAGGTCGAGCCGCCCCAGCACGTGGCCAACGGAAGCCTCGATGCCCTCGGGCGCCGCGTAGCACAGCTCGTACTCGCCCGCCGCGAGCGCCTGGATGCGCCGGCGTTTTTCGTCGAGCTCGAGCGTCGAGTTCAAGTACGTCGCGCGCAGCCCGAACTCGGTGACGGCGTCGACCTGGTCCTTCATCAACGCGACGAGCGGCGACACGACGAGCGTCGTCCCGCCCAGCACGCGCGCCGGGATCTGATACGTGAGCGACTTGCCCGCGCCCGTCGGCATGACGCCCACGCAGTCGCGCCCCGCGAGCACGGCGGAGATGATCTCGGCCTGCCCCGCGCGGAAGTCCTCGAAGCCGAAGACGTCGCGCAAGACCCCGCGCGCCGCGCCGTCCGCGACGGGCGGCCGCCGCCAGCCGAGCTGCGTCGGCGCTGTCTTCAGCGCCTGCGACACCTCCTTGAGCGCCGCGAGCGCGTCGGACCCAAACACCTCGGGGCGCTCCCGAAAGACGACGCGCAGGCGTTGAAGCTCGGCGCCACAGCTGACCCGCAGCTCGGGATCGGCGCGGTTTCCGCCGCGCCACAGGGCGGCGAGCGCCCGCGCGTCAGCGTCGATCTCGGTGGCAGCCCTCATCATCGTGCTGTCGTTCTCGACGGATTCCAAACGCGGTTGCCTCGGCGCCCAGGTTGCCAGAGAGAGCCGAGCCGAACCAGTTTTGCCGGTCGGGCCGGAGGCGTTTTTTTGGAGCCGCGATCGCGGGGCTCAGGAGCTGGCGGAGGTGTACATCCCGAGCGCGCGAAGCCACACGGCGCGCGACACGGCGGCGAACGCGAGGCCGCCCAGGAGCGCGACGACGGCGGTCCTCGCCTGGAGCTTGCCGAGCAGCGCGAGCGCCGGATACGTCGTCATGAGCGCGAGCGGGAAGACGAACGTGAAGACGAAGGCGAGCGCGCCTCGAAAGATCGTAATGGGCCAGCGCGCGGCGTCGAAGAGCGACTGGAACAGGTAGCTGAGGTTGTCGACCTTGACGACCCAGAAGGCGGCGCTCACGAGCAGGATCCAGAACGAATACAGCACGAGCACGGCGAGCCCCAGGAAGACGACGCCCACGAGCACGTCGCGTGGTCCCGGCCAGCGGTGGAGGTGCGCGAACGCGTAGGCGAAGATCGCGAGTGCGCCCGCGACGTCGACGACGCGCCACGGCTCGACCTTCGACGTCGAGACGAGGAACTGCGCGTCGGCGGGCTTGAGCAGCACGAAGTCGAGGGTGCCCTTCCGTACGTGCTCGACGACGGCAGTGAGGCTGGGGCTCACGCCGCCCTCGAGCACGGCGCGCAGCAAGGTGAACCACCCCACGACGACGAGCGCCTCGGGGAACGACCACCCCGCGACGGTCGTGCGCGCGCCGTAGACGACGAAAAGCGGCAACAGCGTCACGCTCATCCACAGCAGCGTGAGGAGCCCACGCACGAGGAAATCGCCGCGGTACTGCATCGCCGTCACGACCGACATGCGGAGCTGCAGGCGCAAGAGGCGCGCGTACCGCACGAACAAGCCGGGGCGCGCGGCGTTCGTCGCCACCTCAGCCACCGAACGCCTGGAAGCGCTTGACGCCCGCCCGCCACACGAGCATCGCGAGGCCCGCGACCAGCAGGACGTACCCCCACTGTACGGCGAGCTGGCGCAGCGCGAGCGCGGGATCGAGCAGTCCCACGAGCAGCTCGACGGGGAACCCCAGCATGAAGCGGAAGGGCAGCACGCCGGCCGCGCCGCGGAGCCACGCCGGCAAAGACTCCAGCGGGATGAGGTAGCCCGAGAAGATCGCGTGGACGGCGAGCCACAGCTCGAAGACGCCCAGCGCGCTGTCGACGAAGAACGCGAGCGCGCCCATGAGCACCATCGTGAAATAAATGAGCAGCCACGCGCCCAGCAGCGACAGCAGGAAGACCCCGACGAGCTTGGGATCGCGCAGCGCGACCCGATCGCCCGCCGCGAACATCATGATCGCGACGATGGGCGACACGACGAGCGCGCGCATCGGCACGGCGGCGAGGTGCTGCGCCGCGTAGGCAATGAGCGGGTGAAGCGGGCGCAGCAGCTTCGCCGACAGCGTCCCGTCGCGGATCTCCATCGACATCTGCCACACGACCCACGTGCTCGTGAGCAGGCGGACCGTGAGCACGGCGAGGTAGTAGGCCGTGAACTGGCGTTGATCGAAGCGGCCCACGGGCCCGTCGGCGGCGACGGCGTGCCAGATCGCGAGCATGACGAGCGGCATGTTCGTCGTGAGCACCCAGACGAGGAACTCGGCGCGGTAGGCGACGATCTCGGCGAGGCCGATCCGCAACAGCGTCGGGAACGCGCGAAGGGCGTGGCGCGCGCCGCGCCAGGCCGGGGACGTCGCGTGTGGGACGACGCCGACGCTCACCCCGCGCCACGCGCGCTCACGCGTGCCTCCTCGCCGGGGCCGCGGAACAGCTCGCGCATGACCTCCTCGAGCGGCGGATCCTCGATCGAAAGATCGGCCACGGCGAGCGCCGCGAGCACGTCTCGCACGACTGTCGACAGCCGCGCCGCGGGCACCGACAGGACGAGCTGCGTGCCGCCCGCCGAGACGACGGCGCCGAGCGGCGCGAGCTTCTCGAGCGTCTCGGGCGCCGCCGCCTGCGAGAGGCGAATCGTGACGCGCTTGTCGGGCCGCACGCGCCGCACGAGCGCCTTGAGGTCGCCGTCGTAGATGAGCCGCCCCTTGTCGATGACGACGACGCGCGGGCAGAGCGCGACGACGTCGTCCATGTAGTGGCTCGTCAGCAGCACGGAGGCGCCGTGTCGCTCGTTGTAGTCCTGAATGAACCCCCGCATCTTTGCCTGCATCGAGACGTCGAGGCCGATCGTCGGCTCGTCGAGGAACAGCACGCGCGGCCCGTGCAGGAGCGCAGCGACGAGCTCGCACTTCATGCGCTCGCCGAGCGAGAGCTGGCGCGTCGGCTTGCTCACGAGGTCACCGATCTCGAGCAGCTCGACGAGCTCCTTGATCGTCGCCTCGGCGCGATCGCGCGGAACATCGTAGATCGCGCGGTTCATCGCGTACGTCTCCGACGGCGGCAAATCCCACAGGAGCTGCTGCTTCTGCCCCATGACGAGCGTGATGAGCTCGAGGAAGCGCGGGTCGCGCGCCTTGGGCAAGAACCCACCGACGCGGACCTCCCCCGCCGTCGGGTGCAGCAGGCCCGCGAGCACCTTGAGCGTCGTCGTTTTACCGGCGCCGTTCGGCCCGAGGAACCCGACCCGCTCGCCGTCGGCGATCTGGAACGAGAGGTCGTCGACCGCTTTGACCTCTTCGTAGTGACGTCGAAGCACCGACCGCAGCGCGGCGCCCACCCCGGGCGCGCGCTTGTGGACGCGGTACGTCTTGGTCAGGTTCTTGACGTCAATCACGCGCCCAGCGTAACGCGGAAGAGCCGAGGGCATCTCACGTATACTGCGGCGGCCCAAAACGGACCGCCCCCGCGAGGAGAAGAGGAACCCCATGTCGACCGTGACGCTGACCGGCCAGAACTTTCAGGAGTACGTCGAGAAGCCGGGCATCCTGCTCATCGACTGGTGGGCAACTTGGTGTGGTCCGTGCCGCGCGTTCGCGCCGATCTACGAGAAGGCCGCCGAGAAGAACACCGACGTCGTCTTCGGCAAGATCGACACCGACGCCGAGCAAGAGCTGGCGATGACCTTCGAGATCCGCTCGATCCCGACGCTCATGATCTTCCGCGACCAGGTCCTCGTCTTTGCCCGTCCTGGCATGATCCCGGGTCCCGCGCTCGACGAGCTCATCCAGAAGGTCAAGGACCTCGACATGGACGACGTGCGACGAAAGGTCGCGGCCGACGAGGCCGCCCACGCCGAGTCCGAGAAGGCCGAGGCCGAAAAGGCCGCCGCAGGTGAGAAGAAGGCGGTCACGAGCGGGTGACAGTGGCTCTCGGGCCCGCGGTTTGGTACCACTGATCGGTGCCCGCGGGTCACGTCGACGATTTCGTCCAGGAGCTCAAGCGCGTCGGCGAGGTCGCCTTCCGCAAGCGTCACCCGACGCCCGTCCTCATCGTGACGGGCCGCGCGACGCGGGGCACGCGCGCCGGCACCGACGAGGACACGCGCGTGACGTCCGTCGCGAAGTCGGGCAAGCATCGCGCGAGCCTCGCGCTCGTGCACCGCGTGTTTCCGCTCGCCAAGGCGGCGAACGCCCCATCCGGGCCCGTGCTCGTGGGCCGCACGTCGGAGAACGACGTCAGCATTCCCGAGTACTCGATCTCGAAGCGCCACTGCGCGTTCGAGCTTCGCGATGGCAGCATGGCCGTCTTCGACTGCGGCTCGACGAACGGCACCTTGCTCAACGGCACGAAGATCGAGGGCCAATCCTCGGTCCCGCTGTGCGGCGGCGAGATCATCACGATGGGTCGCTTCACGTTCGTCTACGAGACGGCGGCGGGCTTCCTCGAGTTCGTGAGCGGCCTGGTCAAATGACGTCCAGTACGGCGAGCGCACGCGCCAGCGCCGTTACGCAGGCTCAAGCCTGAGGCGAGCGCCGCTCGGGCACGGTCAGCACGGGACAGTGCGCGTGCTGGACGACCTTCTCGGCAACGCTGCCGAGCAACGCGTGACCGAGTCCGGTGCGCCCATGGGTCGCGATGACGATGAGGTCGGAGTGGGTCGCGTCGGCGTGCGCGACGATCTCGGCGTCCGAGCGTCCCATGAGGACGCTGCTCTCGCACGCAATGCCACGTTCTCGCACGCGTCCTTCCTCGTCGGCCATTCTTCGTGAGGCGTCGGCGACCACGGCCCCCGGATTGACGGGCAGGGTGACGACGTCCATGGGCGGCGGCGCCGCGAGGGCGAGCTCCGCCGCAACGTGCACGAGATCGATGGTGGCGCCGAACTGCCGGGCGAGCCCGACCGCCGTGTCGATGGCCTCCCGCGAGAGGTCCGAGAAATCAGTCGCGACGACGATGCGCTTGATGCTCTGCGGGTCCATTGCAAAAATCTAGGCACCGGCCGGACCGACGCAACCCCCGCGCTTGACTGCCCCGACGCTCTTTGGCAGGAAGGACGCCCATGTCCCTCCAGACCGTCGCCGCGCGCATCCGTGGGTTCATCTGCCTGAACGCCCACCCGGGGGGCTGCGCGGAGAATGTCCGCGCGCACGTCGAGATCGCGCGCAAGGGCGCGGCCTCGGGCGCCCACCTCGGCGACGCGCTCGTCGTGGGCGCCAGCACGGGCTACGGCCTCGCGAGCCTCGCGACGACGGTGTTCGGCTACGGCGCGCGCGCCGTCGGCGTGTGCCTCGAGCGTCCGCCCCAGGGCGACAAGACGGCCTCCGCCGGTTGGTACAACCTCGCCGCGCTGTCGCAGATAGCCCGCGAATCCGGTCACGACGTCGCCATCATCAACGGCGATGCGTACACCGACGCCGTCAAAGCCGAGACGATTTCGCTCCTCAAACGCCGTAACGCGAAGCTCGACAGCGTCGTCTACAGCCTCGCGAGCCCCAAACGCACCGATCCGAAGACGGGGGTGACGCACGCGTCTGTGTTGAAGCCACTGGGGGCCCCGTTCGTGAGCCGGAGCATCGGTCTCGGCAACGATCAGGTCACGACTGTCGAACTGCCCCCCGCGACCGCCGCCGACGTCGAAGCGACGGTCAAGGTCATGGGCGGAGAAGACTGGGAGCTGTGGATCGACCAGCTGCTCGCCGCCGAGCTGCTGGCGCCTGGCTGCCGCACCGTCGCGTACAGCTACATCGGCCCCGAGCTGACGTATCCGATCTATCGCGAAGGCACGATCGGGAAGGCCAAGGCGCACCTCGAAAAGACGGCCAACGCGATCTCCGCGAAGCTTCGCGCCAGTGGCGGCGCCGCGTACGTGAGCGTCAACAAGGCGCTCGTCACGCAGGCCTCGAGCGCGATCCCCGTCGTGCCGCTCTACATCAGCCTGCTGTACAAGATCATGAAGGAGCTCGGCACGCACGAGGGCACGGGCGAGCAGATCGCGCGGCTCTTCCGCGATCACCTCGCACCCGGACGCACGCCGACGCTCGACGCGGGTGGCCGCATCCGCATCGACGATCTCGAGATGCGCGCCGAGGTCCAGCAGCGCGTGACCGCGCTTTGGGAACAGGTCACGAGCGAGAACCTCTTCGCGCTCACCGACTATGCGGGCTTCAAACAGGAGTTCCGGTCGCTCTTCGGCTTCGAAGTTCCCGGCATCGACTACGCGACCCCCGTCGAGACCGACGTCGCTCTCTAAAGGGCCTTCGTACAATCTGTCTCCCGCCCTCCGCGAAGCGGGGCTGGGGGGATTCGGTGGTAGCCTGTTTCCCGTGCGCCGCTCGATCTTGTTGAAGGTCGCCGTCTTCTGCCCGCACTTTCAGCGGAAGGTCGAGGCCTCGCGCAACGAGGCGATCGACAGGCTGGTCGCCTGTGCCGACAGCGAGAGCTGCCGCGACCCCGCGCCCGCGCCGGGCGCGTCAGAGCATGAGCGCCCGTACCCGCGCGGGTGTCCCGTTTTTCCGTCGCTGGCGAAGTAGCCGGGGCTCTTGAGATCGCTTCGCGCGGCGGTCGTCATCCACGGCGCTTTCGCGATCGCCTTCGCCCTCGTTGTCGCGCACGCTCGTCGACCCGCACGCGATCGCGCAGACCTGCGCGCGCATCTCGCGCGGTCACGCGCCTGCTGTCTCTGACCACGCTCACACCCGCAGCGCGACGCGCCTCGCCCCGGTGAAGGTGGCGAGGTCGCGCGACGACCGGCTGCCTACTTCTTCTTCTTGGGCGCGGGCGACGGTTCTGGATCGCCGTCGGGCGGCAGCGCCGCCGCCTTGGTCTTGCCCTTGGGCTTGGCGACCCCGGTCGCCGGTGCCTTGGTGGCCTTGACCTTCTTCGTCTTGGCCGCTGGCTTCTCTTCCGGCACCGACTCTGGCACCGACGCCGGCACCGTCTCGTCCGGGCTCAACAGCCGGAACTCGATGCGGCGGTTCTTCTCCTGGCCCGCCTTCGTCGTGTTGTCCTCGATCGGCTTGTCGGGGCCGTAGCCAACGGTGAGCACGCGGCTCTCGTCGATGCCAGCCGACGTGAGGAAGGCCTTCACGGACTCGGCGCGCTTCTTCGAGAGCTTGACGTTGAACTCGCGCCGCCCGTCGTTGGACGTGTGGCCCGAGACCTCGATGCGGAGCTGCGGGAACTCCTTGAACGTCTTGACCGCTTCCTTGAGGAACGGGAACGACGACGCCTTGATGTCGGCCGAGTTGCGCCGGAACGTGATGCCTTTGACGACGCCCGTGAACTTCTTGATGGTCTCGGGGATCTCGTCGGGGCAGCCATCCTCGTCCTGGAAGCCGTTCTTCGTCTCGGGCTCGAGGGGGCACTTGTCGTTCGCGTCGGCGACGCCGTCCTTGTCGTTGTCGGGATCGGGGCAGCCGTCGTCGTCCTCGAAGCCGTCCTTGTCCTCGGCCTCCTTCGGGCACTTGTCCTTGTCATCGGCGATGCCGTCCTTGTCCTCGTCGGGCACGGGGCAGCCGTCGCGCTCGGGCAGACCAGCGACGTCCGGGCACTTGTCCTTGCGATCGACGACGCCGTCTTTGTCGCGATCCTTGTCGGGGCAGCCGCCGTTGTCGGGCGGACCCGCCTCGGCGGGGCACCTGTCGCTCGCGTCGGGGACGCCGTCCCTGTCGCGGTCGGCGGGCTTCGGCGGCGTGGGCGGCGCGGGAGGCGGCGGCGGCGGTCCGCCGCCGAACGTCAGCCCGAGGCCGGCCGAGAACTCCCAGTCGGCCGAGACGCCGTTCTTGGTCGTGTTCGGCGTTTCGAGCAGCTTCGCGTCGAGCCGCGCGTGGAGGAGATCAGTGATGGCGTACTTCGCGCCGACGCCGAAGTGGTAGACGAAGTCGGTGTCCTTCTTGATCTCGTCGTAGTCGGTGCCCTGCGTCGACAGCACGCCGAGCGCGCCGATGCCCGCGAGCGCGAACGGCTGAAACTTTCCGTCGGCGAGCGTCGCGGGGATGTCGAAGCGCAGCTGGACGCGCGGGGCCCATAGGTAAGCGCGATAGTCGTTGTGGCGATCAGAGGTCGGTAACAACACGGCCTCGAGCTCGAGGGTGAACATGGGGACCAAGCCGACGCCGAGGCGCAGGCCCGCGAGGCCTCCGTTCTTCGGAGACGTCAAGGCGGGATCGTCAGCGACCCCGAGCTCGAGGTCTTTGGCGAACAAGTGCACGCCGCCGAACGCTCCGAGCTCGATCTTGGGGCCGTCGAAATCCGCGCGTGCCGCGCCAGTGGCGCCGAGAAGGCCGACTCCGACGAGGGTCGCGAACAGCCTGGGGCGCTTCCGCAGGGTGTATGACATGGTGCAGGACTATATATCCGTCGCCGCGCCGACGGTGAATGTTCGACGCCAGGAAAAACCCTATCTCGGAGCCGAGCGCCGGGCAGGACCCTACGGCGCTGAAGGAAAGGTCCCGACGGGCGAATGATTGTGTGGGGCCAGGCGTCCACGATATAAGCCGACAACGCCGGTGCTCGACCGGCTCGAACACTACAAGGAGTCCCCATGAGCTCTCGCGCCGGTTCGTTCCTGATTGCCGCCCTGCTGCTTGGATTCACCGCCACGGGCGTGGCGCGCGCTGACGACACCAAGTGCAAGATCGCGACGAAGGGGAACACCCCGACGGCGCAGGCTTGTACCAAGGGGGGCATCCCCGAGGCCAAGAAGCTCATGAAGGAAATGGTCAAAAAGGCCAAGGAAAAGGGTGACAAGTTCACCTGCGACGGCTGCCACAAGGACCTCGACACCTACGCGCTGACCGAGCACGCGAACGACGACTACAAGAAGCTCGAAGCCTCCGTCGCGAAAAAGTAGCGCCGGATCCTCCAGGATCCTTCGGGGCGCCGCCGTTTCGAGACGACGCGCGCCCCGTTTCCTGGTAGATCGCGAGGCCTCATGAAGACCGTTACCGAGTTCTCCGCCACCGTTTTGCGGGAGGCGGCAGCCATTCGTCGTGTTCATCGTCCGGTGAAGGCCGCCGAGCCGGCGCCGAATCCCGAGGAGTCCGCAGCAGCCTCGTCTCCCCCGGAGGCCGTCGTTGGTGACGCTCCGGGCGTCGAAGCCGCCGCAGAAGCCGCTCCCGAGGGCGCCGCTCAATCCGAAACGGTCGAGGCTCCCGCTAGCGACGGGGCTCCCGCCGACGAGGCTCCCGCCAGCGACGAGGCTCCCCCCAGCGACGAGGCTCCCGTCAGCGGCGAGGCTCCTTCAAGCGACGCGGCTCCTTCTGAAGCCTCCGTCGAGGCGGCTCCTGCGGACGACGCCGTCGCGAGCGATGGGCCCGCGTCCGCTCCAGTCGACGAGCCGGGCACTGCCGAGGCAGCCGCTGAGATCGAAGCGAAGATGGGCATCACGGGCGATCGTCTCGCGCGGCTCATGGAGGCGCTCGAGGTGATTCGCGATCGCGCCGACAACGTGCGCCTCATGCGCGTGTTGAGCGGCGAGGATCCACCTTCGAACGCCAAGAAGCAGGGAGAGTTTCACTACATCGTCGACTTGCAGCCGCGCGCCGAGAGCCGGGGCGGACCCGGGCGCGACGCTCGTGGCGGTGGACGCGACGGCCGCGGCGGCGGAGATCGCGGTCGCGGTCGCGGTGGCGATCGTCCGGGTGGCGGCGGCGGCGGCGGCGGCGGCGGTGGCGGCCCCCGTTCGGGCCCGGGCGGTGGTCCCGGAGGCCCGCGAGAACGCGAGGATCGCGGTCCCGGTGGACCCACGCCGATGGCAGGCGATGGTTGGATGGTGACGCGCTCTTCGGGCGGGCCCACGCACGGCGAGCGCCCAGGGCGTAAGCCGGGTCCCGGTGGCGGTGATCGTCCCGGTGGTGATCGTCCCGGCGGCGACCGTCGGGGCCCGCGCGGCCCCGGCCGTGGTCCCGGGCCGGGCTTCTCGACGGCGGGCGGTCCTGGCGGCGGCGGTCCTGGTGGCCGTGGTCCTGGCGGCTTCGGTGGGGGTCCTGGCGGCGGCGGTCCTGGCCGTGGTCCCGGCGGGTTCGGCGGGGGTCCTGGCGGCGGCGGTCCTGGTCGTGGTCCCGGCGGGTTCGGCGGGGGTCCTGGCGGTGGCGGTCCTGGTCGTGGTCCTGGCGGCTTCGGTGGGGGTCCTGGCGGCGGCGGTCCTGGCCGTGGTCCCGGCGGCTTCGGTGGCGGTCCTGGCGGCGGCGGTCCCGCTGGCCGTGGTCCTGATCGCGGCGGAGGCCGGGCGTTCGGTGGCGGCGGTCGTGGGCCCGGCGGCGGTGGCGGTCCTGGTGGTCCGCGGCGCGACGCCAAGGGCTGGCCGATCGCCGAGGCGACGCCCGGACACTCGGCGACCGCCGCGCCCGTGGCGCCTCGCGCCTCCGAGGCACCGGCGACTCCGGCGTCGGCGCCTGACGACGCCCCCAAGCCCGAGTAGCAGCCCGACGCGGCGTCACGCCGGCGCGTCGTCGTCCGCGAGCGCGTCGAGGCGCTCGCGGATCGCGCGCGCGTTCAAGGCGCGCGTGAAGACGTAGAGCGCCGCCGTTGGCGCATCGTCGAGGAGCTCTTCGCTCACGCGGAGATCTCGGCTCGCGGCGAAGAGGATCTTGTGCGGCAGGCCGGCCCGTACGAGGTCGATGCGCTGGAACACGGCCTGCCGGCTCCAGAAGCCGAGCACCTCGAGGTGGACGCGCACGACACGTCCCTGACGCTCGCGCTCGAAGGCGAGGTCGGGCACGCACAGCCCGACGCCAGGGAGGTCGAGCACCGCCGGATCGCGCTCGACCCGCCACCCGCTGTCGAGCTTTTCGAAGGCGGTGACGAGCGCGCTCACGTCCTCGCGCATCGAGGGCGGCTCCGCGGCTGTCCGCGTCCCGCCTTCGACAGCGTCGCTCGACAGCGCGAAGCGCGCCGCGCGCCGTTCGGGGCCCCAGCGGACGTCCGCTTCGATCTCCCAACGGTCGCACGCCGCGATCGCCGGCAGCGCGAGGCCGAGCTGTAGCCCGTAGCGCGTCACGGCCTGAAAGAGGCTCAGCGGTCCGTCGATCTCGACGCGATAGCCGCCGCCGACGAGCGGCTCGATCGTGGGCAGGAGCCGGAGGAATTTGAGCCGCCGGAAGAGATGCCGGTAGGTGGCGGCGTCGCGGGCGTGAACGGACGCGGTGAGCTTCACGGCGCGCAGGAGGACCGCTTGCGCCTCGGCGAGCTCGAAGCCAGCCGCGAGCTGCGCGGGAGGTGGCGATTGAACGGAGAGGAGGCCCAGCGCTCCCGCGCGATCGGCGAACAGCGCGCGCTCGAGCGCGGCGGGCGTCGCGCCGCGTTCGGCGGCGACGGCTTCGACGACGGCCGCGCGATCGAAAGCCCCGACGATAAACGGGGTCGCGTAGCGTTCGCTGACGACGGCGGTGCGATCGAGAGCGCCAACGATCAATGGTGTGGTGCCGCGTTTGCGAGCAATGTCTGAGCGATCGACGGTGCCGTCGACGAGAGGCGTCGCGTCCTCCGTCGGGCGCGTCGCGTGGCGCGCGGCGCTCGCGCGATGGAACAGCTCGCGCCGCAGGGCTACGGCGTCCTCCGACGAGGATTCTTCGAAGACGCAGCCGTCGCGCACGAGCTTGAGGACCGCGCCCGCGAGTCGCCGTTCGGCCGCGGGCACGGCGACCTCGCGAAACGCCGCCTCGACGTCCTCGCGCGGCCGACCGACGTGGGCGCGAGCGATCGCCTGATACGCCGCCGCGAGCGTCTCGATGCGGGCCCGCGTGCGCGCGTCGACGGGGAGCAATCGAAGCTCGTCGCCGCGTCGCCGCACGCGCGCGAGGTCAGCGGTAAGCACTGTGGTCCCGGCGCCGCGCGCTCGTCGACGTCTCGGAGGTGCCCGCCGTGACGAGCTCGTAGAGCAGCGCGTGCTTGCCGTCCTGCGGGCGCAGGATGCGGCCGAGGCGCTGGACGTGCTCGCGCACGGACGCGCTGCCGGATAGAACGACAGCGACGTTCGCCGACGGGATGTCGACGCCCTCGTTGAGCACCTTCGACGTCACGACGGCGCCGTAGCCGCCGCCGATGGCGCCCAACGCTAAGCCCGCGAGGATCTCGCTGCGCTCGCGCACCTTCGTCTCATGCGTGATAACGGGAACGAGGAAGCGTCGCGAGACCTCGTAGGCGGTGGCGTTGTCTTGCGTGAAGAGCAGCACACGGTCGGCGCGGTGGCGATCGAGCAGGAGCGCGAGGTAATCGAGCTTCGCGGGCGCCGCGAAGGCGAGCTCGCGCTGACGTCGATAGGCCTGCATGGCGCGCCGCCCGTCCTCCGTGCGCGACGAGCGGATCACGAAGTCGGTCCAGCCCGTCGGGCTCGACATGCGGATACCGTTGCGCGCCACGAAGTCGCGGTAGATCGAACGCTCGGCGTCGTGGGCGGCGCGGTCCTCGGGCGAAAGCTCGACGGTGAGGCGCACGGTCTCGTAGTCGGAGAGGTATCCCCCCGACAGGTCGACGATGTCCTTGCGGTAGACGACGGGGCCGATCAGCTCGTCGAGATCGGCGTGGCGCCCGTCGGGGCGTTCGAGCGTCGCCGTGAGCCCCAGGCGAAAGGGCGCGAGCGCCGCGCGCGCCGCGAACGCATAGGCGGCGCCCGGCAGGTGGTGGCACTCGTCGAAGACGACGAGCCCGAAGCGTCCGCCGAGGTGCTCCATGTGCAGGTACGCCGAGTCGTAGGTCGAGACGGTGAGCGCCTGCACGTCGTACTCGCCGCCGCCGATCACGCCGACGGCGCGCCCGAAGGTCGTGCGCAGGACGTCGTACCACTGGCGCACGAGGTCGAGCGTCGGCGCGATCACGAGCGCGCTGCGCCGTCGGTCCTCGATGGCGAGGCATGCGAGCCAGGTCTTGCCCGCGCCCGTCGGCAGTACGACGATGCCGCGGCCTTGATGAGCCCGCCACGCCTCGAGCGCCTCCGCTTGATACGGCCGAGGCGCGCGGTGCACGCGCGCGCCCTCGGGCAGCTCTTCGTATTGGCGCGCGCGATCCTCGACCTCGAGCGCGGCCCGCGCGAGCGCGCGCCGCAGCGCCGCGTAGGCCACGGCGGGCGCGCGGTGACA
>JBBQJG010000132.1:0-14785 GCA_038325725.1 Polyangia bacterium | reverse complement strand
GATCTGACGGATTCGTGGCGCGGGCCCGCGCGACGTCGGCGGCGGCGCCCGCGAAGTCCTCGCGATCGAGGGCGAGCTCGGCGCGCAGCGCGAGCGCCCCAGAGTGACGCGGGTTCACGGCGAGGGCGCGCGCGAGCTCGGCGCGCGCTGCGGCGACGTCGTACCGGCGATCGAGCAGCGCGCGCGCGAGGCCGACGTGCGCGTCGGGATCGTCGTGGTCGAGGGCGAGCACGGCGCGAAAGGACGCTTCGGCCTCGTCGGCCGCGTGCTTCTCGAGAAACATCCAACCCCAATCGCGGTTCGCGTCCGTGGCGCGCGGCTCGGCGCGCACGGCGTCGCGCAGCGTCTCGTTCGCGTCCTTCCAGTTGCCGTCGAGGCGCGCCGCCGTCGCGATCGCGATCAGCGCGGGCGCGCGCTTGCGATCGACGCGCCCGGCGTCCCAGTCCTCATAGCTGCGCGTGAGGAGCGGCGCGAGGGCCGCGCGGTCGCCGACCAGCGCGTAGAGGCGCATGAGTGCGTCGCGCGTCGCGAGATCGTCCGGCGCGGAGGCGCGTGCGTCCTCGAGCGCGCGCCTCGCCTCGGCGTAGCGCCCGAGCGCGACGCGCGCCCGAACCGCGAGCAGATCGAGCCGGTCGGCGGCGGGCGCGCGCTTCGCCTTCGCGGCGAGCTCGAGCGCGACCTCATATTGTCCGCTGCGCAGGGCGCGCTCGACGGCGGTCCGGGCTGTCTCCGCGTGTGGGCGCGGCGCCGCACGCGCAGCGCCGGCTCCCACGACGATCGCGAGCGCGCACGCGACGACGGGGAAGGGAGGGCGGAGGCGTGTCGCCATCGGCGGGTAGTTTCGCGCAGGGCCGTGCTACGATCCATCGACCATGACGACCGACACCGACCCGGGAACGTCGAAGGCAAAGCCGGTCGAGACGCGACCTGAGGTCTTCGACGACTACGACGCCTTCCTCAAGGAGGGCATCCGCGCGTACTACGAGCGAGGTTGGAAGAGCCGCCGCGGCAACTTCATCGCGCTCGTGATCGCTTCGGGCCAGGCGACGTCGATGGCGGCCGACTCGATCCGCGACGGCTCGGGATTCAAGAAGGCGGCCCTCGGCGCCGCCGGCGTCGTCGCGCTGCGCGTGGGCTTGCGCTACGCGCTGTCGGGTCCGCTCGGCGTGATCCTCACGGGTGCGGCCGCCGTCTCGCTCGGCGGATATCTCATCAAGAACCAGAAAGAGATCACGACGAAGGTCGGCGCCTTCCGCGGCGTCATCGCCGATACGCGCACGCGCTTCGAGGAGGCCCAGGGCGGCTACCGCGCGGGCCGCTACGACGCCGCCAGCCGCAACCTCATGGTCGACGGCCTGCTCAAGCGTTTCCTCGAAGAGATCGACGCCGACTAGGGCTTCGGATCGAAACTTCGCGGCCTTACGAGAGCATCAGCGACTTGAGGCCGCCCGCCGAGAAGCGGACGAGCAGGCTCGAGCGCAGGACGTTCTCGATCTTGCCGCGGCCGTAAACAGGGTGGGAGATGATCTCGCCCGCCTTGTAGCGCTCCTTCGGGTCGAAGCGCCGCACGTCCTGCGCGGCGGCGACCTCTTCGCCCAACGCCCGCAGGTTGGCCGCGCGACGCTGCGCCTCGGGATCGACGGCGACCCGGGGACGCGAGTCGCCTTCGCTCACGGCGGCGGCTTCTCCGGTCGAGCGCTTACGCGCCGGTCCCGTGCGGTACGTGTGACGGGAGCTGCAGACCTGACAGAGGATCTGCTTCGGCTCGGTGCCGACCATGGCGACGATGCTGTGAGTGGTCGTGTCGCCGCACTTGCCGCACCAGGCTTCGATGTCCGAGCCCACGCGCGCCGTCGTCGACGGGCCGGCGCGATCCTGCGGCGACCATGAGACGCCGGTGATGCGGCGCTGGCCGATGGCACCCGCGCCGACGACCCGGTCGGGCGTGCTCTCCGTCGTCGCCGTCGGAACCTTCGGCAGCAACGACCCGAGCCGCTTGAGATCCATGATGCGACGGCCGAGCAGCCGATCGGCCTGCTGACGTTCTGCCTCAGGGATGGACTGGATGAGGTCCCGATAGCGCTGCGCCGTGCGCTCGACGGCTTCGAGGGCGGACATGACGACGTCTCGTTCGTCTTGGCGCTCCTGGGCCTGATGCACCAGCAGGGTCGCGTCTCGAATCTCGTCGTTCAGCTGCTCGAGCGTCGGGGCATCCACCGGGCGTTTGTTTCCCACGGCTGGCGACCGACTGCAATGGAGAACCGCGCCCGCTGTTGCACCGACGCCCCCGGAACTTTTTCCCCAAGTCGGTCGTCCACGGTTACTGTACGCCTCTGCTTAGGAGACCCGCCGAATGTCGATGAGATTCGTTCGTCCCCCCGTCTTCGTCCTCTCGTTGGCCTCGCTCCTGGCTCTGCTCTCTGCTCCGGTCGCGCTAGCGCAGGGAACGCCGGCGCCCGGCGGTGACGAGGAGCCGATGCCTCCTTCGATGCCGCGTTACTCGCGCGGCGCGCGCCCCGGCGCCGAAGCGCGCGCCGTGACGCTGCCGGCCCCGACGACGGTGATTCCCGATTCGTTCCTGCCGTCGCTCATGGGGCCGATCGGCCTGTACCACCTGTCGACGGCCGAGGTCGGTCCCGTGAACCACCTGCGGTTGGCGCTGCACGGCTCGTTCTTCTCGGCGTCGAACTTCCTCGTCAAGGGTGACGCGGACTCGCGGGTCAACGGCAACTTCTCGTTCGGCTACACGCCGAACCAGTACGTCGAGATCTTCGGCGCCGTGCTCACGTCGAGCAACCGCAACCACCGCAACAGCGCCGGCGAGGTCCCCGCGCGCCGCGATC
This sequence comes from Polyangia bacterium, assembly GCA_038325725.1. Classification (GTDB taxonomy): domain Bacteria; phylum Myxococcota_A; class Polyangia; order Fen-1088; family Fen-1088; genus DASZFV01. The sequence continues at coordinate 11,942 of JBBQJG010000132.1, read as the reverse complement.
CCGAGCTCATCAAGTCGTTCGGTGACCTCGTCCTCGGCCCCAAGATCGCCGTGCCGATCTCGCGCGGCATGAACCTGGGCTTCGAGCTCGGCTTCCGCTTTCTGTCTTCGATCTCGGACTTGTCCGTGTCGCCGAGCTCGACGTCGATCTGGTTCGGGCCCCTCTACACGATCGACCTGCGTCCGCTCGCGGGAGCACCGCTGCGCTTTCATGCGTCGGCGAACTTCTACGTCGACAACTCGGGCAACCTCATCAATTTCAACGACGCGACGATCTCCAAGTTCACGCGCGAGGTCGCGAGCTACGCCTACGACATCGCCGGGAACCGCCTGCGCTTCGGGTTGGGCTTCGACGTCCCGCTCGAGGAGCGCACGGCGCCCGTGCCGCTCACGCTCTTCGGCGAGTACCACGCCGAGATCGTCACGAGCGGCGCCATCGCCGCCTTCAAGAACGAGGTGGGCGACACGAAGAACCGCGATCAGCAGTGGATGACGTTGGGCGCGCGCGCGCGCGTCTTCCACGGCGTCACGCTCGACGCGGGCACGGACGTTCGCCTCGTGTCTCTCGGCTTCCAGTACGGCACGCCGCTTCCGCCCTACAACATTCATTTCGGTTTGTCCTATCCGCTCGACATCGACGCGTTCACGAAGCCGACGATCATCACGCGCACGATCGAGCGCAATGTGGGTGCCGGAGCGGCCGCGCCCGTGGCGTCGCTCGAAGAGCCCATCATCGGTCTCGTGAAGAGCGGGCGCGACGGAAAGCCCGTCGCGAATGCCATCGTGAGCGTCGCCAATCGTCCGCTCGCGCGCGTCGCGACGGATCCCGACGGCCGCTTCCAGACCGTGATGCTGCCCCCCGGGCCCGCCGTGCTCGAGGTTTCGGCCGCGGGCTACGAGGCCAACAAGACGACGTCGGTCGTCTCGCTGGGCCAACCGAAGAAGATCGAGATCGTGCTGACGGCGAAGGTCCTCACGGGCAACGTCCGCGGCCACGTCGTCGACGCGAAGGGCACGCCGCTCCAGGCGTCGCTGCGCTTCTCGGGCGCCGAGGCCTTCGCGGCGCAGGCCGACGCGACCGGTGCGTTCTCTGCGTCGCTGCCCGTCGGCCCGTACCGCGTAACGGCCGAGATGCCGACGCTCCCGCCGAAGGACGTCATGCTCGAGATCACCGACGGCCACGACAGCCAGCTCGAGATCGTCATGCGCACGCCCAACAAAGACGTCGCGCTCACGGCCGACGGCATCGCGCTCAAGTTCCCGATCAAGTTCAAGGGCGGCCCCGCCAAGCTCGACGCGAAGGCACAGGGTGAGCTCGATGGCGTCGTCGACCTCCTGCAAGAGCACGCCGAGATTCGGGTCCTCCGCATCGAAGCGTACTGGGACAGCCCCGGTAAAACCGTCAAGGCCATGACCGACGGCCAGGCGGCCGCCGTGAAGGACTACTTGGTCAAGAAGGGCGTTCCCGAGGGTCGCATCGAAGCCGTGGGACTGGGCGCGGAGCACCCGCTGGTTCCGAACATCGGGCCGGTCAACAAGGCCAAGAACCGCCGCATCGAGCTCCACATCTCCCAGTAGGAGAACGTGGGTGCAGCGCCTCGGCGAGCAGCCAGGCGCGGCCGGCCTGGGCGAGTGGCCCAGGCGCGCCGGGGTGGGCGGTCGTATACTCGGGGGCATGAAGGTCCTCGAGCAACTGAATGACCTCGGTTATGAGCGCACGCGGCGGGCGGTCTCGGCCTTCACGCTGAGTCTGTTTGTCTTCCTGTATCTCTTCGTCGCGCTCTTGTTGTCGGCCAACGGAATGCCGGAGTGGGCGCCCGCGTTCATCGCGCTCGCGGCGTGCTACGGCGTCGCCTTCATGGGCGTCGCGGCCGAGTGGTTCTGGGGCCGCTGGTTCGCCGAGGGCCTCGGCTGGTCGGGCTTCATGATCGCCGTCGCGAGCCTCGTCATGGGCGGCGCGTGGAATCCGATCCTCGCCGCCTTCGGCGGCCTGCACGGCCTCATCGTCCTCATGCTCGCCGGCAAGAAGATGGCGGCGCGATACGACGAGCAGCCCGCCTGGCGCGAGCGCTACGCCATGGACGAGTTCGGCGTCGCCCGCCTGCGCAAGACCGTGACGCGCGCCTCGGCGTCATTGCCCAGCGTGATCCTCTGGGCGCTGGGCCCGAAGGACCCGGGGCAGGGCATGGCGCTCTTCGCGCTGGCCGCGGGCGTGCTCGCGGTCGCGGGGGTCGGCGCCGTCGTTCGGCTCCGCACCTGGGGCGTCGTCGCGATGATGTCCGCCGCGGCCGTGTTCGTGTCGTTGGGCGCCGCGTCGTTTCCGTACACGGCGTCCGTCGTGTCTCCGATCCCGTACCTGGGCGTGGCGCTCCTCGTCGCGGCGAGCGCTCCCTTCGCGGGGCCGATGCTGCGCCACCTGCGGCGCGGCTGACTAGGGTTTGGCCGCTGCCGTCGCGGCGGCGTCGGCACCCGTGGTCGTGATGCGCATGCCGTAGAACGACCGCCACACGAAGACGACCGAGATCAGGAAGAACACGGCGGCGAGGCCTAGGGAAACGCTGCGCGAGAGGCCGACGGCGAGCTCGACGGCGAGGAGGCCGAAGAGAGTCGTGAACTTGATCACCGGGTTCATGGCGACCGACGAGGTGTCCTTGAAAGGATCGCCGACGGTGTCGCCAACGACGCACGCGGCGTGGAGCGGCGTGCCTTTCTCCTTCAGGTCGACCTCGACGAGCTTCTTGGCGTTGTCCCAGGCGCCGCCCGCGTTGGCCATGAAGATGGCCTGGAACAGACCGAACAGCGCGATCGAGATCAGGTAGCCGATGAAGAAGTACGGTTCGAGGCACGCGAACGCGAGCGTGCTGAAGAAGACCGTGAGAAAGATATTGAACATGCCCTTCTGGGCGTACTGCGTGCAGATCTCGACGACCTTCTTGCTGTCGGCGATCGAGGCCTTTTCGCTGGAGCCATCGAGCTTGATGTTCTGCTTGATGAACTCGACGGCCCGGTAGGCGCCCGTGCTCACGGCCTGCGTCGAGGCGCCCGTGAACCAATAGATCACGGCGCCGCCCATGATGAGGCCGAGAAGGAACGGGGGGTGGAGGATCGAGAGCTTGTCGAGGTCGACCGTGAGCCCCTGCGTGAGCGACATGATGATCGAGAAGATCATCGTCGTCGCGCCAACGACGGCCGTGCCGATGAGGACCGGCTTCGCCGTCGCCTTGAAGGTGTTGCCCGCGCCGTCGTTCTCCTCGAGCAGGTGCTTAGCGTGCTCGAAGTTGACGTCCCAGCCATGGCTCTTCTTGAGCTCTTCCTTGATGCCCGGGATCGTTTCAATGACCGAAAGCTCGTAGACCGACTGCGCGTTGTCGGTGACGGGGCCGTACGAATCGACGGCGATCGTCACGGGGCCCATGCCGAGGAAGCCGAAGGCCACGAGGCCGAACGCGAACACGGCGGGCGCCTTCATGACGTCGCCGAGGCCGCCCATGCTCACGAGGTAGGCGACGCCCATGAGCGCCACGAACACGACACCCATCCAGTAGGCGCTGAAGTTGCCGGCCGTGAGGCCCGAAAGGATGTTCAGCGACGCGCCGCCTTCGCGCGAGGCCGTGACGACCTCCTTGACGTGCTTCGACGACGTCGACGTGAAGACCTTGACCATCTCAGGGATGATGGCGCCCGCGAGCGTGCCGCACGAGATGATCGTCGAAAGCTTCCACCACAGCGACTCGTCGGAGCCGATCCCGAGCCGCGGGATGAGCAGGTAAGAAACGACGTAGGTCATGCCGACCGACACGAGCGACGTCAGCCACACGAGCTGCGTGAGCGGCGCCTCGAAGTTCATCTTGTCGGCGTTGGCGTAGCGGCCTTTGACAATAGCCTCGTTGAACAGATACGACAGGCCCGAGGCGACGATCATCATGATGCGCATCGTGAAGATCCATACGAGCAGCTGAACCTGGACGTCGGCGTCCGCGATGGCGAGCAGGATGAACGCGATGAGCGCGACGCCCGTGACGCCGTAGGTCTCGAAGCCGTCGGCCGAAGGACCGACCGAGTCGCCTGCGTTGTCGCCCGTGCAGTCGGCGATGACCCCGGGGTTGCGCGCGTCGTCTTCCTTGATGTTGAAGACGATCTTCATGAGGTCCGATCCGATGTCGGCGATCTTCGTGAAGATGCCGCCCGCGATGCGCAGCGCCGAGGCGCCCAACGACTCGCCGATCGCGAAGCCGATGAAGCACGAGCCGGCGTAGTCGCGCGGCAAGAACAGGAGGATGCACAACATCATGAACAGCTCGACGCTGATGAGCAGCATGCCGATGCTCATGCCGGCCTTGAGCGGGATCGCGTAGCAGGGGTAGGGCTTGCCCCTGAGGCTCGCGAAGGCCGTGCGCGAGTTCGCGAACGTGTTGATGCGGATGCCAAACCAGGCGACGCCGTAGCTGCCCGCGATGCCGAGGAGGCTGAAGAGCAATATGACGACGACCTTGAACGGCTCGAAGTGTCGGAGGACGCCGAAGTAGATCGCGATGACGGTGCCGATGAAGACCTCGAGCAGCAGGATGAACTTGCCCTGCGTCACGAGGTACGTCTTGCACGTCTCGTAGATGAGCTCCGAGATCTCGAGCATCGACTTGTGCACGGCCATACCGCGCAGCTGGCGAAAGATCACGAGGCCGAAGACGAGGCCGAGCAGACACACGACGAGGCCGCCCTTGAGGAGCGTGTTGCCGGGGATCGAGCCGAGGAACTGCACCCGCCCGAGGTCGGGCAGGACGAGACTGGCCTCACCGCCACCTTCGTGGGCGGCGGCCGCGGGCGTCTCGCTCTCCACGACGACGCCGGCCAGGGCCGGTCCCGCGACGAACATCAGCGCCGCGAACGCCAACCAGGCGGCGAGAGAGGCGGCGGCGAACGAGCGAGCGACCGGGCGGACGACCGACACGGAGGGGCGCACGATCGTTGGGGAGGGGCGGAAGATTGCTCGTGGCATGGATGCGGTCTCCTGGGCGTGAGGGACGCGGCGCGGGCCGCGCGAACGAGCATCGCAAGGGGCGCGCGGGACAACAAAAAAGGCGCCCTTGCGGGCGCCTGTTTTTAGAACTTCGAAGGCGGGAAGTAAAGCCGCCGGACCGCCTCTACACGTCGGCGGTTGGTGATCGATTAGTCGCCTTTGGCCTTCAGAACGAGCAGTCGGTAATTCGCGTAACCGGCCTGGCCACACGAGTAGATGATCTCGGTGAGCAACCGATAGGGCGTGGTCCCGTCGGCAACGATCATGAGCTGGGCTTCGAACTTGTTGCCCGTCAGGTCGGCGACCTTCTTCTCACGCTTGGCGTGCTTCTCGAGGATCTCGACGAGCGGCGAGATGTAGTAACCGTTCTCGCCGTCGCGCTTGACCGTCGGGTCGACTTTGCCGAGGTTGATCGGCGCGATCGCGTCGCCTTCGACGAGGATGACCTTCTTCGTGATGACGACGCTCACCGCCAGCTTCGGCTTGAGCAGCGACGACGACTTCGGCGGCTGGAGGTTCTGGTCGAACGTGAGGTTCGACGTGCTCGAGGCGAAGGACTTGAGCAAGAACACCAGGATGATGGTCATCATGTCCATCATCGGGGTGATGTTCAGGTCCTTGATGACCTCGGGCTCGTCCAGCTTGCGGGCATAGGACCGGATGGCCTTCTTGCCCTCGAGGCGCGAGATGATGTTCGGGTTCTCGTGTCCCTCTCCAGCATGGGCCATTAGAGAATTCCCGCCGCGAAGGAGATGTCAGGGAACAAGATTTTACCCTCTTCGGTCGTCCGCATGGCGTCCAGCGTGGCGACGACGATGTCGTAGGGAACGTTGGCGTCGGCGCTGAAGTTCGCCTTCGTCTCGGTGGCGTTGTCCGGCGCGGCCTTGATCTCGTTGAGCTTCACGGTGAGCGTCTTGTAGTCGTACTGACCGTTCGGCAGCTTGGCGACGATAGGGAGGACGCCGCCGGACGCCGCGATCGTGAAGCCGCTCGCGCCCACGGAGACTGTGAGGTTGAGGGGAGGCTTCTCGGGGGGCGGGGTGTCCGCTGACGCGCCCGCGCCACCCGAGATGCTCGGCACGCTGACGTTGATGTTCGCGAGCGAGACCTGATTGATCATCGAAGCGAGGAGGAAAATGATGATGTTCGTAACGATGTCCATGTAGGGGACAAGGTTGAGCTCACCAGCTTCGTCTTCGATCTCTTCGACGTGATCCCGCATGCGTCGGCATGCGGCCCGTACCTGGCTTCTCGTCATTGAGCGCCTCGCCGTTTCATCTCAATCGAGACGATCGACATCGGGTTGGATTGAATGGAATCAGGCTTTCGCGCCGCCCGAGGCCGACTCGGCGAGCAGGTTCTCGAGCTTGAGAGCGAAACCTTCGAGGTCACCGACCTGCTTCTTCGACGCGCCTGAAAGGATGGCGTGCGCGATGATGCAGCTGACGGCGATGCCCAGACCCATGGCGGTGTTGTTGAGAGCCTCGGAGATACCTTTGGCGAGCAGCGACGACCGCTCCTCCGGCTTGGCCGCCGCGACGGCGCCGAAGGCGCGGATGAGACCGACGACCGTGCCGAGGAGGCCGACGAGGGTGGCGATGTTGGCGATCGACCAAAGGATCTGGACGCGCTTCTTGAGGAGCGGCGTCACGTCGACGAGCGTTTCTTCGATCGCCTGAGCGATCGCGATCTCGCCGCGGTGAACACGCTGGAGACCGGCGCGCGCGACCTGGGCCACGGGGGCCTCCGTCGCCGAGCAGAGCTTGACGGCGCGGTCGATGTTGTTCGCGAGCACGAGCTTCCGGATCTGCTCCAGGAAAGCCCTGGCGTTCACGGAGCCTTTGCCGAGGAAGAAGATCGTACGGTCGAGGATCATCGACAACGCGATGACGGACACCACGAGGTTGATGTACATCAGGGTGCCGCCTTCCTCGAGAAACCTGGCCAGTGCTTGCATCTCTTCTGTCTCCTCGCGGGCGCGCTAGCGCGCCGCCATCGACTCAGGGTTGAAGTGAGTTCCGGGAAATGGTTGGGCTGAAACGGACGCTTTTGCTGCCCTAGGAAACGGGTAGCGAGAGGCGGTTAGAACAACGGATGCGCAATCTTATCGGTGTGGCGGAGGGTGTCAAGCAAGCTCTCGAATCGGCGTCTTTGGCGTGAGCCTTAGGACGATCAGCGCTTTTTCGAAAGTTTCTCGGTTCCCTCAAACTTTTTTTTCGGTTCCCTCAATCGTTTTGAGTCTCCGTCTTGCTGGGCTTTTCCGCTTCGTTGGAAGGGCCCGACGGTTCGACGTGGATGACTACGTCGGATAGCTCGGGAAACTTTACCCTCAGCTCCGTCTTGAGGCGCTCCGACAACGCGTGCGCCTCGCGCAGGCTCATCTCGGAAGCGACGCGCAGGTGCAGGTCGAGCTCGACGGCGTGGTGAACGCCGCGCGAGCGCACGCGGTGAACGTCGCGAACGCCCGGCATGTCGCGCGCGACCTCGACGACGCCCGAAGGATCGAGCACGGCCGCGTCGAGCAAGACGGGGACATTCTCGCGGAAGACGTCCCACGCGACGTGGCCGATCAGGAAGACGAGCAAGAGCGTCGCGACGCCGTCCGCCCAGGCAAAGCCGGCGCGCACCGCGACGAACGACGCGAGGACGGCGGCGGACGCGTAGAGATCCGAGCGTGTGTGCTCGGCGTCGGCGTGGAGGAGGGCGCTGTTCAGCTCGTGCGACTTGCGGCCTTCGTAGCGTGTGACAAAGAAGTTCACGATCATCGTCGCGACGACGATCGCGAAGCCGACGAGGCCGACCTCGGGCGGGGCGACGTGACCGCGAAGGGAGGCCACGGCGGCGAGGGCGAGCTCGAACATGCCGATCGAGATCAGCACGCCGATGCCCAAGGCCGCGATGATCTCCATCTTCCGGCGACCGTACGGGTGGCGCGCGTCGGCGGGCGCGGCCGACCAATGCAGGCCCAGCAGAGCCAGCACGTTGCCCGACGCGTCCAACATCGAGTGCAGCGAATCGGTGCCGAGCGATAGCGAGTGCGAGACGTATCCGTAGCCCGCCTTCGCGATGGCGACGGCGGCGTTCAGGAACAGCGTGATGATGAAGACGGTGCGAACCGCCTGCGTGCGCGCGTTCGCCGCCGCGGCCGTGAGGCCCGCGTTGGGATCGACGCAGTCATTAGAATTGTTCATCCGAAAAGCGCGCTCCGCTGGCGGCCGTCTTGAAGTTCGCCGGTAGCGTACCGCGCTTGAAGGGCGTGAGGCGACTGCCGACCTTCGACGGCGCGGCGGGCAGGCCCTTGTCGGGATCGGCGCGCGCGAAGACGACGCCGGCCGGCGCCGCGAAGTCGCGGATGGGCAGGCCCTTCTCCGCCTCCTTCATATAGGCGAGCCAGATGGGCAGGGCGACTTGGCCGCCCGTCGCGTCGTGGGCGACGGGCTTGAAGTCGTCGCGACCCACCCACACGCCGCACAGCAGGTCGGGCGTGAAGCCGAAGAACCAGGCGTCGCGGTAGTTCGTCGAGGTGCCGGTCTTGCCGGCGGCGGGGCGGCCCAGCTCGCGCGCCTTCTTCGCCGTGCCGATCTCGACGACGCCCTTCATCAGGTCGGTGACGACGTAGGCCGTCTCGGGCGAGAGCCGACGCGGACGCGTGTTGGGTGCCTTGGGCGGGAGGTGCTCTTCGAGGACGTGGCCGTCGGCGTCGGTCAGCTTGGTGATGAACACGGGGGTGACCTCTTCACCGCCCGCGGGGAAGGTCGCGAGGCCGTAGGCCACCTCCTGCAGCGTCAGGTCGGCCGTGCCGAGCGCGAGCGACAGCGCGTGCGGCAGCGGCGAGTGGATGCCGAGCTTGCGCATCGTCTCGATGACCGCGTCGACGCCCAGCTGCGCGACGAGCTGCGCCGAGACGGTGTTGACGCTCTTCGCGATCGCCGTGCGCAGCGTGAGCGGCCCGAGGTAATCGCGTTTGTAGTTGTGGGGCGCCCACACGCCCGACGCCGTCTTGAACTTCACGGGCGCGTCGTACTTGATCGTGAGCTCGTTCATGCCGTGGTCGATGGCCGTCGCGTAGATGAAGGGCTTCATCGCCGAGCCGATCTGGCGGTGGGCCTGCACGGCGCGGTTGAACTGGCTCTTGGCGTAGTCGTACCCGCCCACCATCGAGACGAGGTGGCCGTTCGCCGGATCCAGCGCGATGAGCGCGCCCTGGACGTCGGGTGCCGTCGCGAGCGCGGCGACGAGGCGGGTGCCCTTCCGGCCGTCGGGGACGGACCGGAAGCGCACGGGGAGCACGTCGCCCACCTCGACTTGGGCGGCGCGCGTCTCGGTCGCGGCGAGGCGTCCTTCGTCGGCCGCCTCGAGCCCGACAGTGAGGCCGCCCGAAGCGATCGCGATCTTCTTGCCGGACGCGGTGACGACGGCGGCGTAGGTTGTGTCGGGATCGACGGCGAACGGCAGCGGGGCGTCGCCCGACTTCTTGCGCGCGTCGGCGTCGGCCTTGCGGCGCGCGACCCACGCCTCGCCGACGACGTACTTCGCCATCGGCTCGGGCAGGCGCGCGGCGTCGCCCGGCTTCGTCGCGTCGATGAGCGCGGCCGCGGGCTCGGGGCTCGAGGGCGCGCCCATGAGCATGTGGTCGTCCTGCTCCTCGTCGTCGAGGAGATAGCCCGTGGGGCCGAACGGACGCGGTCGGCCTCGCAGCAAGCGGCGCCGCTGGTCAGCGTCGAGGTGGCCGATGGGCCCACGGTAGCCGAGGCGCCGCTGGAGGTCCTCGAGCCCGGCGCGCAAGGCCGCCTCGGCGACGCGTTGCTTGCGCATGTCGAGCGTCGTCGTGATGCGCAGACCGCGCTGGAGCAGCTCTTCGTCCCCATAGTTGTCGGCGACGTAGCGGCGGATCGTCTCGACGAAGTAGGGCGCCGCGACGTTCGTGAGGCTGCGCTCGCGCGACACGAGCACGAGCGCCTCGTGTCGCGCCGTCTCGGCCTCGACGGGGGAGAGGAACCCCAGCTCCTGCATTTGATCGAGGACGTAGCGCTGGCGCGCTTGAGAGCGCGCGAAGTCGCGGAACGGTGTCGCGCGGCCGGGCGCCTTGGGGAGGCCGGCCAACATCGCGGCCTCGGCGGCTGAAAGGCTGGACACGTCCTTGCCGAAGTAGGCCGCCGCCGCCGCCGCGATGCCGTACGCGCCGTGGCCCAGATAGACGTGGTTCAGGTAGATGCCGAGGATCTGTTCTTTCGACAGCCGCGCCTCGATGCGGTGAGCCAGCATCGCCTCGCGCGCCTTGCGCGCGAACGAGCGCTCCTGACCCACGATGAGCAGCTTCGCGACCTGCTGCGTGATCGTGGAGCCGCCCTGGACGACGCGGCCGGCGCGCAGGTTCGTCCAAGCCGCGCGCGCGATGCCTTGGTAGTCGATGCCGCCGTGTGAGTAGAAGCGAATGTCCTCGGCGGCGACGAAGGCGTGTTTGACGATGGGGGGGATCTGCTCGACGGGCAGCAGCACGCGCTTTTCGACATAAAACTGTCCGATGAGCTCGCCGTCGGCGCTCCACACCTGGCTCGCGCGCAGGGGGCGGTAGTCGGTGACCATGTCGAGGTGTGGCGGCAGGTCCGACTCGAACCGCCGGTAAGCGCGAGCTCCCACGATGCTGACGCCGATGCCCACGCCGAGCCCGACGACGAGGCCGACGCGCAGCGCGACGCGACAAACACGACGGAAACTTGTCATCGGCGCGGCAGGCGGCACACTTCGTCTATGGGCCGCTTGCGGCTTTTCGTCAATTTCTTCGGGGTTTTTGCCCTTTTCTCAGGATCGGGGCGTGCTTCGGCGCACGCGCTGCCTGACGCGCTCAAGGACGCGCCGTCGCCGCCGCGCGCTTCGTTCACCGTCGTGCCGTTCGCGAACGCCGAGGGGCCGCGCACGTTGGACTTCTTACAGGCGGGGTTACCCGCGCTCATCGCCGAGCGGTTGGGGCGCCACCCGGGCCTTCGGTTCGTCGGCGTCGAGACGATCGTCGAGCGGACGCGGCTCGACGACGCCCTCGCGCGCGCGGCCGCCACGGGGACGCGCTTCGTCGTCGCGGGTCGCTACGAAAAGCGGCCCAACTGGAAGATCGCCGTCACCGTCGAGGTGTACGCCGGCGCCGTGCCCGCCAAGCGCGTCGGCGAAGGCCGCGTCGAGGGCACGAAGGACGAGGTCGCGCGCTCGGCGCTGCTCGCGGCGGTCACGGCGTTCGATGCGGCCGGCGTCGTCGCCGGCGCCGAAGCGCGGGCGCGCATCATCGAGCCGTTCGGGCGAGACGGCTACGCCTTCGTCCTATATGGACGTGGCGTCGCGCTGTACACGGGCCTCGATCAGCCGTGGAACCCGACGACGGGCCGCGCGGCCGCGCCCGTGAGGCGCCGCGCGGCCGCGGCGGGCGCGACGACCGTGAGCGGCGAGCGCGCGCTCGTCCCGCTCGGCAAGTCCCTCGTGATCGATCCGCGCGTGCCCGAGACGCGCCACTTCGTCGGCCTCGTCCACCTCGGCGCGGGGAACCCGGGCCACGCGCGCGCCATGTGGAGCTACGCCGTCGACCTGCGTCCCGACTACACGGCGGCCTTGCTGGGCCTCGCGCGGCTCGACCGCACGCAGGGCCTGCCCGAGGCGCGCGAGCGCTACGCCCGCGTGCTCGCGCTCGATCCCGACGATCTCGACGCGCGCCGCACCTACGGCGAGATCCTCTCCGAGGCGGGCCAACTCGACGAGGCCCAGGCGCAGCTCGAGCGCGTCGTCGCCGCCAACACCTTGGACCTGCGCGCGCGGCGTATGCTCGCGCTCGTCCTCGCCGCCCGCCACGCGGGTCACGAGCTGGCCGCCGAGCTCGCTGAAATTGTCCGCCTCGATCCGGACGACATGGACGCGCGGCTCGATCTCGCCGCCGCGTACAC
>JBBQJG010000131.1:0-14790 GCA_038325725.1 Polyangia bacterium | reverse complement strand
CGCGTGCGCCTCCGACGGCAAACTCGCGACCGCGCCTCCACTTAGCCATCCTTCGCGACGCGCCGTCGCGAGGGCGGCCGTCCAGGTCGCCTCGTCGAGGTCGGCGAGCGCGCGACCGTCAGGGCCCGCGAGCGCGACGGCAAGCGTGGCGCGCCGCGCGTCCTCCGGGAGCGCCGCGAACGTGGATGACAGCACGCCCGCCAAATCGTCGCCGGCCCGCGCGAGCGCTGACGGCGAAAGCCCCGCGCGCCCGACGCCCGCAAACGCGGCGTCTCTCGACGCGAGGACCACGCGGCGCGCGAGGGCCGTCGCGAGCCCCGCGTGGCCGTGCGCGGCCTCGACGACGGCCTCGAGCGCCGTCATCGGCACCTCTTGTCCGAGCGCCCCGCGCGTGACGAGCTCACGGACGTTCTCTTTCGACAAAGGCGCGAGCGTTACGTTTTCGACGAACGGACGCTCGAGCCGCTCTCGCGCCGGCGCGACGACCACGACGCGCCCCGAGGGCGCACCTCCCGCCCAAAACGCCACGAAGGCGTCCGTCGACGGTCCTGCCGGCAACAGCGCACACACGGGACGCGCGACCGCGAACCGCTCGAGCCCGTCGGCCAGCGCGGCGAAGCGCAGCTGCTCGCGCCGGCCCGCGTCGGGCTCTGCGTCTACCGCGACGGGCGCCGCGCCCACCAAGGCCTCGAGCGCCTCGAGCCCGCCGCGCACGACGGCGAGCGGCGGCGAAATACCGGCGGCCACGCTGAGCGCGAGCTCACGCGCGACGACCTCGATGAGCGTGCGCCGCCCGGAGCCCGGCGCGCCGACGACGGCGAGCGCGGCGCGAGGCGCCGCGCCCTCTGCGAGCCGCTCGAGCACGGCGAGCACGGCCTCGCGCTCGGGCCCGCGCCCGACGAACACGCCCTCGAGCGGATCCCCCGCCGGATACGGCACGCCGAGATCGGCCTCAGCGCGCTCACCCGCGTCCGCCGAGGCGCGCGCGATCGCGGCGAGCACCTGGCGGGCGCTCGCGGGCCGCGCGGCGACCTCCGGTGCGAGCATCGAGGCGACGAGCGCATCCCACGCGGGGGTCAGGCCCGAACGCACCGACGCGAGAGACGGCGCGTGCGTCGTCAGCATGCGCTGCACGGCCGCCAAGCCGCGCCCGAACGGGGCCGCGCCTGTCCAGGCCTCGAACAGCGTCGCGGCGAGGCCGAAGAGGTCACCCGCCGCGCCGCGCGTCCCCACGAGCGCCTCGGGCGGGGCGTAGCCGAGCGTCCCACGCGCCGCGCCCGTCCCCTGTCGCGGCGGCCCCGCGAGGCCGAAGTCGAGGAGCACGGCCCGGCCGTCGCCGTCGAAGCGGACGTTGGCTGGGCAAACGTCGCCGTGCACCAGCCCGCGCGCGTGCAGGTATGCGAGCGCGTCGGCGAGCTCGCTCGCCGCTCGCTCGAAGGCGCGTCGGCGCTCTTCGTCGTCGAGAAGGCCGGCGAGGCTCTCGAGCGCGCCGCCCGCGACGAGCTCACTCGCGATGAACACGCGACCGTCCGCCGCGCGCCCGACGTCGCGCACGCGCACGATGCTCGGGTGGGCGAGGGTCACGAGGTGGCGAAATTCGTCCGCCGCCGCGGGTCCGGTCTCCGCCTCGAACACCTTGACGACGCAGTCGTCGCCGCGGAGTCGATCGCGGGCCGTGTACGTCGTTCCGCTTCCGCCTCGGCCGAGGCGCGCGCGCGCCTCGAAGCGATCATCGAGGGGCGGCAACCGCTCTCGCCCCGCCGCGGCGGCCGTCCTGGCCCCGACCGCATTGACAACGAAATTGGCGGCCGGCATACCGCCTATCTTACGGCAATTTAAAAATAAATCCGACACGCATGAACTGGTTGGCAGTTAAGGAGCGACTGGTTTCGGGGCCCCGGCCTGCATCCGGGCGCGCGCCGCCGTGGCCTCCGCCCGAATCTCGTCGTCATCATGCGAGCTTGCGATGAACGACAGGTAATCGTCGGCCTCCTCGCCCCCGAGGCGCGAGATCGCCTCGATGACCTTGCTCATTTCCCGCCGATCTCGGAGCGAGCGGCTCTTCGTCAAGGCCGAGACCGCGCGCCGATCCCCGAGCGAGATGAGCGCGCCGAGCGCGACGTCGCGGGTCTCCTCGTCGGGATCGTCGAGGAGCACGAGCAGCGCATCGGCCCCCTCGGCGACGTGCCGGTCTCCGATCGCTCGCATCGCGCTCAGGCGCAGCTCGCCGCCGTCGGCGCGCACGACGGCGATCAGCGCTTCCGGCATCGCCGTCGCCAGACGACGCCGCGCCGCGAGCTCGTTCAGCAGATCGCCCGCGACGCGCAGGACGAGCGTCTGGCTGCGGGCGCGCGCGACGTCGTCGGCGGCGGCGTTCTTGTCCTGCTTGTCCTGCTTGTCCTGCTTGTCCTGCTTGTCGTTCTTGTCCTTCGCGACCTTCGCGACCTTCGCCACGACGTACTGCAGCTCGCCCGCGCCGTCGAGCTGCTCGGCGATCGCGCCCGGCGCATCCGACGGCCGTGATTCGATCCACAGGTGCACCCGCGCACGCGCGACGCCTTTTTCACCGACCTCGGCGCCCTCGGTGACGATCCGCGCGCGCACGCGCGTCGTGACGCCCGCGGAGGTGCCCGCGTCGGAGGTCTCAAACAGGCGCGTCGCGACGACCCGCGCGCGCAGCCCGGCCGAAAGTGCGTCCTCGTCGAGCGGCGTTGCCCCTTCGTCTGGCGGTGTCGAATCGACGACCGAGACCTCGCCCAGCGTGGGCCGGGGCGGGGGCGGCGCGGGGCGTGGCGTGCGCCGGCACGCGCCGCCGAGCGCGAGCGCCGCAAGCACGACGAGCACCCGACCCGCGCGCCCGCACGCCATCAGAGATCCTTCGAGAAAATCAGGAGATCGTCGCCCGGCCGATAGAAGTCGGGGATGAGACCGGCGCGGCGATAGCCCGTGCTCTCGTAGAAACGGGAGGCGCCGCCCTGCCCCTCGAGGCTCGACGTCTCGACGCGAATGCGCCGGCCGCCGCGCGCGCGCAGGTGCGCCTCGAAGCCCGCCACGAGCGCGCGCCCGAGGCCGCGCCCGCGCACCGTTGCGTCGACGACGAGCCAGTACAGATCGAACGTCGACTCGGTCATGGGCGTCTGGCCGAAGCAGACGTACCCCAAGGGTCGCGACGTCGGCTCCCTCACACCGTCGACACCATCGACACCATCGACACCGTCGACACCATCGCCCTCGGCAATCACGAGGGCTTCGTAGGTGTTTCCCTCAGCCTGAGCGAGCGCGGCGTCGAGGAGCTCGATCGCGCACGAGACCTCCTCCGGCCGGAACGTCGCGGACGCCGACGTTAACGTTGCCCCCACGGACGCTGTCGCCGAGCTTTCCGAGATCATCGCGACGAGCGGCGCGCGATCGTTGGGCGAGAGGGATCGTATCCGCATGGGGGCGCCTTCCGAGGCCGAGCTCGACGATGCGCGCAATGACCTCATCATATCCGAGACCGGCGGCGCGGGCGGCCTTGGCGTAGCCCCCCGCTTCGTCCGACAAGTCGCAGTTGGGATTGACGTCGATGACGTACGGCGTGCCGGCGTCGGCGCCCTTCGTCGAAAGGCGGATGTCGAGGCGCGCGTAGTCACGCACCTCCATGGCCTCGAAGGCGCGCTGCGCGACGGCCGTGATGCGCGCCTGAATCTCGGGCGTCAGGTTCGCGCACGGCACGGGCTTCGTGCCGACGAACTCGTCCGAGCCCTCGACCCACTTGCCCTCGAACGTGACGATGTTGGGCCGATCGGCGGGCATGAGCGCGAAGTCGATCTCGTAGAACGGGAAGATCTGCGGCGGCACGCCCGGCTGCGGCTGGCCGAGCATCGAGACGTAGATCTCGCGGCCTTCGATGTACTGCTCGACGAGCGCGGGCTGACGGTAGTGCGACAGCACGTGCGTCACACGCCGCGCGAGCGCGGCCCGATCGTGGACGACCGACGCGCTCGAGATGCCGACCGACGCGTCCTCGCGCGCCGGCTTGACGATGAGCGGGAACGGCGTCGTGATACGCGAGACGTCGGCCGTCGTCGCGAGCAGATACTCGGGCGTGGGAACGCCGTTGGCGCGCAGCACGTCCTTCGCCTTGTGCTTGTGCAACGAGATCGACAGCGTGAGCGGCCCCGACCCCGTGTACGCGATGCCCTCGCGATCGAGGAGCAGCGGCAGCAACGGCTCGAAGCGGTTGTCGCCGCCGATCGATTCGCACAGGTTGAAGACGACGTCGGGCGCGTAGGCCTTGATGGCCTCGACGGCGCCGAAGACGTCGCCCGTGATGCCGAGTCCCTGAGCGACGTAGCCGACGCGCGAGAGGATCTCGCAGACGTGATGGGCAATGCCCTTGATGTCTTCGCGGGCTTTGTTCTCGGGGTCCGCCTCGGCGCCCTCGAAGTCCCGATTGAAGATGACGATGACCCGAGGATTCATCGAACGCTTCACGCAAAAAACATTCTAGTGATCCAAACGAGCATTGCAACGAAGTCGTTGCGTGGCTCGTTGCAACTTCCAGCGCTCGCGCGCGCGGTTGGAAGTCGACTAGGTCGGCGAGGTCGGATCAAAACGAAGATCGAAGCTCGCGCTCAACGCTTCGGCCGCGAGCGGCGCGAGCGACGCGAGCTCGGGTGCGGCGCCCGCCTCGGCCGCGAGTGAGGTGACAGCGACGTTGCGCAACCCGCACGGCACGATGAGGTCGAACGCATCGAGCGCCGTCGTGATGTTGAGCGCGAAGCCGTGGATCGTGACGCGCCGAAAAACGTGCACGCCGAATGCGCAAATCTTGGCGGGCTGCGCGTCGTTGGCGCGATCTATCCACAGGCCCGGCGTGTCGCGCCGCCACTTCGCGACGACGCCGAAGCGCGCGAGCAGATGCGCGAGCCCGTTGGCCATCGCCTCGACATGCGCGACGACGCCACCGCGCAGCCGTACGATCGGATATCCCACGAGCTGCCCAGGCCCGTGATAGGTGACGTCGCCACCACGCGAAGCGTCGTGCACGGCGACCCCGCGCCGCGCGAGCTCGGAGGCCGACGCAAGGACGTTGTCTCGCCGCGCCGACCGCCCGAGCGTGATGACCGGATCGTGCTCACAAAGGAGCAGGGTCTCCGGGGCGTGCCCCGCGAGGACGTCGCGGCGCAGGTCTTCCTGCAGCGCGGCGGTCTCGGCGAACGGAACGCGTCCGAGCCACCGCCACGCTGGCACTGCGAAGCCCTAGCCTTCGGACAGCTCGGCGAAGAAGTCGGCGTCGACGAAATCGACGCTGACGTTGGCGCTGATGACGCCGATGCCGTGGCGAATGCAGGTCTCGGCCATGGCTTGACCGTCCGCGATCTCGACGGGCGGCACGGCCTTCTTCCACTCGGAGATCGCCTCGCCGTCGAGGCGACCGGCGAGCATGAGCAGACCTTCGTCCTGGCCGCGCTTGCCGATGCCGGCGCGCAGCTCGCCCACGGCTCGGCGGCCCGCGGTGGTTCCGCCCGAGCGGAGCGCGATGAGCGCCTTCGACGGGCGCGCGCCGCGGCCGCGGAGCGCCTCGACGTAGATCGTCTCTTCGATCCGCTTGACGAACGTCGCCGGGCCGAAGCCCTCACGCTGGAGCAGCACGCGCGCGAGCGCCTCGAAGGCGGCCGGCGGCAGCTCGGCGATGCGGCGCTCGAGCGAGGCGAGCGTGCGCTCGCGGAGCGCGCGACGCGCCTCCGCGAACACGAGCTCGGCGCGCTCGACCTCGGCGTCGGGCGGCCGGCGCGCGAGCGCGAAGAGCCCCGCGCCTGCGGCCTTGATCCGCGGGCGCTGTCCGGCGCGCAGCCGCTCGCGCGGCTCGGCGGCGAGCGCGGCGCGCATGACCCGCCAGGCCTCGTTCGGCTCGCCATGGACGAGCCGCCGACGGGCCGCCGTCTCGGCGATCTGCCGAACAGCGATGCCACGCCCTGGCGCCTGACCGCGCAGCACTTCGACGGCAGCGTCGACGGGCGTCATGATCCGGCGCGGGCCCTGGGACTCGGCCTCGATGGCCGCGTCGGTCGCGCGGGGCTCGCCGTTGCCGCCCGCGTCTGCTCCCGTACCGCCGAAGCCGCTCTCGCCAGCCGGAGGCGCGTCGCCGCTCGTCTCGAGCGGGCGTCCGCCGCCCTCGCCCGGGGCGTCGCTCGCGCCACCGCGCCGGCGCCGGCGCCGGCGCCGACGACGGCCGTCTTCGCCGACGGCCTCGCCGCCAGCCTGGGCCGCGCCGCCTTCGGCGCCTTCTTCACCCTCGTCGTCACCTTCGTCGTCTCGAGCGACCGCGCCGGCGTTCACGCCGGGGGCATCGCCGAGATCGGCGTCGAGCTTGGCGCCCGCATCAGCCGGCGCAACGGTCTGCGCGTCTTCTCCGTCGGACATGGATTCTTCCCCCTCGTCATCTCCCGACGAATCGTCGTCGCCTTCGTCGTCCCCTTCGAGCACGCCGGTCGCCGCGAGCGCGGCGGCCCGCGCCTCCGCGGAGAGCCCCCGCATCGTCGGCTGGGCGGCCTCGTCGCCTTCATCATCGCTGCCCGCGTCGGCGGGACTCGCGCCCGCGGGCGCGCCAGACGTCGTCGACGCCGTGGACGCCGTGGACGCCGTTCTCGGAGCGTCCTCGCGCTCGCGACCGCGACCACCCCGGCGACGGCGGCGACGTCCACGTCCCGCCTCCCCCCCGGCGACGTCCTCGGTCGGCTTGCGCTCGCCGCGATCGGCCCTCGCGGGAGCGGCGGCCGGCGCCTCGACGACGACGGGCTCCTCGGGCGGCAGCTCCGGGTAGCGAAGCAGCCCGAACGTGCCGGGCTTCACGCGCACGAAGGGGTTGCCAGGGGCCTTCTTAACGGCCGCCGTGAGCTGAGTCTGCATCGTCACCTCGGGCGTACGCCCGACGAAGGTGAGCAGCTTCTTGCCCAAGGCACGCTCGGTGAGGTCCTTGAAATGCAAAGGCTTCCCTTCGCGGCTGAGGATGTTGAGCGCGGCCTCGAGAAACGTCATGGCGCCCTCCTTTACCACAAATCGTGAATGGGAAGGCGGATCCGCACGCGAACATCGTCGGGCGGCACGCGCGCGTGCGCGCGATTCAATTTTTTGACGGAGCGAGAGCGCGAGGGTACCCGTGAGAGATGTCCGCACATCGCAAGATCGGCGTGTTGCTCGGCGGCCTCTCGGCGGAGCGTGACGTTTCGATCCGCTCGGGAGAGGCCATCCTCGCGGCGCTCTCGGACCGCGGCCACGACGCCTGCCCCATCTTCGTCGACCGCGACATCGACCTCGTCCTGCGGCAATCGCGCATCGACGTCGCCTTTCTCGCCCTGCACGGACGCTACGGCGAAGACGGCTGCGTCCAGGGGATGCTCGAGGTCCTCGGCATTCCTTATACGGGCTCGGGCGTGCTCGCGTCGGGCCTCGCCATGAACAAGAGCAAGGCCAAGGAGATCTTCCGTCTCCACAACCTGCCGACGGCGCCCGGGTATGCCATCGCCGGCGACGCGGGCGACGACGTCATCGAGAGCCACGGCTCGTTCGGGTACCCCGTCGTCGTCAAGCCGGCCGGCGAAGGGTCGTCGCTCGGCCTGCGCATCGCGCGCGACGAGCTCGAGCTCGAGTCCGCCGTCGAAGAGGCCCTGCGCTTCGACGACGACGTGATCGTCGAGCGGTTTGTTGAAGGCAAGGAGATCTCCGTCGGCGTGCTCGACGGCAAGGCCCTCGGCGCCGTCGAGGTCGCGCCGCGCAAGGGCGGCCTGTACGACTTTCAGGCCAAATACTCGGCGGGGCGAGCGGACTATCACCTGCCGGCGCGCCTATCGCCCGAGCGCTATCGCTCGGCGCTGCGCCTCGGCGCGCTCGCGCACGAGGCCCTTGGCTGCGAAGGCGCGACGCGCGTCGATCTGATCGTGAGCGACCGCGGCAACGAGGTCGTCCTCGAGGTGAACACGCTTCCCGGCATGACGCCGACGAGCCTTCTCCCCAAGATCGCCCGTGGCGCCGGCCTCTCGTTCGAGGACCTCGTCGAAGAGGTGCTCTCCGGGGCCCGCTTGCGCGCCCACGGCCACCGACGGGATCGCAGGGCCGTGCAGGGATCGTTCGCCGGCCCCGAGCGCCGCGTCGGCTTTCTGGCGGACGCGCACTAGCCAACTCGAGCAGAGGTTGGCTTCGCCAACCGGAGCGAGCGCGGGGGCGCGGGACCCTCTCAGGGTCCCGAACTCGATGTAGACTGCCGCCCATGGCGCGCCGAGCGCGAAAACCCGTCGTCGTCAAAGCCCCGGTCGTCAACGATCCGCAGAACGCGAAGCTCTTCATCAACCGCGAGCTGTCCTGGCTCGAGTTCAACAGCCGGGTGCTCGACGAGGCGCGCGATCCTTCCGTGCCGCTGCTCGAGCGCCTGAAGTTCGTTTCAATCGTTGCCTCGAACCTCGACGAGTTCTTCATGATCCGCGTCGCGGGCTTGAAGCAGCAGCTGTCGGGCAACGTCGCCGAGACGCCGGCCGACGGGCTCACGGCGGCCGAGCAGCTCTCGGCGATCAGCGCGCGGGCCCACGCCATGGTCGCCGAGCAATACCGCGTGTGGCGGGAAGAGATCGGCCCCGGCCTCGAGCGCGCTGGCGTGCGCGTCATGCGCGCGAACCAACTCTCGGCCGAGCAGAAGGCGGCGCTGTCGGGTTATTTTTCGCGCGAGGTCTGGCCCGTGCTCACGCCGCTCGCCGTCGATCCGGGGCACCCGTTCCCCATGCTGGGCAACCGCAGCCTCAACCTCGCCATTCTCCTACACCGCGAAAAAGAGAAGGTCACGAAGCGGCAGACGGTCATCGCCGTCGTGCAGGTGCCGTCGGTGTTGAAGCGCATCAACGAGGTGATCTCGGCGGCGTCGACCGACGGCGCGGCGCGCTTTTCGTTCATGTTGCTCGAGGACCTCATCGCGATGCACGCGGGCGACTTGTTCCCCGGCTTCCGCGTCGTCGGGTGCAGCCCGTTCCGCGTCACGCGCAACTCGGACCTCAGCATCGACGAGGACGAGGCCGACGATCTGCTCAAGACGATCCAGAAGGAGCTGCGCCGCCGCGAGCGCGGCAGCGCCGTGCGCCTCGAGATCGCCCACGACTCGCCCGCCGAGATCGTGACGTTCCTGCGCTCCGTGCTGCGGCTCGAAGAGGACGACGTCTACCGCGTCGACGGACCGCTCCACCTCGCCGACCTCGGCCCCGTGGCGTCGATGACCCGCGAAGCCCTGGGCGATCTGCGCGACCTGCGCGACGAGGCGTTCTCGCCGCAGATCGTGCCGCCGCTGCAAGAGTACGAGGACATCTTCCGCGTCATCGGCCAGCGCGACATCCTGCTGCAGCACCCGTACGAATCGTTCGAGGACGTCGTGGAATTCGTCTCCGAAGCGGCGAGCGATCCCAATGTTCTGGCCATCAAGCAGACGCTGTACCGCACGAGCGCCGACTCACCAATCGTCAGGGCGCTCATCCGCGCCGCCGAGAACGGCAAACAGGTCACGGCCGTCGTCGAGCTCAAGGCGCGCTTCGACGAGGCGCCCAACATTCAATGGGCGCGCGCCCTCGAAGACGCGGGCGTGCACGTCGTGTACGGCCTCATCGGCCTCAAGACCCACTGCAAGGTCTCGCTCGTCGTGCGGCGCGAGGCGAACCAGATCAAGCGCTACGTCCACCTCTCGACGGGCAACTACAACCCGTCGACGGCGCGCACGTACGGCGATCTTTCTTACTTCACGGCGCGCGACGCCTACGCCGACGACGCGGGCGCGCTCTTCAACCTGCTGACCGGCTACTCGTCGCCGCCGTCGTGGAAGCGCTTCCACGTCGCGCCCATCGGCCTGCAGGAGCGCATCATGTCGCTCATCGAGCGAGAGACCGCCCTCGGTGCCAAGGGGCGGATCGTCGCGAAGATGAACGCGCTCGTCGACGCGACCGTCATCAAGGCGCTCTACCGCGCGTCCCAGGCCGGCGTGCAGATCGATCTCATTGTCCGCGGCATCTGCTGCCTGCGACCGGGTGTCCCTGGCACGAGCGACAACATCCGCGTGACGTCGATCGTCGACCGGTTCCTCGAACACGCGCGCATCTTCTATTTCGAGAACGGCGGCAAGCGCGAGGTCTACCTGTCGTCGGCCGACTGGATGCCGCGCAACTTCCAGCGCCGCGTCGAGGTCATGTTCCCCGTCGACGACGAAGAGCTGCGCGATCGCGTCGTCAACGAGATCATCGGCATCGCGCTCGCCGACAACGTCAAGGCGCGGCGCCTGCTCGCCGACGGCACGTACGTTCGTGTGCGCCCCGAGGGCGACGCCCCGCCCGTGCGCAGCCAGTACCGGTTCATGGAGCTCGCGCGCGAGAAGGCCCAAGCGGGCCCCGGGATCCCCGGCGCGGGCGGAGGTCCGTATCAGGTGCGGACAACTCCCCCGGCGCGGGGAATTCCGGCGGGCGGTGGCCAGACCGCCGCGGCGGTCCCCGCCCTCGGCGCGTCGAGCGCGTGACCGAAGGCACGGCGCCGTCACGGCTCTGACTCAGTAAAGTCGGTGGTTCAGCCGTATATTCAGAAGCACCATGTCGCTCCTGCTTCGCTTGCGCCCCGCCCTCGCTGGTCTCGCTGTCGCGCTCGCTCTCTGCACCGTCGCTCCTGCGCCCGCGCGCGCGTCGCTCATCGTCGCCCTCGACACGCCGGCCATGGTCGAACGCTCGGACCACATCGCCGTCGTCGACGTCGCGTCCGTGACGGCGGCCTGGGACGACAAGCACGAGCGCATCCTCACGACGATCGCGCTCGACGTCGTCGAGGTCTGGAAGGGCCCGATGACGCCCGCCGCCCGTCTCACGATCGTCCAGCCGGGCGGCACCGTCGGCGACATGCAGATGACCGTCTTCGGCATGACGCGCTTTTCCCCCGGCGAGCGCGCGCTCGTCTTTCTGCGCGGCACGCCCGCGGCGGCCAACGTCAACGTGGTCGGCATGGCGCAGGGCAAGCGACTGCTGACGCGCGAGGCGGTCACGGGCAAGTGGATGGTGCGCGCGGCTGATCCCGCGGGCGCGTCTTTCGTGCGCGTCAACGCCGCCTCGGCGAAGGCCCCCATCTTCGAGACGCGCCTGCGCGCGCTCGAGGAGCTGCGCGCCGAGATCCGCGACCTCGTCGTCAAGGCCAAGGTCAAATGATCGGGCGGCGGCGCGCGCCCGCGCCTGGTCCGCGACGCCCTCGCGTCCACGCCGCGCGCCTCGCCCTCTCCTTCGTCGTCGCCGCGGCCGTTGGTCTCGGCGCCGCGCCCGCGGCCCAAGCGTACGTCCGCTACAAGACCGATTCGGGCAAGCCGTTCCAGTGGAAGCAGACGTGCGTCCCGGTGACGTTCTATCCGGACACGATGATCGACGTCGCGGGAGCGATGGAGATGACGCCCGAGCAGATCTCGCACGCCGTGCGCACCGCCGCCGAGACGTGGAGCTCGAACGCGAACCCGTGCTCGTTCCTGCAGATCAACGCCGACCCTCCGGCGGTCGCCGACGCGGGCGTCGACGCGGGCGCGCCGCCTCCGGCGAAGGCCATCTACGACAAGAGGAATGCGCTGATCTTTCAGACCGTCAACTGGTCCTTCGACTCGCAGGCGCTCGCGATCACGTCGGTGTTCGTGCTGCCGAGCGACGGGACGATCAAGGACGCCGACATCGAGATCAACTCGGTCAACTTCATCTGGGCCGACGTCGACATCGACCACTCGTCGAACCGGCAGGACCTGCAGAACGCGCTCACGCACGAGATGGGGCACCTGCTCGGCCTCGACCACACCTGTTATACGCACGGCACCAACACGACCCGGCCGCTCGACGACATGGGGCTGCCCATCCCGGACTGCAACGACTCGGCGCCCGCCGCCGTCAGGGCGACCACGATGTATGCCTCGGCCAAGGAGGGCGACACGCAGAAGCGCACCCTCGCGCCCGACGAGCTGCGGGCCATCTGCGCGATGTACCCCGTCGCGAATGATCCGCACAGCTGCCCGATGGCGGGCGAGCTCAACCCGAGCACGCCGACCGCAGGCGGGTGCACCTGCGCGGTTCACGACGGCAAGAGCGGCGCCGCGCTGCCCGCACTCGTGGGCCTCGCCGCGCTGGTCACGCGCGCGCGACGCCGTCGTCGCGTCCGAGGATCGGTGACGTGAAGCCTCGCGCCGCGGCCCTCGCGCTCTCGCTCGCGCTCCTCGTCTCGGGGCGCGCCGACGCCTACGTGCGCTCGAAGACGGAACGAGACGGAAAGGTGAAGTTCTGGGCGGAGAGCTGCATCCCCGTCACGATCTACCTCAACAAGTTCAAGTTCCCTCAGTACGGGCAGCAGCAGTCCAACGACGCCGTCGTCAAGAGCCTCACGGCGGCGGCGCACGCCTGGAGCCCTGACCTCGTCACCTGCGACCCCAACGGGACTCCGTTTCAGCCGTACCTGGAGATCGTCCCGAGCTTCGCGCCCGCCGACGCGACGCCGCCCGCCGTCGGAAGCGACCATAGGAACTCGATCATCTTCCGGACCGACATGTGGACCACGTCAGGCCTCTCGACCACCAAGAAAGGCATCAAGCAATACTCGAGCGAAGCCCTCGCCGTGACGACGGTGTTCGCGCTGCTAGACGGAAGAATTCAGGACGCCGACATCGAAATCAACGCGACCCCCGAGGTGTGGAGTTGGGCGAACCTCGACGCGGGCGTCGTCCCCCCGATCAACCAACACCTCAACGGCGACACCTACGATCTGCAGACCGCCCTCACTCACGAGTTCGGGCATCTGCTGGGGCTCGAGCACACGTGCTTCACTCCCGTCGTCATGGGCGGTCCGGTCGACGCGAACAACGTCCCGCGACCGGTCAACGACAAGGGTCAACCCGTCCCCGACTGTCTTGGCGTCTCGTCGGAGATCGAGCTGACGGTCATGTACTACAAGACGTCGAATCAGGACACGAGCAAGCGCGTGCTCTCGCAGGACGAGATCAACTTCCTCTGCACCGTCTATCCCGCGAGCAAGGACCCGCAGAACTGCCGGGCCGATCAGCCCAACACCGGCTGCGCGATGGCGCCCGCGCCTACGCGGCACGGGGGCGCGCGCCCGCGCGGCGGCGCGCTCGGGCTGCTCGCCGCAGGCGGCCTGATCGTCGGTGTCGCCTGGCGCCGCGCGCGGTCGCGGCGGGTCAGCGCGCGGGCTCGAGCTCGAGCCTGAGCCCGCGCACGGACGCATCGCCCAGGATCGCGCTCGCCGGAACATCGACCTGCCGCGAGGCCGCGCCGTACTTCGGGGCCGAGGCCGTCAACGTCCAGCGCCCCGGCGCGAGGCGCTTGAGGCGAAACGCCCCCCCTGAGTTGGGCCGCGGCTCGGCGCCGCTGCGTTGACCCTTCGGTCCGACGGCCTCCACGCGCGCGCGCGGCACGACCGCGCCCGTGCCGCGCTCTCTCACTTCGCCGTCGACGCCGCCCGCGATCGGCACCGTGACGTCGACCGCCGTTCCCGGCGTCGCGAGCGCGGACGTCACGGGATAATCCGGATGATCGACGGCCACCCACAGAGGCCGGCTCGGCACGCGCGGCAGCGTGAAGTGCCCGCCCACGTCGGTCATCGTCGTCGCGAGCGCGCGTCCCGCGGAGGGCGTGTCCGGCGTCGCGGGATCGAGCGCATAAACGCGCACCGTCGCGCGCGCGAGGGGCCGTCCCCCCGTGTCGCGCGCGAGCCCTTCGAGCCTCGCGTCGGCGCGCGACAGGCGCAGCTCGACCGCGGGCGGCGCCGCCGCCGCGACCTCGACCGTCGCGCGGGCCTCGCCGAAGCCGACCGCGCTCGCGATCAGCTCGTGACGTCCGGGCGGCAATGTGAGCGAGAAGCCCCCCGCCCCGTCGGTCAGGGCGAACACGCCCACCGAAGGGATGACGAGCACGCGCGCGCCCGTGAGCGGGCGGCCCCCCTCGTCGAAGACGCGCCCCGGGACGACGACGCCGTCGCGAAGCGCGAGCGCGCCCACGTCGCGCGCCTCCCCCGCGGCGAGAGTCCAGTCACGCGTACTTAAGGGAACGGAGGGCGGATGAGAGATCTCCAGGTGAAATGAGCCCGGGAACAGCTCCGGGAAGGCAAACGCGCCGCGCGCGTCGCTGCGGCCGAGGCGCGTCCCCTGGGCGGCCACGCCGCCGGCGCCCGACGGCAGCGCCGCCGCCTCGGCCGCGAGCGGCAGCGGAGCCGAGATCACCGCGAAGTCGTCACCTCCCTGGGCAACGCAACGCACCTCCGCCCCGGCGACAGCCTGGCCGCGGGCATCGACGATCCGCCCGACGAGCGACGCCGCACCCACGAGCTCGAGCCGCGACGACACCAGCGCGCCGCCGAGCGCGACGCTCAAGGGCGCGGGTGAAACGAAGCCCATCGCGCGTGCGGAGAGGCGCACGGGGCCGGGCGGCAGAGGGCCTGAATGAAAACGGCCGTCGCGCGCGGTCGTCATGACCTCGGCGACCGGATCGCCGGCGACCTGTTCGGCGCGCACGGTGACGCCTACGAGGACGCGCCCGCGATCGTCGACGACGACTCCGGAGACACCGAAGCCGGCGGCGAGCTCGAGCGGCGGCGTAGCCGGCGCCTCGCCACCCGGCGGCTTCGCGCTGGCGCCCACGGGACGCGACGCGAGGTTCGCGCGCGTCGCGCGCAGCGTGAAGGTCCCCGCGCCGAGGCCATGGAAGACGAACCGCCCCTCGGACCCGCTGGTCGTCGCGCGGGACAACGCCCCGTCGTCGGCGC
>JBBQJG010000130.1:0-14808 GCA_038325725.1 Polyangia bacterium | reverse complement strand
GACGGCGCCGGCACCGGATCGGGCGTGATGAGCTTCTGCGCGGCGGCGCCCTGCGCGACGACCACGGGCTCGGGCCGCGGCTCGTCTTTCTTGCAGGCGGAAAGCGCGAGAGCCGCGCCCAAGAACATCAACGAGGCCGTTCGGGAGCAGGAAGTTCAAGAGCGATTTCCGCCCGAGGCGAGTCGCTCCCGGCTGACCGACAACCTCTTTTCTGTCGACTCCGACTCCCCTCGCCGCCCCCCAGAGCGCCTATTTTTACGGCCCAGGCGCTGCTGCAGAAGGCGATCGACGCGGTCCCGTAGCGAACGGAGCCGCGCGTCGGGTTCGTCGTTCGACGGCGCGGGAAAACTCGAAGGCCCGTCGAGAGCAGCCACGCCGCCGAGTTGACGCGAACATCGCCCTGGGTGACCTTGGTCTTGGTTCATCGATGGCTTTGATGGGAAGGGTAGGACGCACGCTGGCGCTCGCGTGGGCGGTGATCGCGATCGCCGGACTCGGATGCAGCGGCCCGAAGGCGGCGCCGCAGGACGCGGCGCCGCAGGACGCGGGCGCGATGGACACGGCCGCGCCCAGCGACGCGTTCACCGCGGCGATGATCCCGGCCGGCGGGCACTCCTGTCGGATCACGAACACGGGTAACGCGATCTGGACGCAGGGCTGGGAGACGGTGTGCACCGTGACCGCCGCGGACAACCCGCCCCTCACCGCGGCGCAGAAGCAGGCGGCCGACGCAGCGTGTACGTTCTATCTGGGGGCGATGGTCGTGGCGGACTGTCCACCCCGCGAAAACGTCATCGCCTTCTGCCCGGTGGGTGCGGCGGCGGGGGGGGCAGGGACGAAGACCTGGGACCTCATCTACAAATCGAGCGTCACTCCCGACGTTGAGGCGCTGGCGATGGGCGCAGGACGAGGCTGCCCGTACACGTACGACCTGAACGGCCGAGAGATCCCTAAGTACCGCTGCATGGGCTCGGCCGCGGCGCTGGTCAATGGCGTGATGAAAACCTTCAACGTCAACGTGAACTGCGGCTACAAGAGCGACGGCACGCGGTCCCGCTACACGTTCAACGGCGACACCATTTCGTCAGATCGCCTGGGCCTTTTGGTGTTGAAGACCGGCGCGCTCGTCACACTCGATACGACCGATCCGTTTGGCGCGACCGCCGCCTTCTACCTCGGTGCCGACGGTGGCGGCGGCTTCGCGAACAGCCAAATGAGGATCACGGCGACGACGTTCCTCGACCGCGGCGCTGGCCTCGTCGCCACCTTCACGCTCGGCACGTCCGACACCGCGCAGGGCGGCGCCCCAGCCACCGTCACCGACGGCATGATCGACATCCGGGTCGGTCCCGCGCCTTAGGGCAAGGACGATCTTCGGTTACGGGGCCTATCTGGGGCCCGACTTCACGGCCGACTACATCGAGCGTGCCCGTGAGGCGATGCGGCGTTACTACTCCGCCCGCGGCGTGGGCGACGCCGAGAAGCGCGTCGTCGACGACTTCAAGACGAACCGCTGGGATCCGAAGAGCGACGTCCTTGCCTTCACGCCCGCGCAGGTCGCCGCCTGGCGGGAGCTCGAAGACTACTACCGCCTCTGGTTCGGTCCGGCGGAAGGGCAGCACGGCCTTCGGCGGCCGAGCATTCCGGCGCATCGAGTTCCAGCGCTGGTTGCGTACTTCTCTTGGGCAGCGTGGGTGTCGACGGCGAACCGACCTGGCAAATCGTATTCCTATACGAACAACTGGCCGCCCGCGCCTGAAGTCGGGAACACGTTGACCGCCGATGCGATCCTCTCGTCGACGCTCTCGCTCCTCGCGTTGCTCGGTGGGATCGGCGCGACGCTGTTCGCGTTCGGACGCTTCAAGGACCTTGGCTGGCCGGACGAACCCTCGGGGCAGGCGCGCGGGGTCGTGTTTCGTCAACCAAGCGAGGTACGACTCACCGCCGGCCAGCGATCAACGGTCTGGTTCTTCCTCGTGGTCACCGGCTTGTTCTTGCTGCAAGGCCTCTGCGGAGGCGCCAACGCGCACTATCACGCCGAGCCAGAGACCTTCTTCGGAGTCGACGTCGCGTCATGGCTCCCTCTGGGGGAACGAGCGCTCTTTCGCGGCGGCGATGTGCAGCGGCGCCGCCGGAAAGGCGATCAGGCTCTGGTCCTTGCCTCCCGCGAGCCGACAGACGGGAATCAGATGCGCGAGCACGGTGGTCGTGCTCAACAGGAACAAGTCGGCGCGCTTCGTGGGCCGCGTGTACAGGATCATTCGCGGCGCTGGCCCCTCGGTCGTGAGCTCCAGCAGATCTCCGCGGGCCGCCAAGGTGAGCTTTCTCTTTTCGAGCCCGACCTGCGAGTCGAAGCGGGCCCGCAGGGGTCGCCCGTTCTTGTCCGTGCGGAGCCAGCCCTTGATGGCGACGACGCCCTTCGGTCCGGCGACGCGGCTCTTCGTGCGAATTTCGTCTTCGGTCCCGAACTCGACGATCGAGAAGCGCTCCTCGCCGGCGCGACGACCGCGGACCGTGACGACGGGGAGCAGGAAGTTCAAGAGCGATTTCCGCCCGAGGCGAGTCGCGCCCGGCTGACCGACAACCTCTTTTCTGTCGACTCCGAGGCCCCCCGACGCCTCCCAGAGTGCCTATTTTACGGAGCGGCGACGCGGCACCGGTGCGTGCCGCCTCGACAGCCGACGACAGTTCTCCACCTTCCGTATCGAGTTGTTGAGCGCCGGAGACCCTCCGCGCGGCAAAAAGTGCGACGACGACAGCGCCGACTGTGGTGATGAACTTCGCCCCCAAGGACGCGAATGTGCCGACCTCCCCGCCGCCTACGGCCGGCCGCAGGGACCCGCGGTCGGACCTCCGGAGCTCGAAGCCGCGCCGAGGTTCATCGCGCCGGCGCGGCGCCCTTCGGCGGGCCGCTTAGAAGAAGAACGGGTAAGTGATCGACACCGGGTAGGCCTTGGCGTTCTGCGTGCCGTCGCCGAGCTCCCCTTCCGAGTTGGCGCCGCTCGCGTGGCCGTTCGTCGACGTCGCGTCGACGCCGACGAAGTGATCTGACCCGCCCGCGATGGCGCGGAGTCCCTGGTAGTCCGTCTGCTGCACGGTCGTGACGGCGCCCGTGAAGTCCATGCCGAGCTCGCCCGAGCCGTTGCCGCCCCACCCGATGATGCTGCCGAAGGTGCTCGCGGCGATCACCGAGAAGCGCGACATCCCCAGGAGCGCCATGCGGTAGGTGCCCGCGACGAGCTTGGGCGTCGTCGACGCCCCGTTCGGAGCCGAGCCGAATGTGTAGGCCTGCCCGTTCGCCCGCACGGCGACTACCCAGCTCAGTCCCGCGCCCACGGAGACCCAGTCGGTGAACCCGCCGTCGACGAGCACCGGCTTGTTCGAACCGCCCACGGGATCCTTCGTGCCGCGCCCGAGCGCGCCCTGAGCGCCGTTGTAGCCCCACGACCAGAGCGTGCCGTCGGTCATGATGCCGTAGCCGTTCTCCTCGGAGATTGCGACGGCGGCCCAGTACTTTCCGGACGGCGTCACGACCTTCGTGAGCGAGCGGATGTTCGCCGTCGTGCTGCCAACGCCGAGCAGACCGGCGTAGTTGTCGCCGCACCCGTACATCGCCCCATCGGCCTGAAGGGCAATCATCTGCGCGTAGTGCTCGGCGGTCCTGACCCACTTCGTGCCGGTCCCGACCTGCCCGGGCGTCAGCTGGTGCTGACCTGATACGACCGTCGAGATCCCGAGCTCGCCGTTGACGTTCGCGCCCCAGCCCCAGAGCGTGCCGTCCGTCTTGACGGCGTGGGTGACCTTCTCCGAGCCGGAGGCGAAGATCCACGGGGCCTGCCACATTCTGATGGCCGGCGTCCACTTGTCGCTCGAGTCGACGACCGTGCCGTCGCCGAGCTGACCGTCCCGGTTCCCGCCCCACGTCTGAAGGTTCCCGTCGCGCCCGACGAGCATCGAGTGGAAGCTGCCCGCGCCCGGCACCTGGGGCTTGTTGCCGTAGTTCCAGGCGTCGCCGTCGTACGAGGCCCACGGGCTCACCCACGAGCTGTGGTCCGCGAACGTACCGATGCCGAGCACGCCGTAGGCCCCGGCGCCCCACGTGAGCACCGTGCCGTCGGCCTCGATGAGCATCGTCGTGTCAGTCCCGGCGGCGACGTACTGATTCCACTGCGACGTCCCGATGCGGACGGCCGTCTTCTGCGGCGATGTCGTGTTGCCGCGGCCGAGCTCGCCGTGCGTGTTGCTGCCCCACGCCCAGAGCTTGCCGTCGGCGGAGATGGCGACGCTGTGATGCCAGCCGGCGGCCATCGTGCGCCACGGGCCCGCCGCGGTGATCTTGTACGGCGTCGTGCGCGCCGTCGTCGAGTTGTTGCCCACCTGGCCGGTGGCGTTGCCGCCCCAGACGTAGAGCGAGCCGTCTTCCTTGATCGCCATGACGTGAGAGAGCCCCGCCGAGATCGACTTCCAGCGATCCGTGCCGATCTGCGTGAAGACCTTCGGTCCCGCGTTGGTCGTGCCATTGGCCAGCTGGCCGGACGTGTTGAGGCCCGCGCCCCACAGCGTGCCGTTGGCCTTGAGCGCGATCGAAAAGCCGTAGCCGGCGCCGAGCGCGATCCAGTCGGAGGCGCTGCCGACCTTCGTGGGCGTCGTGCGCTTGTTGACGTCGTTGAGGCCAAGCTGCCCGCTCGCGTTGTCGCCCCACGCCCACAGCGTGCCGTCGTACTTGATGGCCAACGCGTGCTGGTAGCCGGCCTGGACGGTCCTGTAGTCGTTCGCGCTGCCCACCGGTTGGGGACGCTGGATGGTGCCGGTGCGTCCGAGCTGGCTGTACCCATTCAGCCCCCAGCTGTACAGCCCAGCGTCGGGCGTGATGCACAGGGCGAAGGAGTTGCCCGCGCTGATCTGCGTGCAGGTGATGCCGATGTTCACCGGGTTCGAACGGGTGTTCCACGTGTTGTCGCCGACCTCGCCGGCGCTGTTGTTACCCCAGGCCCACGTCGTGCCGTCCGGCTTGAGGAGATAGGCGGCGTCGCTGCCGAGCGCGTACGTGGGCGAGAACATCGGCAGGCGCGTATCGGCGCTCGCGAAGGCGCGGGCGGACGAGAGCACGGGGAGCAACGACAGAGCGAGAGCGAGAGAGCGTTTCATGGCCGTCAGACACCCGAGGCCCGGCCCGCGGCAAGGAAATCGACCGCCTGTCGGCCGGGTAGGGATTCGCGGCTTGCCTAGCAGGGGCCGCCGCTCGTACAAATCTTCGTCGGCGCGTTCGAGGTGCACGCGACCTGCGTCAGCGACACCGGGCCCAACACGCGCGTCGCGCCCGAAAAGACGGTCAGCGCCCTCGAAATGGAAGGGATTCTGCGCGTCTGGTCCTGAAGGGGCGCTCGCGCCGACCCGCGTAGCGCAACATTTGAAGTTGCCCGAGAAGCTTCCAGCCCCTGCTCGCGAAGCTCGCCGCGGGAAAGGACCCCGACGACAGACTGTTCGGCGACCAAACCCGTCATTGGGTTCTTCGCAGCGTGAAGCGCTGCTGCGAAGCAGCTGGCGTCCGAGTCGTCAGCTCTCACGGTCTTCGCGGCACGCACGCGAAGATGGCGCGAGAGGGAGGCGTCAGCGGCGCGCTGCTGGCGGCGGCGATGGGCCACGAGTCAGAAACGACGACGACCGAGCGCTACGCCGGCCGCACGGCGGTGGCGAACGCCGCCATTGACCGAGTGGCCAGCCTGGTGCAATAAGTCTGTCGCGCTCTGGGACGCGCAAGACCGAGCACGGAAGTAGCTGACATCACGAAGGGATTCAGGGAGGTTTGTCCCCACGCTGTCCCCGCCCCTAATTGAGAAAAGAAGAGTAGCTTAAGTAGCTGTAATCACGAGCGGTCGTGGCGAAACTGGTAGACGCGCCAGATTCAGGTTCTGGTACCCGCAAGGGTATGGAAGTTCAAGTCTTCTCGACCGCACTGAAATCACTCCCTTTCCTCGACGTCCTCCGAGGGCACCTGCTCTCGGAGGACTGTCGCGGAGCAAACTCTTCCGAGATCGCGCGCGCGTGCGGGCCGAGCTGCAAAAGTAGCGGCGCGGACGCGTCGCGCTTGGCGCTAGGGCTTCGCCTGGATCGCCATCATCTGCGCGCGCATCACGGCGAGGCCGGCGCGCGGATCGGCGCCGCCCCAGCTCGGTTGGCACGTGCCCGACACGCACTGCGGGCCCTTGTTGCCGAAGAGGCGGCAGAGATCCCAGAAAAGGACGCCGCCCATGGGCTTGGCGAGCTTGCCGTCGAGGCGCCCGAAGACGTCCTTCATCGCCGCCGGATCGAGGTAGTTGCTGCCGGCGCAGCCCTGGCAACCGGGCTTTCCGAGCACGAGGCGATCGGCGCCGATGCCGCCGAACGCCGCCCACGGCCCGGGGAAGTATTGATACGCGTGCCATGGGTTGGTCGGCGACGACAGATCGCCCGGCGCGGGCCAGCCGTTCGCGAGGTTGACGTAGTTCTGCGCCGTGCTGCGCGCCATCGCGGTCGCGTCGGCGCCGCCGCCGCAGCACTCGGCTTGGCCGGCGTTGTAGTACTGGATGCCGAAGTAATCGAGGCGGGGCGCGCCGCCCGCGCGCACGCAATCCTTGTCGAGGCGCGCGAGCACCCACGGCGTGTCGTCGCCCGCCACGGGGTTCATGCACTGGCCGCCGAGCACGGTCGTCGGTGGCAGGGGATCTCCCACGGACGGCGCGGCGCACAGCCCGTTGCCGACCTGCGGGACGAACGCGACCGTGAGAGTGTCCGGCACGGCGTTGATGAGATCGCGCGTCGAATCGTACTTGTCGGAGCCGTAGGCGTAGGCGCCGCCGAGCTCGATGTCGACGTCGATGCCATCGGGTGGCAAGCCGTTCTGCACCGTGAAAGCCGCCACGGCCGCGGCGAGCTTGCCGCGCATGCCGGCGACACGTGCCGCGGTCGTCGCGCCTTGCGCGTTCCACCACGCGACGAAGCCGCTCGACCCGACCTCGCCCCCGAGCGAGAGCAAAACCTTCTTGCCGTGGGCGTGCGCCGCGAGCATCGCCGCGCGGAGGCCTGCGTCGAGCTCGAAGTCCGTCGTCGAGCCGCCGCCGTTCTTCCAGATGTTGCCGGGGTCGGTCTGGACGTCGCCGCCCTTGAATGAAAGGAACGAGATCACGTAGTGCGTGATCGGGCTCGTCCCCGCGTCCTCCCAGGCCTTGACGTGGTTGACGGTCGGGTCGGGCGTCGCGAGGCACGTCTCGCCCTGAGCGCCCGCGCCGAAGCCACACGTGCAGTTGACGTACGCGACGACGCGCGGGAGCGGCGCGCCCACGACGCCGCCGCCGTCGACGGTGGATGACGAAGCGTCAGACGAAGCGTCAGACGAAGCGTCAGACGAAGCGTCGGACCGGGCGTCGGATCGCGCCTCGAGCGCGGCGTCTGCTCTCGCGTCGCCGCCCGCGTCCGCCGTGGCGCCCGCGCTCCCGGCGTCCGCGCCGACGCCTGTGCCCGCGGCGCCGACACCGGCCTTGCCGCCCTCCCCCGTCGCGCCACCATTGGTCGCCGTCGCGCCGGCCGCACCGGCCGCGCCCGTCGATCCCGCGCTCCCGTGAGCAGGCGTCGAGGCGCCGCCTCGGCAGGAGGCGAGAATCAGCAGGATCGGCAGGGTTCGCTTCGCGACGTTCGTCATCACCCTAAGTGGCCGCTCGCGGCCAAATCGATCATCTCGCCCGATAGAGCGTCGGAAAAAGCTCGCGCAGGTGAGTCACCTTCGGCGCGTCGTTGATGAGGATGTAGGGGTTGTTCGGGTGAAGCGTCGCGTAGTTCTGGTGGTGCGCCTCCGCCGGGTAGAACGCGACGAGCGCTCCCATCGCCGTCACGACGGGGCTCCGAAACACCTTGGCCCGGTCGACCTGCGCGACGTAGGCCTCGGCAACGCGCTTCTGCTCGGCGCTCGTGAAGAAGATCGCCGAGCGGTACTGCGTGCCGGTGTCGGGCCCTTGCCGGTTGAGCTCGGTGGGATCGTGCGCCACCGAGAAGAAGACCTGCAGCAGCTGCCCGTAGGACACCTTCGCCGGATCGAACGTCACGCGCACCGACTCGGCGTGGCCCGTATCGCCCGTGCTGACGAGGTCGTAGCTCGCCGTCGCAGCCGACCCGCCCGCGTATCCCGAGAGCGCCTCCGAAACGCCGTCGACGTGCTGAAAGACGGCTTGCACACCCCAGAAGCAACCGCCCGCGAACACGGCCGTCTCGCGGCCGGCTTTTGCAGCCCGTGGGGCGTCAACGGTCGGCGCCGGGAGCTTCACGGCAGCGCTCGCGCCGCAAGCGAGGCTCGGCGCGAGCCCAACCGTCAGCGCCAGAGCCACGGCCGCGACGGCGCGCGACGCGTCGATTGCCTTTCTTGATCGCTTTTCCATCATCCCCTCCGAGGTGGCACTACGGTGGCGCGCCAACAAAGGTTACGACCCGAGGCCGCCCGCCCGGAGCTTGTTCGCGGGCCGGCGGCTCGTCTTCGTCCCTGGTCGTCCCTAGAAGCCCGCGCAGTCGATCACGAAGCGGTACTTCACGTCGCCCTTCATGGCGCGCTCGTAGGCCGCGTTGATTCCCGCCGGGGTCGTCATCTCGATGTCGCTCGTGATGCCGTGCTTGCCACAGTGATCCAGCATCTCTTGCGTCTCGGGGATCCCGCCGACGAGAGAGCCCATGACCTTGCGCCGCCCGAAGATCAGCGCGAACGAAGAGAGCTCCAGCGGCTCGGGAGGCGCGCCCACCAGGACGAGCGTCCCGTCGCGCTTGATGCAGCCGAGCAGACTGTTGATGTCGTGCTTCGCCGAGACCGTGTCGATGATGACGTCGTAGCGGTTGGCGAGCTTGCCGAGCGCGCCCTCGGCGCTCGTGAGGACGAACTCGTGCGCGCCCAGCTTCTTCGCGTCGGCCTTCTTGTCCGCCGTGCGGCTGAGCATCGTGACCTCGGCGCCGAACGACGCGGCGAGCTTGACGGCCATGTGGCCGAGCCCGCCGAGCCCCATGACGGCGACGCGCGAGCCCTTCGTCACGCCGACGTGCTTGAGCGGCGAATACGTCGTGATGCCGGCGCACAGCAGCGGCGCGGCCGCCGCCGGGTCGAGGTTCTCGGGGACGTTCAGGACGAAGTGCTCGTCGACGACAATCTGGTTGGCGTAGCCGCCGAAGGTCTGCGTCTTGCCGTCCTTGTCGACGCTGCCGTAGGTCATCGTCATGCCGTTCTCGCAGTAGTTCTCGTTGCCGCTCTTGCAGCTGGCGCACGTTCCGCACGAATCGACGAAGCAGCCGACGCCCACGCGCTGACCGACCTTGACGTTCTTGACGTCTTTGCCGACGGCCGCGACCCGACCGATGATCTCGTGACCCGGCAGGCACGGGAAGGTCGTCATCCCCCATTCGTTGCGCGTGAAGTGGATGTCGGAGTGGCAGATGCCACAGAATTCGATGGCGATCTGCACGTCGCGGTCACCGGGCGCGCGGCGCTCGAACGAAAACGGCGTGAGCGGCTTGTCGGCCGCCTGGGCGGCATATCCTCTGGTCTGCATGTGAGCCTCCGGTGTGGGCGCTCAGTATGGGGGGCGACCCCGGAGGTGCCACCACGATGTTGTTACGCGTGCGCTGACAGAGCGAGGCGCATCCAGACAGCACAATTTCAGGGAGGCGGCGCCGATGCGCGCGGCGTCAGCTCGACGAAGAGCGTGCTGCGCGTGAGGCGGTAGGCGGCGCCCGACAGCTCGTCGACGAGCGCGAAGAGGGGGCTGTCGAGCTGCGTGGCCGGCGCTACGCCGCGGTAGATCTTCGTCGTCTCGTCGCGGTAGCCCGCGAGGCCGCACCGGACCGTGATCTCGTGGTCGCGCGGCATGAGGACCGTCCGCGGCGTCGTGCCCGCCAAGAGGCCGTCGACGTAGATCGACGCCCCCGGCGGGCTCGAATCGATGAACAAACGATCATCCGACGGCGAGCGCGTCGCCGTCGCGCACGCCGACAGCGCAACGAAGAACGCAATGATCACCACGCCGGCGAGCCCGCGATACATCCAACGGTAGTAGCACACCGCGACGAGCCCGCCGCCGTGCGCCGGCGGGGGGACCTTTCGGATCCCTTACGTTGCTTTGAACGGCTGTCCGATGGCCCTTTGTCAGGAGAACCATCCGAAGCAGGTCGGCGACGTTTGCCAGAAGGCGACCGACTGCCTCCCAACGCCCGCACTGATCTCGGAGGTGGGCCTCACGAACCTCTACCTCACTTGCGACATGGCGTCACAGACTTGCATGAAGACCGACCCGTTCGCTCGAAAGTAACGGGGCGACGACGGGGCGAGGCCGCTTTTCAACCACGAAAGACGACCCACGCTGATAGGTTCGGAGATCACCATGAACGCGCTCCTTTGGATCCTCCAAGTCGTCCTCGCGCTGCACACGGCGACGGGCGCCGCGTTCAAGTTTTCGCATTCGCCCGAACAAACGATGCCGTCGCTGAAGGCGATTCCCCACGGCGTGTGGATGGCGATGAGCGGGCTCGAGCTCGTCTGTGCCCTCATTTTCATCGCGCCGGTCTTCAGCAAGCGCGTGGGCGTCCTCGTCCCCTTCGCCGCCGGTTACATCATCGCCGAGATGCTTCTCTTCACCGTGTTGCACGTCAGCTCCGCCCGCGCGTCCTACGGCGCCGTCGCGTACTGGCTGGTCGTCGCGGCCGTGTGCGCGTTCGTCGCCTACGGCAGGGTCGCGCTGCGGCCCTTCGTCAAGCGTTAATCGCGGTCATTCGGCGGAGCTGCACGTAACGCGAACGGCACATTTTTCTCGCGCGCGGCCCTTCCCTCGTCGGCGCGCCATCCCCATGCTGCGGGGGCAACGGCAACGAACTTCTACCCGCTGCACCGGAACCATGAATCAGAACGACATTCAGCAACAAGTACGCACGATCATTGCTCGCATCGGGAAGTTCGACGAGGGCTTCAGCGCGAAGGCGGATGT
Source organism: Polyangia bacterium (assembly GCA_038325725.1). Lineage (GTDB taxonomy): Bacteria > Myxococcota_A > Polyangia > Fen-1088 > Fen-1088 > DASZFV01. The sequence continues at coordinate 3,820 of JBBQJG010000130.1, read as the reverse complement.
CTTCCGCGAGCTCGGCGTCGAGTCGATGGCGGCGCTCGATCTCCTCCTGCAGATCGAAGAAGAGTGGGACATCTCGATCGCCGACGAGGCCTTTAGCCAGGCGCGGACGCTTGAGCAGATGGCGGCGCTCGTCGTTCGCGTGAGAAGCGAAGCCGCATGACCGAATCGGTCGCGCGGTTCTCGATCGACCTCGACCGAGAGCTCGACGGCGACCTCGCCTCCGACCTCGAGAAGCAGGGCGGCTTCGTCTCACCGCACATTAAGCACGTCGAGGTTTCGGGCCGCGCCGTGAGCTACGAGCTCACGAGCGACGCGCCCGCAGACGTGCACGAGAAGATCAGACGCTACATCGACGTCATGATCTCGCGCTTCCGCAAGATCCCGCGGCACGTGATCCACGCGCGCACACGCCGCGATCCTCGTCCCCTCGAGCGCGACGTCTTCGCGCGGCTCGTCGCGGCGGGGTGGGCGCGCGACGTCGGGCCCGGGCAGGTGTCGCTCTCGGGGCCCGCGCTGCGCGCGCTGCGCGCCGTCGACGACCACGCGCGCGCCCTCGCCCTCGCCGCGTTCGACGCGCGCGAGGAGAGCTACCCGACGCTCATCGCGACGCGCACGCTGGGCCGGTGCGGTTATCTCTCGAGCTTCCCGCAGAACGTCTCGATGGTGACCCACCTCGTCGAGGACTTCGACGCCATCGAGAGCTTTCGACGCGCGCACGCCAACGAGACGACGCTGCGCCCGAGCGAGAGCGACAAGCTCGTGACGCCGCCGTGCTGCCTCTCGCCCGCGCTCTGCTACCACTGCTACGCGAGCCTCGAGGGGCGCACGCTGGGCGACGGCCCCGAGATCGTGACGACGCGGGGCAAGTGCTTCCGCTACGAGTCGATCAACATGACGGGCCTCGAGCGCCTCTGGGACTTCACGATGCGCGAGATCGTCTTCGTGGGCACCGAGGACGAGGTGCTCGAGCGGCGCGCGCGCGCCATCACCGCCGTCGAGGCTCAGCTAGACTTTTGGGATCTCGGAGGTCAGATCGAGACGGCCAACGATCCCTTCTTCAGCGCGGCCTACGCGGGCAAGACCTACGCGCAACGGCGCGGCGAGCTCAAGTTCGAGCTGCGCCTGTCCGCGGGCGAGACGGACGCGGGCCCGCGCGAGATCGCGTGCGCGAGCTTCAACCTCCACGACGACTTCTTCGGCCGCACCTTCTCGATCACGACGAGAGACGGTCGCCCCGCGTGGACCGGCTGCGTCGGCTGGGGCCTCGAGCGGTGGGTGCTGGCGCTCTTTGCGCAGCACGGCCTCGAGCGCGACGCGTGGCCATCGACGCTGCGTGATGTCGTGTGGGGATGACCGCAATACCGCCGATAGGCACATCCCAGACGCGACGCACGAGGAGCGTGCTGACCTCCGTGCGACCCTCCGATGTCCCGCGCACTGGGACATCGCTGTCGCGGTCTGGTCGGGACGGCGCGCTATATCCTCGCAATTGAGGAAGTTCTTTCGCGGTGGACCCACCCTTGCACCGTGCGCGGTCATGTCCCCTCGCCGGCTCGCCACGCTCCTCGCCCTGTTGGTCTCGCTCGGCCTCGCGGGACGCGCCCGGGCCGCGGCGCCCATTCCCCCTTCGATCGTCATCGCGAGCGTCGCGGTCTCCGAGGGCAACCAAGGGCTCACGCCGTTCGAGGTGTCGATCGTCTACCGGGCGGGCTCCAGCCCGATCGAAGCGGACGTCGTCGCGGTGGCCGGGACGGCGACGGGCGCCGACTTCCAGTTCACGCCCGTTCACCTGACGCTCGTCCCGAACGTCGGCCAGACGCTCAAGGGCTTCATTGTCGGCGACACCGTGCGCGAGCCGACCGAGACCTTCACGCTCCACGCGACCAGCCAGTACACGTTCTGGAACCAGGACGGCGCCGTGACGATCGTCGACGACGACTTCGTGAAGCCGCCCACGTTGACGATCGCCTCCTTCGAGGTGCCCGAAGGCAACGCCGGGTGGCACGACGTCCTCGTCCCCGTGCTCCTCGACCCGCCGTCGCCCGACACGGTCACGACGACGTTCGCCACGACGGGCGGCGACCCGGGCGTCTTTCGCGGGAACATGGGCGTGCTCACGTTCGCCCCCGGCGAGACGACGAAGACGATCCCGCTGTCGGTCTTCGGCAACACGTACTGGGAGCGCGACAAGACCGTCACCCTCTCCTTGCTGAGCGCGCAAGGCGCGCAGCTCGAGACGTCGCAAGGCACCGTGACGTTGACGAACGACGACGCGCCGACGGTCGTCACGATCGACGACGCCACCATCGTCGAGGGATCGTCGGCCACGAGGACGACGTTCGTGCACCTGCACTTCGCGCCGCCCGCGCCGCCGCAATCCAAGGTGTGGCTCACGATCGCGGGGGTCACGGCGAACGAAGGCACCGACTTCATGGGAAGCGGCTTTCACGTGCTCTACCCGATGGGCGGCGAGACGGAGATGACCTACCCCATCGAGATCGTCAGCGACACGATTCCCGAGTGCGACGAGGGCCTGACGATTCAGGTCCAGGGTGTGTACTTCGGCGACGACGCCGTGAAGTCGGCGCGTCTGCTCATCACCGACGACGACGCGCCGAAGCCGGTGGGCTGCGGCGATCCCTTCGCGGACGCGCCGGTCACGACCGACGTCCGCACGAACGACGCGGGCGCCGCCGGCACGGGTGGCGGCAACCCGCCCCTGATTCCGCCTGAGCTGCCCGAAGCGGGCACCCCGACGACGCCAACGCCCTCGGGCGCCGGCGGCGCGGCGGCGCCCGAGGGCGCGACGGCGACGAGCGGCCTGCCCGAACGCGCGGGGTGCGCGTGCACGGCAGGGCCCGGCGCGCCGAGGGCAAGCTTCGGGATCGTGGTGCTCCTCGGCGTCACGCTCGCGACGCGCAGGCGACGCGCGCGCTCCGGACGCTGACGGGGTACGCTCGTGACGGAGGCGTGATGATTCAGCTCCGGGGTCTCGTCGCATTGTTGTTGGTGGGCGCCGCCTGCGGAGGCGGTGGCGTCACCGCCGATCGGTCGCTGCGCGATCGGCTCACAGGACGAAGCTTCGTCTCGGAAGCTGTGACGGGGCGACAGCTGGTCATGGGCACGCGCGTGGCGTTGTCCTTCGACGACGCGGGCGTGGGCGCTCAAGCGGGTTGCAACTCGATGTTCGGGCCCTACGACCTCGACGGCACCACGATGCACGTTTCGATGCTGGGCCAAACGGAGCGTGGCTGCGAATCACCGCTCTTGGCGCAAGACGATTGGCTGAGGGCGTTCCTGCTGGCGAGCCCGTCGCTCGCGTTGAACGATCCCAAGCTCGTGATGACCACGTCCGACGCGACCATCACCCTCGTGGATCGCAAGCTCGCGTTTCCCGACAAGCCGCTCGTCGACACGTCTTGGCTCGGCAACGGCTTCAGCGACGGCATGGTCGCGCGCGTTGGCCCAGGCTCCACGGACGTGACGCTGCAGCTGGACACCAATGGCCACGTCTTCATCAACACGAGCTGCCAGCACGGCACCGGTTCCTTCATCGCGACGGCGACGACGGTGACCTTCAACGAGCTGACGTACGACATCGCGGGCTGCTCGGACGGGACGTTTCAAGCGACCTCCGACGAGGTCAAGCTCGTGCTCGACGGCACGCCGGTCACCTACGTGATCAAAGAAGGCGCGCTGACGGTGACCCACGGCCGCAACGAGCTGATGTTCCACGCGGCGCCGTAGCGCGGCCGCGACTCAATAGCAGGCGGCGTGCGACGCGAATTGCGTGACCCAGGCCGGACGCGGCGTCGCGTCC
>JBBQJG010000129.1:0-14875 GCA_038325725.1 Polyangia bacterium | reverse complement strand
GTCTTCTCGCGACACACCTTCGTCGAGGTAGCTGTGCGCGTTCGTGCCTTCGAACAGCCGTCCCGTGATGTCGTAGACGCGCAGGTTGAGCCACGCGCTGGCGCCTCCAGTCCCGAGCGAGCGACGCGCGACCTCGAGCGCCGCATCGGTGAGCTCCCAGTAGACATAGAGGCGACGCGGATCCACCGCCATCGCCGTGACGCGATCGGCCCCGTAGCCCCACGGAATGTTGGCGGGCAGCGGCTCGACGGCGGCGTCGGGGCCGAGATCGAACTTCGAGCGCGCCGGCGCGGATTGCGCGTCGGCCACGGTCGCGTTCTCGTCGTTCTCGTCGTTCTCGTCGGCATCGTCGCGCGCCGCGAGATGCGGCGCGAGCGACGCGCCCACGCGCACGACGAGGACGTCCTTGGTCATCTTCGCCGTCGTCTTGAGCCCGAGGTCCTTCGCGAGGGCGATGAGCTGATCGCGCGTGCGCAATCGCAACGCGGCCTCGAGCCCGGTCCCCTCTGCCCTCAGGGCGCTCGCGTCGGACAGGCCCGCGAGGATCTTCTGCGCGATCTTCGCGACGTCGGGAGTTTGGCCTTGAGTGGACATGGCGTGCGCTCGGCTGCGACAGCTTAGTCTTTCGCATGTCAACCCGGCGGAAATAAATGCGTTCGTCGTCACCGCCAGCTCGCCGGCTCGCCACCGCGCGCCGACGCGCATTTCGACGTTCCGCGTGCGCACGCTAAGCTGGCGGCTATGGGCGCGCGCGAAAGCTGGGAGCACGAGCAAGAGGCGATCTATCTCTACGCGGCGCTCGCCGAGGCCGAGCCCGCTCCCGAGCGTCGGCAGCTGTTCGCGTGTCTCGCGAACGAGGCGCGCGCGCAGGCGGGCATCTGGGAAAACGCCGCCGTGAGCGCGGGCGCGCCCGTGCCATCGACGTTCGTCCCGAACGCGCGCGTCCGGCTCGTCGGTGCGCTCGCGCGTTGGCTCGGGCCGGCGCGCCTCCGCCCCGTGTTGGCCGCCATGAAGGTGCGGGGCCTGTCGACCTACGGAATGCTCCCGCCGGGGCATGCGATGCCGAAGTCCGCCGACGAAGTCGGCCTGCGCCACCGCGGCGCCGCGAACGGCACGCTGCGCGCCGCCGTGTTCGGCGCCAACGACGGGCTCGTCTCGAACGCGAGCCTCATCCTCGGCGTCGCGGGCGCCGTGGGCGCGACCGAAGGGGCGGCGTCGGGCCACGCCGTTCTCATCTCGGGCGTCGCGGGCCTCCTCGCGGGCGCGTTCTCCATGGCCGCCGGCGAGTTCGTCTCCGTGAGCACCCAGCGCGAGATGCTCGAGCACCAGATCGCCGCCGAGCGCGACGAGCTCGCGCTGTACCCGGAGCAGGAGGCCGCCGAGCTCTCGCTCATCTATCAGGCGCGCGGTCTTCCGAAGGAAGACGCGGACCGCATCGCCGGCCGCATCGTCGCCAACCCGGCCTACGCGCTCGACGCGCTCGTGCGCGAAGAGCTCGGCGTCGATCCCGACGCGCTCGGCTCGCCGTGGGGCGCCGCCGTCGCGTCGTTCTTCGCCTTCGCGACGGGCGCGCTCGTGCCGCTCGCGCCGTTCGCCGTCGCGCGCGGCCCCTCGGCGCTGCCGGCGTCGATCGCGCTCACTTCCGCGACGCTCTTTGCGCTCGGCGCCGCGATGAGCCTCTTCGCGGGGCGCGGCGCCCTGCGCGGCGGCCTCCGCATGCTGCTCATCGGCTGCGCGGCCGCGGGCGCGACCTTCGGCATCGGGCACCTCCTCGGCGCGGCCGTGAGCTAGCGGATGAGTTAGCAGTCCATCGCTTCGGCCCGGGCGCGGCAGGCCCACAGCTGCCGCCGGAGAGCATCGGCGTCGAGGCGCTCGCCGATCAAGACGATCTCGGTCTTCCGAAGCGCGTCGCCCCAGGGCTCGGTGTAGCGAAGCGTCGTGCGAAGCCCGGCCCGCTCGAGATACGCGCGGCGCGCCTCGCCCGCGACGTGAACGAAGCCCTTCGCCCTCACGAGCGTCGGCCCCAGGCGCTCGACGACCGCGAGCATCGGCTCGGCCAGCAGCGGCGCCTCGTCGGCGAAGGTGATCGCCGTGAGCTGTCCGTGCTCGTGCGGGACGTGCGCAGACCCTCGCGTCGCGCGCGCGCGCGGACGCGCCTCGAGCAACCACGGCACGAGCGCGGCGGCGCCCTCCTCGGTGTCGGGGAAGCTCGCGCGCTCGGCCGTCGGATTTCGCAGCGCGAGCTCGCGGTGCAGCGCGACGACCTCCGTGGGCGCCGCGAGATCGAGCTTCGTCAGCAGGATGCGATCCGCCGCTTCGACCTGCGCCCGCGCCTCTTCGTGACGCGCGAGCTGGCCGAGGCCCGCTTCGGCGTCGACGACGCAGATGACCCCCGCGGCGACCGCCGGCGCCTCGCCGGGCGGCAGCGATTCGAGCCCGTCGACGATCGACCACGGCTCGGCGATGCCCGTCGTCTCGAGCAAGACGAGCTCGGCGCCCGAGCGCCGCACGACCTCGTCGATCGCGGCCCACAGCGCGGACTGCACGCGCACCTCGTGACAGACACACCCGCCCGCGAGCTCCATGACGTCGCCCGCGCGCGCCTTGATGAGGCGCGTGTCGATGTCGATGCGGCCGAGCTCGTTGACGATGACGCCGATCCGTCGTCGGTGCTGGCGCGTGAGGACCCGGTTCAGCGTCGTCGTCTTCCCGGCGCCCAGAAACCCCGTGAGCACGAGCAACGGAGGCGGCACGCGCTCGGGCGAACGCTCGCTCACGTCGTCACGGCGCCTTCGGCTTCGCGAGCCCGAACGGATCCTCGTTGGGCCGCGTGACGGAGCGCAGGCGCGCGCGCGTCGTGACGATCATCTTGCCCGCGTCTTCGACCTGGACGTCGATCGCGACGGGACCGACGTCGGGCGCGAACGTCGTGCGCACGACGCGCCGCGGATCGCTGCGCGTCACTTCGATGACGGCGCAATCGTAGAAATGCCCCGCGTCGCTCGTGACCTCCTCGGTCGTCGAAACCACCTTGGCCGTGCCTCCAGCGACGGCCCAGGTCGCGCCTTTCACGATCGGATCCTTGAGGATGTAGTCGCCGACGCTGAGGGTGTCTCGCTGCGCGATGCCGTCGGCCGCGAGCGTGTAGGTGAGGTTCTCTTCGCCCGTGCGAATCGTCGCGAGGTCGGGCATGCGCTCGACGACCGAGTAGACCGCGAGAATTTTCTGACCATCCTTGTCGAGGTCGTAGGCCCACTTCCAACCCTCGGCCAGCGGGTAGAAATCGGCGGACTTGAGCCCGGTCCGCGGCACGTGGGGGACGACACCCGAGCCCGTGCTGGCGCAGCCAGTCGCGGCGATCGAGAGGACGAGAGCGACGACGAGGGTCCTTGTCATGGCGCTGGCAGGATGCCAGACGGGCGCGGACCGGACAACGCCGGCGGGACTCATCGACCGCGGTGCGCTTGGTCGGTCTCAGAATTCTGACGTGGGGGGTCGGGCCGCGGGCGAGAGTTGGGCTCCTCGGAGAACGCTCCGCGTGGTACGACGGTTGCACTGGGTTGGCCTCGAAACAGGCGTTCATGAGCTTCGTTCGACGTTTTCTGACCGCGACCTCGGCGCTGGCGCTCATCTCGACGCTGGCGGGCGCGCCCCAGCTCGCGCGCGCGGCGGGGACGCCGACGACGGCGAACGACGCGGTCCCCCGCGCCTCCCTCGAGGCAGAACGCCAACGACTGCGCGGCGACCTCCAACACGTCAACGCCGAGATCGCCTCGCTCAAGCGCGCCGATCGCGGCATGCGTGACGACTACCGTCTGCGCGCCCGCCTCGCCGACGCCGAAGCGCTCGCGCGTCGCCTCACGGAGCTCGACGCGCACCTCGGGCACGCGACCGACCGCCCCGCCGACCGATCGGTGTTCACGGCCGAGCCGCGCGCGCTGCCCGGCGATGGCCCCGCCGAGCTCGAGGCGAAGGCCGACATCCTCAGCGACGAGGCGCGCCGGGTCGCCGCGCGCGCCGACGCGATCCTGGGACGCGCGCGCGATCTACGCGCGCGCCAAAACCTGCGGCGACACGTCGGGCAGATGGAGCGCGATCCTTTCTCACCCCTCGAAGGTTCGAAGCGACGCGCGCTGGGGACGAGCCTCGCGACGACGATGCCGACCGCGCCGAAGGGCAACGGCGGGGGATCGATCGGCGCCACATCGCCCGGGGTCGAGCGCGGGACGCCCGGCACGACGAGCGCCGACACCGTCACGGGCAACTCCGTCCCCCCGCCCGCGAGCCAGGGCGTCTCGTCCAGCCCCGCGCTCGGCGGCATGCCCAGCACGCCGGTGACCGCTCCCGCCGGAATGACGGCGCCCGGCGCGACGACGCCCGCGACGACGACAGGTGGCAGCGGCGTCGCCGTCACGACGCCGCACATGGGGCCGTCCGGGGTCTCCGACGGCACGGCGACGCTCTCCGTGCAGCTTCGCGAGCTCCTCGATCCGGCGACGCTCGCCGAGATCCAGCGGCTCGAAACGTCGGGCGGCGCGAACAGCGGGTTCGAAGCGCTCGAGCGCGCGGGCGCCGCGCTCAAGGCGCGCGCCGATCGGCTCGCGCAGCAGGCCGCGAGCTTGCGCGCGCGCGAGCACGTCACCCCGCGCGCGCGCTGAAATCGCCCTCCAGCGTGGTTCACGCCTCGGCGGCTGCTGTTATGCTCGCCGCCGATGCTCAGGCCCCCGGCGCCTCCGCTCGTCCCGATCGCGGTGGCGGCGACGCTGTTCTTCGGCGGCGCGGCGCCCGCGCGCGCCACTCCGTCGGACGACGACGCGCCGTCGACCGCGCGCTACGTCGTGCGCGCCGAGCTAGGCCCTGAGATCGACTCGAACGCGCACCGCACGGAGCAGGTGAAGGCGCCGGGCGTTTTCAATCCAGCGCCCGTCATCTCGCCGCTCGCGCGCGCAGTGCTCTCGGCCTCGCTGCAAGACATCGTCGCCGAAGGACAGCAGGTCGCCGTGTCGGCGACCTTGGCAGGCAAGGTGTTCGGCAAGGAAGCCGCGCGCGGCGAGGACGTCGCGATCGCTGAAACCTCCGCGCTGTGGCGCGCGGCCCTCGGAGAGCGCGGCGCTCTCTCCACGTCGGCCGCATACTACGAGGCGTTCCAGCGCGCCGCCATGGACCCGAACTACGTGAGCGAGCGCCGTGACTTCCGCTCTGTCACGGGCACACTCCGCCTCTCGCGCGCGATCGCGGATCACGTCGAGCTCGGCGGCGGCGGCGGTTACCGTCTCTTCTTGTACAAGGCGGATCGCAGCTACGACTTCCAATCTCCGTCGGCGCACCTCGACCTGCGCTGGGCGCGCGAAGCCGAGGACGGTGCCGCCGATTGGGAAGCGATGGCCCGCGCGAGCTACGAACGCCGGGCCTTCGCCAGCAAGGCCCTGATCGGCGACACGACGGGCTGTCCCCCCTCGCAAGCTTGCGTCTTCTCGACGAGCCTCGACGGACGCGTCGATCACCTCTTCACAGGCGCGTTCGACGTCGCGCGCACCGGCGCCGTGCTCGTGGGCGGCGGGTATGCGGTCCATCTCAATGTCTCGAACAGCTTCGGCGAGACCGTCACGCGGCACTTCCTCACGGCGCGCTTCGCCGCCGAGCTCCCAATGGGCCTCTCCCTCGCCGCGCGCGTCGAGGTGCTCTTCGCGCGCTACGCCGACGCGATCATCGTCGCGCAGTCGTCGGACACGGCGGGACGCGCTTTCATCACCTACGACGACGAAAACCGCAGCAGCGCGCGCGTCGATCTCTCGCGAAATCTCACGGACCGCCTGCAGCTCATCGCGCGCTACACCCTTTACACGAACGAGCTCGCCGCCACGGCCGTCACCTACCGCCGTCAGACCGCCCTGCTCTCCGCCGCCTTCACCTTCGAGAAATGAGCTGAAAATGAAAAAGGCGACCCACTTGCGCGGGTCGCCTTCTCGTTCAGGTCACAGGAACGTTGGGAGCTGAGCTACATGCCCATGCCGCCCATGCCGCCCATGCCGCCCATGCCGCCGCCGCCGCCGCCGGGAGCGGCGGGCGCCTCTTCCTTGGGGCGCTCGACGATGAGCGCCTCCGTCGTAATGAGCAGGCCCGCGACCGAGGCCGCGTTCTGCAGCGCCGAGCGAACGACCTTCGTCGGATCGATCACGCCCGCCTCGACGAGATCCTCGAACTCGTCCGTCGCGGCATTGTAGCCGAAGGCGCCTTTGCCCTCCTTGACGCGCTGGACGATGATCGAACCTTCCTTGCCTGCGTTCGCGGCGATCTGACGGCAGGGCTCTTCGCAGGCCCGACGCACGATCGCGAAGCCGACAGCCTGCTCCTCGCTGAGCTTGTCGACGTTTTCGATCGCACCGAGCGCGCGGATGAGCGCGACGCCGCCGCCGGGGACGATCCCCTCTTCGACGGCCGCGCGCGTGGCGTGGAGCGCGTCTTCGACGCGCGCCTTCTTCTCTTTCATCTCAGTCTCCGTCGCCGCCCCGACCTTGATGACGGCGACGCCGCCCACGAGCTTCGCGAGGCGCTCCTGGAGCTTCTCGCGATCGTAGTCGGACGTCGTCTCTTCGATCTGAGCGCGCATCTGCTTGACGCGCGCCTCGATGTCCACCTTCTTGCCGGCGCCGTCGACGATCGTCGAGTTGTCCTTGTCGATCGAGACGCGCTTGGCGCGGCCGAGATCCTTGAGGGTGACGTTCTCGAGCTTGATGCCGAGATCCTCGGTGATCGACTGGCCGCCCGTGAGGACGGCGAGGTCCTTGAGCATGTCCTTGCGGCGATCGCCGAAGCCCGGCGGCTTGACGGCGCACACGTTGAGCGTGCCGCGCAGCTTGTTCACGACGAGCGTCGCGAGGGCCTCGCCCTCGACCTCGGCGATGATGAGCAACGGCTTGCCGGCGCGCGCGACCTGCTCGAGGACGGGCAAGAGATCCTTCATGCTCGAGATGTTCTTCTCGTGGATGAGGATGTAGGGGTCGTCGAGCTTGACCTCCATGCGCTCGGTGTCGGTCACGAAGTACGGCGACTGATAGCCGCGATCGAACTGCATGCCCTCGACGACGTCGAGCGTGGTCTCCATCGACTTGGCTTCCTCGATGGTGACGACGCCTTCCTTGCCGACCTTCTCCATCGCCTCGGCGATGATCTTGCCGATGTACTCGTCGCCGTTGGCGCTGATCGTCCCGACCTGCGCGACGTCCTTCTGGCCCTTCGTGGGCTTCGAGACCTTCTTGAGCGCCTCGACGATCTTCTCGACCGCCTTGTCGATGCCGCGTTTGAGCTCGATCGGGCTGTGGCCGGCGGCCACCATGCGCGAGCCCTCACGGAAGATCGCCTGCGCGAGGACCGTCGCCGTCGTCGTGCCGTCGCCGGCGATGTCCGACGTCTTCGACGCGACCTCTTTGACCATCTGCGCGCCGAGGTTCGCGAATTTATCTTCGAGCTCGATCTCCTTGGCGACGGTGACGCCGTCCTTGGTGACCGTGGGCGCGCCCCACGACTTTTCGATCACGACATTGCGGCCACGCGGCCCGAGCGTCGCCTTCACGGTGTCCGCGAGGATGTTGACGCCTTCGAGGATGCGGTTGCGGCCGGCCTCGTCGAACAGAATCTCTTTGGCTGACATTTTGGCTCCTTCGACTTTCTATTTTTCGATGATTCCGAGGATGTCATCCTCGCGGAGGATGAGGTGATCGACACCGTCGATCTTGATGTCGTTGCCGCTGTACTTGCCGAAGAGGATGCGATCGCCCTTCTTGACGTTGAGCGCGCGGAGCGTGCCCTTGTCGTCGTACTTGCCGTTGCCGACGGCGACGACCTCGGCCTCCGACGGCTTCTCCTTCGCCGAATCCGGGATGATGATCCCGCCCTTGGTCTTCTCTTCCTCGGCGACGCGGCGAACGATGACGCGGTCGTAAAGCGGACGAACTTTCATGGAATCCTCCCAGAACAATCGATGTGGAGTCGCGCGCTCAGAGCCGGCTCGGCCCGCTGGCAGTCCCCTACCCTGAGTGCCAGGCGGGACTCTAATCGCAAGTGCCCGGGCGTCAAGGGGTTGGCCGGGGTCGCTGGCAGTGACCGGGTGGCACTGCCAAAGTGGTTACAAGGTATCTATATGTAATCATTTATTAATTTTTGGACACCTGCCGATGTTCCTTCTTAGACTCGAAGCATGGACCTTCAAAGTACAGTCGAAGGGTTCTTCCACGACGAGGTGGACCGCGCCTTTCGGGACAAGGGGCTGCAGCCGGGCACGCTCGTCGAGCACTACGTCGTCCAGCTGCTCGCGGCCTACGCGGCGCAAGGGATCGCGGACGCGCCGCTCGCGCTGAAGCTCGCGTCGACGCTCGACGCGGCCCCGCAGGAGCGCCGACGGAGCCTGCGCGAGATCGGTGACACGTCGCTTTACGTGTCGGGCTTCTGGTCGGAGAGCCTCACCGACAAGCTCGTCGACGTCGACTACTACATCAGCATGGGTGGCTCCGCCTACGGCGAGCTCGCGCGCGGCGGCCCGGGATGGACGGGCGATCCGTATGGCCTCGTCTTCGCCGAGCTCGCCGAGAACTTCATGCGCTTCGTCGAGGTGCTCGCGCTCGTGAGCCGGCGGACGTCGCACCCGTCGAACAACGGCGACGTGCTGCGCTTGTACCAGCGCTGGCAGCGAACGGGCAGCGAAGCGGCGGCGGCGCGTCTCGCCCAGCTCGGCGTCTTCCCGGGCAAGGGCGACGGGCGGCAGCAGTGAGCGCGCGCGTCCGTCCTCGGCGGCGCGACGCAAAGGTGAAGACATCGGTCCTGTCGCGCCTGCAGCTCGGCCTCGAGGCGCTCTACCGCGTGCGCACGAACCTCGAGGTCGACGCGTTCGTCATCGACGATGAGCAGCGCCGACACGCCGGCGTCGCGCGCGCGCCGCGCGAACAGCTCCTCGTGCGCGAAGAAGACGGCGAGCTCGGCCTCGCGCTGTTCGTCGACGCCGACGCGCTCGCCAATCTGGAACGCAACGATCCGAACCGGCGCCTCGACGACGCGAACTTCGCCGACTTCTGCCTCGCGCTCGAAGGCGTGAGCCACTTCGTCTATCTCGCGCTGCGCGCGGCCGGACACCGGGCCGTCTCGGCGCTCGAGCTCGAGCTGCAGGCCGAGGTCGATAAGTTCGTCTGCTGCGTGCTGCTGCAGGGGGGGCGCCGCGATCTGCGGCAGCGCCTGTACCACGACGTCCGCTTCGCGCCCGATCTCGACGCCGACGAGCGCGATCGCTACCGCGTCGCGAACGACGAGGCCGCGCGCTACGCCACCGGCCTCGAGCGGCGCTTCGTTCGTGACGCGCGCATCGTCGACATGCTCGACGAGCTTCGCCGGTTCTACCGTATGGGCCTCGAGGACAAACGCGGCCTGATCTCGCGCCACGCGGTCTAGGCCCGGGGCGGCGCGCGCGCCCGCCCACGCGACGCGCGCGTGGAAAGCTACGGGAGTGGCTCTGCCCGCCCCGGGCCGCTCACAGCACGCGGTAGTCGAAGCCGTAGCGGCTGATGGCGTTCGGCAGGACCAAGTTCTTGCAGTCAAACTGCTCGACGTAGAACGCGTTCCGATACGGCGAATACGTGAGGCTGTTCGGCGTGAACGGAAGGTCCGCGCCAATCGGCGTGAAAGAGACGCCATGGTCCGCGGAGATCATGAGCGTCTTGCTGCCGGCCGTGACGATGCGGCCGTCGGGCAGCTCGATCGGGTGCACCGTCCTGACGCCCGTCATGATCGTCTGTTTCCAAGCATTGCCCTGGTCGGTGCTCTTGATGAGCCCGCGGTCGTAGATGAGCGACCAATAGATCGCGCCGTCGGACGCCCACAGCGGCGCCGCGGCGGCCGACGCGTCTGTCGGGTGCGTCCACGTCTTGCCACCGTCGGTCGTGCGGAAGACGCCGTCGGTGCCGCCGCCGTAGCCCGAGCAGCCGACGAGGTGGATATTCTTGTCGATGACGAGCGCGTTCGTGCAGAAGTTCGAGGCCGTGGGCAGGTTGAGGCCGACGTTCGTCCAGGTCATGCCGCCGTCGGCGGAGCGGTAGAGCGTCTGCTTCTGCTCGTGGCCGCCCGCGAGCAGCGTGAGGCGCAGCGGGTCGGAGAGATCGACGCTGACCGAATCGATGTGGTGCGCGTTGCCGAGCGCCGTGAACGTCACGCCGTTGTCGGTCGTGCGGTAGACGCCGGGGCCGTTGTAGATGCCCGACTCCCAGAACGTGTCGGCGTGGGCCGGATCGAAGACGATCGTCGAGCCACGGTTGGTGATCTGCTGCGCGCCCGCCGTCGGCCAGAGCTGGTGCCAGGTCGCGCCGCCATCGCTGCTGGCCCACAGGCCCTGCTTCGCGACGCTCGTGATGAGCAGGTCGTACGCGGGGTGCGACGTGAGGTACGGCGTGTTCCCGCACTCGGACGCCATGCCCGTGAGGTTGCCCGTGACGCTGACCCACATCGCGGGCGGCGTCGCGCCGACGGCGGTCACGGCGCCGTCGCCGTAGTGAGGCGCCGACGCGTCGGACGTCGCGCCACCAGCGTCGGTCACGGGGATCGTCGTCGAACCCGCGCTTCCTGTCGCGCCTGCTTGGCCCACTTGGCCGGTTTGTCCCGCTTGGCCGGCTTGGCCTGTCGTGCCGGCTGCGGCCGTCGCGCCCGCGCTCCCCGTCGCGCCACCGCCAGCCGCGCCGTCGCCAGGGGCGACGCCCGAGCTCGAGCACGCCGCGAGCCCCATCAACAAGGCACCCATCGAGACACGGGGGGTTGGTCGCTTCATCGCGACCTTGGTGTCGCGGCCAACGAAAAGGTTACGCCGTCCGGGCTCGCTTGGCGTCGGGTTCCGCGTTAGGAATCTGTCATGGGCGCGCAGTGGAAGCAGAAGGGCCGCGTCGCCGCGGCCGACGCGAAGGGTCGCATCTTCACGAAGCTCGCGAAGGAGATCATGATGGCCGCGCGCGGCGGCGCCGACATCACGATGAACCCGCGCCTGCGCCTCGCCGTCGAGGCCGCGAAGAAGGCCTCGATGACGAAGGACACCCTCGAGCGCGCCATCAAGAAGGGCGCGGGGCTGCTCGACGAGAACGTCAACTACGAGACGGTCGTCTACGAGGGCTTCGCGCCTCACAAGGTGCCGGTCATCGTCGAGTGCCTCACGGAGAACAAGAACCGCACGGCGACGAACATCCGCGTGCTGTTTCGCAAGGGGCAGCTGGCAACCTCAGGCGCCGTGTCGTGGGACTTCGCCCACCTCGGGATCATCGAGGCGTCGAAGGATGACGTGAAGGACGCCGAGGAGGCCGCCATCGAGGCCGGCGCGCAGGACGTCGAGAGCGACGGCGAAGGCGGCTACCGCTTCTATACGGACCCGCCCGACCTCGACAGCGCGAACCGCGCGCTCTCGGCGGCGGGGTGGAGCGTCACGTCGGTCGTGCTCGGGTGGCGCGCCAAGAACCCGGTCTCCGTTGACGCCGCCGCGCGCGCCGAGGTCGAGGCCTTCCTCGAGGCCGTCGACGAGGACGACGACGTGCAGCGCCTGTACGTCGGGCTGGCCGACTGATGGCCGACGCGCCGTCGATCGCGTCGGCACTCGCGCCGGGCGTCGCGCTCACGAGCGCCGTCATTTATTGGGCGAACCTGCAGGGGCGGCTCG
This sequence comes from Polyangia bacterium, assembly GCA_038325725.1. Lineage (GTDB taxonomy): Bacteria > Myxococcota_A > Polyangia > Fen-1088 > Fen-1088 > DASZFV01. Next base: position 3,198 of record JBBQJG010000129.1, on the reverse strand, counting down.
ACACGATCTCGGCGCGCGTGCGCGGGCTCAACGCCGAGCTGCGCGCGAGCGTCGTCGACGGCAGCCCGCGCGCGCTCAGCGTCGAGCGCCAGGTCCACATGTTGAGCCGCCGTCTGCGCGTGTTGCACGTGGGCGTCGTGTTGTCGGTCGTGACGCTCGTGGCTTTTCTCGGGACGAGCGCCGTGCTGTTCGTCGCGCCGTCGGCGTTCGCGGCGCGCGACTCGGTCGCGGCGTCGATGTTCATGCTCGGGCTCGCGACCTTCGGCGCGTCGCTCATGACGACGCTGTGGGAGATGCTGTGGTCGCGACGCTCGCTCGACGAGGACATCGCAGGCAGCCGGCCCCTCGCCAAGTAGGCAGAGTCAGAGGCGCGCGTTGTCGATGAGGCGCGTCTTGCCGACGAACGCCGCGATGAGCAGCACGCCCTCGCGCTCGAGGCGCGTCACGGGCGCGAGCGTCTCGGCGTCGCGCAGCTCGACGTAGTCGACGCGATCGACCTGACCGTCGAGGGCGGCGCGCGCCGCCGCGACGAGCGCCGCGGCGTCTCGCTCGCCGGCGGCGAAGCGCGCGCGGGCCGCGCCGAGGCCGCGCGATAGGGAGAGCGCACGCGCGCGCTCATCGGGCGACAGGTACGCGTTGCGCGACGACATCGCGAGGCCGTCGGGCTCGCGCACGGTGGGCAGGGCGGCGAGCTCGACGCCGAGGTCGAGGTCGCCCACCATGCGGCGGATGACGGCGAGCTGTTGGAAGTCCTTCTCGCCGAAGAGCGCGACGTGCGGGCGCACGACGTTGAAGAGCTTGCAGACGACCGTGGCGACACCCACGAAGTGACCGGGACGGCTGGCCCCGTCGAGCCCCTGCGAGACGTCGCGCACCTCGACGAAGGTCTGATAGCCAGGCGGATAGACGTCGCGCGCGTCGGGGACGTAGGCGACGTCCGTGCCCGCCGTCGCCGCCTTTGCGAGATCGCCCGGCAGGTCGCGCGGGTAACGCGCGAGATCCTCGGTCGGCGCGAACTGCGTCGGGTTCACGAAGATCGACAGCGCGAGCTTGTCGCCGCGGCGGCGTCCTTCGCGCAGCAGCGAGACGTGCCCCTCGTGCAGAGCCCCCATCGTCGGGACGAACGCGATCCGCTCGCCGCGCGCGCGCGACGCTTCGGACCACGCCGTCATCTCGCGCGGCGTGCGAAGGACGACCGGCGCGCTCATCGAGCTACTCGAAGCTCTCGTCGTTGGAGGGAAAACGCCCCGCGCGCACGTCGGCCGCGTAGGCCGTGAACGCGTCGCCAACGGCCTTGCCCATCTCGGCGTAGCGGCGCACGAAGCGCGGCTGCCAAGCCGGTTGCAAGCCGAGCAGATCGTGCATGACCATGACCTGTCCGTCGCACGACGGCCCCGCACCGATGCCGATCGTGACGACAGGGACGGCGCGCGTGATCTCGGCGGCCACGTCCTTGGGCACCGTCTCGATGACGATCGCGTAGGCGCCCGCGCTCGACAGCGCGCTCGCGTCTTCGAGCAGGCGGGCGCGTTGCGCGTCGCCGCGGCCCTGCACCTTGAACCCGCCGAGCTGATGCACCGAGTGCGGCGTGAGGCCGATGTGACCCATGACGGGAATGCCCGCCGTCACGAGGCGGTGCACGAGCTCGGCGACGGCGACGCCGCCCTCGAGCTTCACGGCCTCGGCGCCGCCCTCCTTCATGAGGCGCCCGGCGGCGCGCATGCCGTCTTCGATCGACGCCTGGTAGCTCATGAACGGGAGATCGGCGACGACGTGCGCGCGCCGCACGCCGCGGGCGACGAGGCGCGTGTGATAGACCATCTCGTCGAGCGTCACGGGCAGCGTCGTCGTGTGACCCTGCACGACCATGCCAACGCTGTCGCCGACGAGGATCGCATCGAGGCCGGCTTCGTCGGCGAGGCGCGCGAACACGAAGTCATAGGCGGTGACGACGGCGATCTTGTCGGGCGACATCTTGCGCGCGCGCAGCGCGGCGGTCGTCACCTTCGCGGACGCATCGGACATGGGCTCAGCCTAACACGCGGTCGGCGCGCTCGTTCGGAACTGACGGCTCGGCGGCGACGACGAAGGAGCGTGGCGAGCAGCAGCGTCGCCGCGACGTTCGCCGGCGAGGGGTCGCGCGCGAGCGCGCAGGAGCACCCGTCACCTTCCTTCGGCGGCGTTTCGATGGGAGCAGGCGTCGCGTTGTCGTCGCCCGGCACGGCGACACCCGGATCGACGGTGTTCGGCGCGCCGTCGGCGCTCGCGTCGACGACGATCGCCGCCGCGTCCACCAACGCTGGACCTGGGTCCCCCGCCCCCACCTCACCGACGAGATCCGTCGCGGCGTCGACCGGCCGCTCGGCGTCGGGCTCTGGTGCGCACGACTCCGCGCCCGGCCCCGGCGCGTGGAAGCGCGAGCCGTCCAGGCAGACGCTCGCGAACGTGGTGCGGTCGAGCCCGATCTCGATCGTCGCGCCCGCGGCGCTCACGGCGCGCGTCGTGATGCGGACCGTGCCCTCGGGATCGACGAACGTCTGGCCGACGGCCAGCGCCGCGTCCTCGAGCGTGGGCGTCTCGGGCGTCATGTCGAGCAGGTACGTGTGCGCGCCACCTTGCGATGGCACGCCGCGATCCGCGCCCACGCGAACCAGCACCTGCGGCGCGAGCGCGGCCTCGTGGCCCGTCGTGCCGTCGAAGTCTCGCGGCGTGCGCAGCTCGACGTAATAGTGCGAGAGCACGTCGACGCCCCCGCCGCCCCCGCCGCCGGCGGGCCGGTTGAACGAGCGCGCGTGCGGCGCCGCGATCCGCAGGAATTGCACGCCGTCGCACCGCCGCTCGAGCGGCAGCAGCGTGTACGTGCCACCGACGTTCACGTCGACGCCGTTGCACGGGCCGAACCACCCTCGGTATTCCTTCTCGTAAGCGTTGAGGTGGCGGCACCCGCCGCCCATGGGATCGAACGGGTCCCCGTATTCGCTCGACGTGCAAGCGTTCGGAGTCTCGACGAGCGGCGCGTGCGGGCACGCGAGCGACGACGCGTGCACGACGCCGTAGTTGTGCTCCGGCTCCTGCGCCATGACGAGGCAGCTCGACAGCGCGTCGAGCCACGTGTCGCGCTCGGGCCGCAGCGACGTCCCCACGGCGGCGAGCCCCTTCCAGCCGCACACGTCCTGCCGCGTGCCCAAATACCAGACG
>JBBQJG010000128.1:0-14896 GCA_038325725.1 Polyangia bacterium | reverse complement strand
GCGCAGGAGTACCTCGTCGAGGCGCTCTCGCAGGATCCGGCGCACGTGCCGTCGATGCTCTCGCTGCTCGGCATCTACAAGCGCCGGGGCGACTGGATGAAGGCGGCACAGCTCATGGTCCGCGCCGAGGCGGCCACCGTGAACACGCTCGAGAAGGCGCGCCTGCTGCAAGAGGCGGCCAAGATCTTCCAGGAGAAGCTGGGCGACGATCAGCAGGCGACGGATCTCTACGCGCGCGTCATGCAGCTCGACCCCGAGCACGTCGAGGCGGGCGAGCCGCTGTCTGAGCTCTACTTCAAGCGTGAGGAGTGGGCGCCGCTCGTGCCCATCCTCGAGATGCTCGCGCGCAAGGCCGACCGCAAGACGAACAAGGAGCTCACGCTCCTCAACCACCGCCTCGCGAAGGCCGCCGACAAGCTCGGCGACAACGACAAGGCGCTCAAGTACTACAAGCAGTCGTACGACCTCGACTCGACGTATCTGCCGACGCTCGTCGATCGGGCCGCGTTGCTCTACAACCTCGAGCACTGGGACGACGCGTTCCGCATCTACCAGACGATTCTCGTGCACCACCGGGAAGCCCAGAAGGACGACGCCATCGTCGACATCTTCTACCGACTCGGGCGCATCAAGCTCAAGCTCGGCGAGCGCACGAAGGCCGTCAACATGCTCGAGAAGGCGCTCGAGATTCAGCCGGGCCACCGGGCCACGCTGCAGGCCCTCATCGATCTGTACTCAGAGGCGGGCGACTTCGAGGCCGTCATCAAGCAGAAGCGCGCGCTGCTCGCCTCGCCCGCGAGCGACGGCGACGAGAAGTTCAAGCTGTCCGAGGAGATCGCCGGGATCTACAAGGACAAGCTCAACAACCCGCAAAAGGCGATCGCCGCGAACCTCGAGGCGCTCACGCTGCGCCCCAACGATCACCAGCTGCTGCACAACCTCCTCGACCTCTTCAGCGACACGAAGCAGTGGAAGAAGGCGATGGAGATCCTCATGAAGCTCGCCGAGCTCGAAGAGGGCAAGGTCAAGGCGCGCTACCTCGTCGCCGCGGGCAACATCGCGAACTACGAGCTTCACTCCACCGACGAGGCCGTCGAGCTCTACAACAACGCGCTCGACAGCGATCCGGACGATCTCAAGGCCTTCGAGCGCATCGACAAGATCCTCACGGCGAAGAAGGACTGGAAAAACCAGGAGCGGAACTACCGCAAGATGATCAAGCGCCTCGGGACGGAGCCGCCGGCCGAGCGCAAGCCGACGGTCGTCGCGCTGTGGCACGGACTGGGCGAGATTTATCGTTCGCGCCTCAAGGACTTCAAGTCGGCGACGGCCGCCTTCGAGGTGTGCGTGCAGCTCGATCCGGACGGCATCGGCCGCCATCAGATCCTCGCCGAGCTGTACCAGCTCTCGGGGCCGGAGTCGTACGAGAAGGCCGTCGGCGCCTACCGCCACCTCGTCAAGGTCTCGCCGGACTTCGGCGCGATGGCGGTCCACATGAAGACGCTGCGCAAGCTCTTCACGGAAATGCGCCAGTACGACCGCGCTTGGTGCGTGACGTCGGCGCTCGCGTTCCTCCGCAAGGCCGATGGAGAGGAGCAGCAGTTCTTCGAGCAGTACAAGCCCAAGGGCTTCGCGCGTGCCAAGTCGCGGCTCACCGAGGAGCTGTGGCTGCGCAACATCTACCACCCCGACGAGGACCGCTACGTCTCGTCGATCTTCGCCCTCGTGAGCCAGGCCGTCGCCGTCGCGCGCGCCAAGGAGCACAAGGACTGGGGTCTCAAGCGCAAGGATCGCCGCGACGTCGCCACCGACCAGCTGCTCTTCAGCAAGGTCTTCAACTACGTCAACCAGGTGCTCGGCGTGCCGCAGCCCGAGCTCTATCTGCGACCCGAGTCGCCGGGCGAGCTCGACCTCGCGAACGCGCGCGAAAAGGCCCAGCTCACGCCGTCTTTCGTCGTCGGCGCGAACCTGCTCCAGGGCCGCCCCGAAAAGGAGCTCGCCTACGTCATCGGCAAGAAGCTGACGTTCATGCGCGCCGATCACTTCGTGCGCTGGCCCAACGTCGTGCCGACGGTGGGTGAGCTCAAGATCGTCTTCCTCGCGGCGTTGCGCCTCGTACAGCCGAAGTTCGACATCAAGCCCGACCTTCAGCAGGGCGTCGCGCAGTACGTGGCCCACTTGCAGAAGACGCTGCCCCCGCAGGCGCTCGAGCAGCTGGGCGTCAACGTCCAGCGCTTCATCGCGACGAAGGCGGACGTCGACCTGCACAAGTGGTCGAACGCTGCCGACCTCACGGGCACGCGCGCCGGGTTGCTCATGTGCAACGACCTCGAGGTGGCCGCCCGCCTCGCCCAGTCCGAGCCCGTCGCCGTCGGCGTCGTCGAACCGAAGGAGAAGATTCGCGACCTCATCCTCTGGTCGATCTCCGACGAGTACTTCACCCTCCGCGAGCACCTCGGCCTGGTGATCGGCCAAGGGTGACGCGGGACCTGGCGGCATGAACTACGCCGTCATCGCCATGGGCTTCGTCTTCGTCGTCGCGGCGGGGATCCTGCTCGGCAAGCGGATTGCCCTGCGTGAGGCGGAGGCGTGGTCGGCGGGCGTGCGGCAGGTCGCCGACGCGATTCGGGCGGCGGGCGTCGCCGAGAGCAAGGAGCTGCTGCGCGCGGGCGAATTCGCGGGTCGTGAAGAGGCCCTCGCGAAGGTGAGCACGTTCGAGTCCTTCTGCCACGTGCGCGAGGCCGAGCTCGCGACGATCGCGGGGCGCCTCGCCGCGCGCGACGCGGAGCTCGCCGCGGGGGCCGCGCGGCTCGCCGAGGCGCGCGCGGGCGTCGACGCGCAGAAGGCCCGCGCCGCCGCGGGCGAGGCCGCGCTGGCGCAGGCTCGCAAGGACGTCGCCGCTCTCGTCACGGAGGCGCGCGCCGCGCTCGAGCGCGAAGCCGGGACGTCGAGTGACGAGGTCAAGGCGTCGATCGCGGACACCGAGCTCGAGGACGCGCGGCTCCACGCCGCGCAGTCCGTCCGGGCCGTCGACCACGCGCCCGTCGACGAGACGAGCCGCACGGCGGCTCGCCTCATGAGCATCTCCGTGGGCCGCTTCTCGGGGCACTACCTCACGGAGCGGCTCCACTCGCTGATCCCGCTGCCTTCGGGCCCCGCAGCCGACGCGATCATCGGCGCCGACGGCGTCAACCTGCTGGCCATCGGCGGCGTCGCGGGCGTGACCCTGACGCTCGTCGAGACGCGCGACGCGATCCGCCTCGAGGGCCTCGACGGGGTCGGCCGCGAGGTCGCGCGCCGCGTGCTGGCCCGGCTCACGAAGGAACCGTCCCTGGGCGCCGAGGCCGCGGAGGTCGAGCGCGGCGCCCGCGAGATCTCCAAGAAGCTCGAGCGCGAGCTCGACGATCTCGGCCGCCGCGCCTTCCACGTCCTCGAGATCCCCGCCGCGCACGCCGAGATCGTGCGACTCGTCGGTCGCCTCAACTACCGCACGAGCTACACGCAGAACCAGTGGAAGCACGCCATCGAGGCGGCGTTCCTGTGCGGCATGATGGCCGAAGAGATGGGCCTCGACCTCAAGCTCGCGCGCCGCTCGGCGCTCATGCACGACATCGGCAAGGCGCTCACGCACGAGCTCGACGGCTCTCACGCCGTCATCGGCGCCGACTACGCGCGCCGCCTGGGCGAGACCGAGGTCGTCGCGAACGCCATCGGCGCCCACCACACCGACGAGCCGTTCAACAGCCCGTACGCCTACCTGGTCGCGGCCGCCGACGCCATGTCGGGCGCCCGCCCCGGCGCCCGCCGGCAGATGGACGAGAGCTACGCCTCACGCCTCGACGATCTCGAGCGCATCACGCGCGGCTTCAAGGGCATCACCGAGGCCTTCGCCGTCCAGGGCGGGCGCGAGGTCCGCGTCTACGTCCAGGAGGACCGCGTCGATGACCTGGGCGCCGTGACCCTGTCGAACGAGATCGCAAAAAAGATCTCGCAGGAGATGCGCTTCCCGGGGCAGATTCGGGTCACCGTCATCCGGGAGCTCCGCGCCACCGAGATTGCGGGCTGAGAATCATGCGAATCCCCCCCATCTTCTTCTGTGCGATCGGCGCCATCATGGTGGTGTTCGGGGCGACGCGCGCTCTCGTGCTCGGCCGCCGCCGCGAGTCGCGCGAGCTCCTCGAGGACACGCCGGCGCGCGCCAAGCTGCGCCGCAATCACCTCGTCTTCGGCGTCCTGCACATCGTGATGGGGATGTTCCTGATCCTCCTCACGACGGGCGTCATTCCGTCGCGCCCGGGGCCGTGAGCCCGACGACGCCGGTGCCTCGCTTGCGGCGCTGACGCCACAGGATGAGCGCCGGCAGCGCGATGATCGCCGCCGAGAGGCAGGCGATCTCGCCCAGGATCGCCATGGCGCCGAAACCCTGCAGCGCCTGGTTGCGCGCCGCGAGCAGCGAGCCGTAGCCCACGATCGTCGTCCACGAGCACAGCGCGACGGCCGAGCCCGTCGACGTGACGGCGCGCGAGATGTCCCGCTCTTCGCGGTAGCGCGTCACGACGTTGAGCGCGTATTCGGCGCCGATGCCGAAGGTGATCGGCAGCGCGATGAAGTTCAGGAACGTCACGTGGACGCGCGCCCAGCCCGCGCCGCCCACCATGAGCACGACGCCCAGGATCAACGTGCCCGCCGCGAGGAGGGCCGCCGGCAGCGGACGGATCATCAAGCCGATGAGCAGCAGCACGGCGACGAGCGACACGACGGTCGCGACGGGACCGTCGTGCAAGATCGAGCGGATCATCGCCCCGAAGACGACGGCCGTGCCCGAGGTCTCGATCTCGTGGCCGTCGGGCAAGTGGAGGAATTGCAGCACGGTTGCAATGCGCAGCAGGTCGCGCCCGTTCCACACCGAGAGCCCCGTCTCGGGCGGGTAGACGAGCACGACGCGGCCGATCGTCCCGTCGACCTCGGTGAAGGGGCGGCGCGCGATCGCCGGCAGGTCGGTCGGGCTCAGCTCTTTGAGGTCCGCGGGTGGGTTCAGCTTCTCGAGCTTCTTCTTCTCGTCGGCCGTGAGCAGCTCGAGGGACTTGTCGTGCCTCAGCTTGTCGATCTGCGCGATGAGCGCGAGCTTGCGCTTCTGCACGTCGGGCGGCCCCGGCAGCAGGTCGTAGATCGTGACGATCTGGCCGATGACGGCGGAGCCAGGCAGGGCGGCGTCTTGCTTGCGGATCGTCTGGCGGATCGGCTCGACCTGGTCGATCGAATCGGCGAGCACGATCGTGGGAGACGGCCAGCGTCCGAACAGGCGGTCGAAGCTCTTGCCGAACTCGCGCGCCTCCTGCGTCGTGTCGAGCCGCGTGTTGAGCTTCGTGAAGTCGTACTCGAACGGATCCTTGAGGAAGTGCGACAGACCCAGGAGCGACGCCACCGACAGCACGGCGACGACGACGGAGATCGCGGCGCTGCGATGGCCGAGGAGCCGCGCGAGGGGCCCGAGGCTGAAGGGCGCGCGAGTCCGTGCCTTCGCGGCGCTCGGCCGCCGATCGAGCAGCACGAGCATCGCCGGCAAGACGGTGTACGTCGCGAGCCAGCAGGCGAGCGCGCCCGCGGCGCCCATGACGCCGAACTGCGAGAAGCCGCGGAAGCTCGTCACCATGAGCGAGGCGTAGGCCGCCGACGCGCAGACCGAGGCGACGAGCGTGCCGCGCCACGTGCCGTCGATCGCCGCGCGCAGCGACGCGGAGGCGTCTTCACCCTTCGCGCTGTGCTCTTCGTAGCGCGACATCAGCAAGACCGCGTAGTTGTTGCCGTTGCCGAGGATGATCGACCCCAGGAACGCCGTCGACGTGTTGAGGTAGCCGAACGCGAGCTCGGCGACGGCGAAGGCGAGCACGGCGCCGATCCCGGCCGGAATGCCCGTGAGCGGGAAGGCCCGCAGCCGCCGGAAATACAGCATGATCGACAGGCCGACGACGACGAGGCAGATCGTCGTGACCCACGCGATGTCCTGCTCGATGGCGGCGCGCGTGGCGAGCGCCGTGCGCACGGGTCCGTTGATCTCGGCGCGCATCTGCGGGTGGAACGTGCTCGGCGGAATGCGCGCGATGAGGTCGTTCGCGGCCTTGTACAGGCCTTCGCCGGCATTCTCCACGAACAGGCCGCCAGGCGGCAGGGCGGCGATCCACACGTACTCGCCGTGGTTGCTGCTAAAGACGCCGTCGGGGAACCGCTCCGACAGTCCGTCGTCGTGCTGCATCCGCTTCTGCATATCCTCGAGCGATTCGTCATCGCCGAGCGAAACATAGAGAGGATTCTTGCGTCGGCTGATCTCACTGCGCAGCCGGTCACGGATCGACTCGAGGTTGTCCTCCGAGACGTAGAGCCACTTGTTGCTCTCGAAGAAGCCCTTGAGGTCCCGCACGTTGTACGTCGCCAGCTCGACGACGGACTTCGGCATCTTGTGCAGCTCGGCCGTGAGCGCCTCGGCGTAGCGCAGATTCGCCTGATAGTCCGGCGACCGCACGCCGATGAGCAGCAGCGACAGATCCCCGACGCGCTTCTGCATCTGCACGAGGGCGACGACGCCGGGATCGTCGCTGGGCAGCAGCTCGGAGAAGGCGGTCTTGAACTTGAGCCGCATCGCGAGCGAAAGACCACCCGCCGCGACGAGGGCCGCGAGCACGAGCACGAGCCCCGGGTGCCGCGCGAGCCAATTGTGATAACGGCCGGCGCGCGCCGGAGCGGAGGACGTCATGAGCGAGCCAAACGGTAGCAGGGATCCCAGGCCCGGGCGAGATTGCATCACGTCTTCGGACGTGACCTGCCGTACCGACTTACACCCGGCGGTCGGGTTGGGTTTACCTGGGAGCGACGCACCGATATGCTTTCGGGATGAACTTGCTTGGCTCGATGATGCGTGACAGCCGTTTGCGGTTCGCTACCCTCGCCGTCGCCGTCGGGCTGGCCGTCGGGCTGGGGCTCGTCGCGCCCTCGCGCGCCTGGGCCTTCGGCGAGACGATCACCGACGTCCGCATCCTCGATAACCAGCGCACAGACGAATCGACGGTGCGCTCGATCGCCGGCGTCTCGGCCCGCGACACGCTCGACGTCGATACGCTGGACAAGGTCCGAGAGCGACTCAACACCTCGGGCCTCTTCTCCGACGTCAACGTCTGGTGGGAGCCCGCCGGCGAAGGCGTTCGCATCAACATCTCGGTGAAGGACAAGTTTCCGTGGGCGCCGGTCCCGACGGCGTCGTTCTCGGCGAACAACAAATCGTTCGGCCTGCTTTTTGTCCACGGCAACCTCTTCGGGCGTGGCAAGCAGCTCCTGCTCGGCGGCCGCATCTCGAGCATCGACTCGGGCGCTGTGGTCGGCTACCGCGACCCGGCGCTCTTCGGCAGCTGGGCCTACTGGGGCGCGACGGCGTGGATCCAGAACCAGGTGATCCCGGAGTACGACGCTGCCTCGGACGTCGGCAACCCGACGCTGCTGCGCGAGAACCACCTCTTCGGCTACGGCGTCGAGCCCGCGCTTGGCATCGCCTGGCTGCGCCGCGTGAAGACGCAGTTCGCCTGGCGCTTCGAGGAGATCAAGGACAACGGCGCGACCGATCCGATCGGAATGACGATGCCGCCGCACGCGACGAACGGTGGCTTCGTCGGCACGGGGCGCGCGTCGCTGACCTTCGACTTCCGCGCTCGCGAGTTCGCCGTCATGCGCGGCGCCGCCCTGTACATGGGCTTCGACTCGTCGAGCCCCACCTTCGGCAGCGACTTCAAATATTGGCGCGCGGGCGCGAGCTGGGAGCACGGCATCCGCTTCTTCAAGCAGCACAACCTCGTCTACTACCTGGGCGCCAACACCGGTCACAACCTGCCGTTTTGGGCCGAGAACACGGCGGGCGGCCCGAACCTCCGCGGCTACCTCACGCAGCAGTTCCGCGGCGACTCTGGGGCCTTCGGCAAGGTCGAATACCACTTCCCGCTCTTCTCGATCAGCTCGCTCGACTTCCGCGCGCTCGTCTTTTATGACGCCGCCGCGATCTGGTACCGCGAGGATCCGACCGGCGGCATGGCCGCCGCCGCCGGGTACTACCCGGGGCGCGTCACGGACGACGGGCGGGTCTTCCCCGCGTCCGCGCACCAGGGCTTCGGCACCGACAGCCTCCACCACGACCTCGGCGGCGGACTGCGCTTCTTCCTGCGCTCAGTGGCCGTGCCGCTCGTGGGCTTCGACGCCGGCTACAACCTCGAAGCTAAGAACTGGCGCTTCATCCTGATCATCGGCGCCTGAGCTCATGCGTTGGCGCGGGGTCGTCGCGCTCTTCGCAACGGCCTTCGTGCCGGCCGCGGCGTGGGCTGGCCAGGCCAACGACGACGAACAGCCATCGGCGCCGGCGCGCCCGAGCCCGACGGTCGCCGATCCGGTGCCGCCGGGGCCCGTGCCGGAATGGATCCCCCCGAAGCTTCGCGCCACCGCGATCTACTGGATCGTCGGCCTCGGCGCGCCCCTCGGGATCGGAGGTTTCGAGGGGGTTCACCACTTCTGGTCGACGCCGTTCGAGCTCGCCGTGGGCGTCGGCAATGGCTTGTCCGCCATCGCCTCACGGAAGGACGCTTCCCTTGCGCAAACGTTCCAATGGGCCGTGATGCCACGCGTGCGGTTGGGCAACGAAGCGGACACGCTGACCCTCGGCGTCGGCGTCTCGGGCGGCCAATACGGCGACATTCCCTTCGGCGACGGCCCGATCGATACGTTCTCAACGAAGTACTTCCTGTGGGGGAACTTCGAGATAGGGGGCGAGCACTGGTCGCGAAGCGGGTTCGCGATTCGTTACTTCCTGGGGATCGCGAGCGGATGCGCCGTCGCAAGCTGCGAGAAAGCGGACCGTCGCGTGCTCCCCTACCTCGGCCTCGGCCTCGGGTACGCCTGGTAGGCCGATGGACCTACATCGCCCCCGGTGTCGGAAAGCTACCGGGGTCAGGTGGTGAAAATCGAACACCGACACCGTCAGGAGGCTGGAAGGTCAAATAATTGCCAACAGTTGGAGATGCGTGTTTCATGGCGCGCTCGTTGCTCAGTAGGGGTTCGCCATGTCAGTTCTTCCATTCTCCAGCGTCTCGTCCCTCGCTCCCTCGGTCGCCCATCTGCCGGTCCCGGGGCGGCTGCCGATGCCGCGCGCGCTCCTGTGCGACCTCGACGGGACGCTCATCGACAGCATGCCGACGCTGGCTGACCTCGCGACCGACGTCATGGAAGCGACCTACGGGACGCCGCGCCTGCTCGCGCGCGAGCTGTACGTGGCGACCTGCGGCCTCCCTTTCGTGAAGCAGCTCGAGGAGATCTACCCCGGCGATCCGCGCAACGCGGGCGCCTCGGACACGTTCGAGGGCCGCAAGCCCGAGCGCTGCGACCAGATCCGCATGCCGGCCGAGACGCGCCGCGCGCTCGAGCGCATGCGCTCGTTCGGCGTGAAGATCGCCGTGTCGTCGAACAACGGCGTCGCCAACGTCGCGACCTTCGCGCGCAACGCGGCCTTCCCGTTCGACCTCGTCCTCGGCTTCGGCGACGGCCTCGCCAAGGGCCGCCCGCACCTCGACGCGACGACGCGCGCCTTCGGCGTGGGCCGCCAGGAGATGCTGTTCGTGGGCGACTCGCTCCACGACGGCGAGATCGCCGAGCGCGAGGGCATCCCCTTCGTGGGCGTCGCGACGACGTTCTCCCCGGAGCGGTTCTCGCTGCGCTTTCCGCGCGTGCCAGTCATTCGGCGTTTCTCCGCTCTTCCCGATTTGTTTTGATCGGCTAAGGTCGGGCGCGTGAGCTCGACAGGCGAGATGCAAGCGGTTCTCCTCGCGGCGGGGCTCGGCAGTCGGCTGGGCTCTCTGACGGCGCAGCTTCCGAAGGCGTTGATTCCGGTCGCGGGCACGCCGCTGCTCGCGTATGCCGTGCGCTTCGCGCAGGCGGCGGGCGCGCGCGACATCACCGTCGTCGGCGGCTACCAGTACGACCTCGTCGCGGCAGAGATCGCGAGGCGCGCGCTGCCCGTGCGCCTCGTCGAGAATACGGCGTTTCGCGACGGCAACCTGATCTCGCTCATGACGGCGCGCCCCAGCATCGACGGCGAATTTCTGCTCATGAACATCGACCACATCTACCGGCCCGCGATCGCCGCGATCGCCGCGCGGCCCGCCGAGGACGTCACGGCGTTCATCGACACGGACCGCACGCTCGGCGACGACGACATGAAGGTCGAACGCGACGCCGCGGGGCGCGTGCACAAGATCGCCAAGACCCTCACGACGTGGGACGCCGGGTACGTCGGCATGACCAAGGTACCCGCGGCGGCGCTGACGCGCTATTGGGCGACGGCGGACGCGGCGCTCGCCGAGGAAGGGCGCGCGATCCACGTCGAGCGCGTGCTCGCGCGCTTCGTCGCGGCGGGCACGCCGCCCACGTGTCGCGACATCAGCGGGCACGGCTGGCTCGAGGTCGACCTGCCCGAGGAACGAGAGCGCGCCGAGGAGGCCCTGCGGCAATCTGGATGGGAACCCTGAGAGGGTTCCCAAACCCTCCCGTGCTCGCTCCGCGCGGCGAAGCCGCGCTACGCTCGGGTCGCGCATGAGCACGGAAACCCGCCGCCACAAGGTGCTCCTTTTCGTCCCGAACCTGCAGCAGGGCGGGGCGGAGCGGCAGATCCTCGAGCTCATGACGCGCCTGCCGCCGCGGTTCGCGCCGACGCTGTGCTTGTACGAGGACGTCGTCCACTACCGCGAGTACCTGCCGGCTGGCGAGCCGCGCTACGTGCTCGACGCGCCCAGGATGGGGCGGCGCGGGCTCGCCCGGCTCGTCGACGTGATTCGGCGCGAGCAGCCCGAGATCCTGCACTCGTATCGTGACAAGGCGAACTTCTGGGCCCGCCTGGCCACGGGCCGCGCGCCCGTGCCCGTCGTCATCACGGCCGTACGCAGCCGCGCCATGCACATCTTTCACCTCGCGACGGAGTGGTGGCTGTCCCGGCGCAGCGACCGCGTCGTCGCGAACTCGGAGGGCATCCGCCGCGAGCTCGTGGGGCTCGCGGGCGTCGCGCCCGAGAAGATTCAGGTCCTGCACAACTTCATCGACGTCGAGAAGTTTCACCCGCCGACAGCCGACGAGCGGCGCGTCGCGCGTGAACGGTGGAACCTCCAACCGGGCGAGCTCGCGCTGCTGCTGCCGGGGCGCATCGGCGTCCAGAAGCACCAGATCGGCCTCGCGTTCGCGCTCGCGCGGCTCGCGCGCGCCGGGGCGTTGCCCGCTCACGTGCGTGTGCTCTTCGCGGGGCGCAACCGCGACAAGCTCTATTCGCGGGCGTTGCCGCGCCTGCTCAAGGGGCTCGGGCTCGACGCGCGCGTGACGTTCCTCGGCTCCGTCAACGAGATGGTGTCGCTCTATCACGCGGCCGACGCCCTCGTGCTGCCCTCGTTGTACGAGGGGCTGCCCAACGCCGTGCTCGAGGCCCACGCGTGCGGGCTGCCGGCGATCGTCTCGCACGCGGCGAACATCGACGGGCTCGTGCTCGATGGCGAGAGCGGGTTCGAGGTGCCGACCTTCGGCCACGCGGCGCTCGCGGACGCCCTCGCGCGCATGATCGCGTTGTCGGACGACGAGCGCCGGGCGATGGGCGCGCGGGGCCGCACCCACATCGCGGCTGCGTTCAGCGTCGAGCGCGTGCTCGAGGAGACCGTGCGTCTGTACGACGCCCTGCTCGCCGCCAAGGGGCTGGCCTGATGTGTGGCATCGCGGGCGCGCTCGCGCGCCGGCCGGAGGACGCCGCGCCCGCGGGCGCCGTCGAGCGCTTCGCGGCGGCCATGATCCACCGCGGGCCCGACGGGTTCGGCTTTCACCGAGCGGGCCCCGTCGCCCTCGGCCACCGGCGCCTCTCCATCATCGATCTGTCGGACGCCGGGCGACAGCCCATGACGAACGAGGACGGGCAGATCGCGATCGTCGTCAACGGCGAGATCTACAATCACGCCGAGCTGCGCGCCGATCTGATTGCCAAGGGACACACCTTCAAGAGCGGCAGCGATTCGGAGGTCGTCGCGCACCTGTATGAAGAGGTCGGTGACCGGGTCCCCGAGCTCCTGCGCGGGATGTTCGCCTTCGCCGTGTGGGACGCGCGCAAGGGGACGCTGCTGCTCGCGCGCGATCGCTTTGGGGAAAAGCCGCTCTTTTACTGCGACCGCGGCGACGGGTTCGTCTTCGCGTCGGAGCTCGCGGCGCTCGTCGCCGACGAGCGCACGCCGACGGCGCTCTCGATGGAGGCCCTCGATTCGTACCTCGCGCTGCAGTACGTGCCCGCGCCGCACACGATCTACGAGGCCGTCAAGAAGCTGCCCGCGGGCCACACGCTCACCGTGAAGTGCGGGCAGGCGCCCGTGCTCAAGCGCTACTACCAGATCTCCTTCGAGCCGACGCTCGAGGACGTCCCCGAGGAAGAGGCGGTCAAGCGCGTGCGGGCGACGGTCGAGGAGGCCGTGCGTTCGCGGCTCATGTCCGACGTGCCGCTCGGTGCTTTCCTTTCGGGCGGCGTCGATTCGTCGATCGTCGTCGCCTGCATGGCGCGCGAGCTGGGGACGCCCGTCAAGACGTTCTCGGTCGGCTTTGCGGAAGGCTCGCGTGCCGACAACGAGCTGCCGTTCGCCCGCCTCGTCGCCAAGCGCTGGAAGACCGATCACCACGAGCTCGTCGTCGAGCCCGACATGGTGGGCCTGCTTCCCAGCATCGTGCGCCATCACGGCGAGCCCTTCGCCGATACGTCCGCCGTGCCGACGCGCTACCTGTGCGAGATGACCCGCAAGCACGTCAAGGTCGCGCTCTCGGGCGACGTCGGCGACGAGGCGTTCGGCGGCTACCGGCGCTACGTGTGGGCGCACGTCGCGGCGATCCTGCGGCGGCTGCCGGCGCCCCTGCTCGACGTCGTCTCGGGCGCGCTGCGCTCGCTGCCGGGCGGCAAGGCGCGCTGGCTGCGCGAGTACGGCGCGCGCCTGTCGTCCGACGAGGCGACGCGCTACCTGCGCTTCATCTGTCATTTCTCCGTCGAGGAGAAAACGAGCCTCTACACGCCCGCGCTCGCCGAGCGCTTCGCGAAGGATCGCACCGCCGAGGCGTTCGCCGCCGAGCTCGGCGCGAGCGACGCCGAGGACACCGTGAGCCGGCTTCAGAACCTCGACGTCGAGACCTACTTGCCCGACGACATCCTCGCGAAGGTCGACATCGCGAGCATGACCCACGGGCTCGAGGCGCGGGCGCCCTTGTGCGATCACCACGTCGTCGAGCTTGGCGCGTCGCTGCCGGGGTGGATGAAGGTGAGAGGCGGCAAGGGCAAGCACATCTTCAAGCAAGCGTTCGCCGACCTCGTGCCGCCCGAGATCCTGAACCGCCGCAAGAAGGGCTTCGCGCTGCCGACAGGCCCGTGGCTCGCGGGGCGGTTGCACGGCTTCGCGCGCGATCTCTTGCTGTCCGATGCCGCGCGCGCGCGTGGCTACTTTCGCCCCGAAGCGGTCGAGAGCTTGCTCGATCGTCATCGCGCGGGCGAGGACCACGGCGAGCGTCTGTGGAACCTCATCACGCTCGAGACCTGGCACCGCGAGCTCGTCGACGGTCGAGCCAATTTTGTGAGCGAGATCACGGCCAAAGCCAACGAGCTCGCCCGCTCAGCGTGACGCAAATCCCCTTTGGGGTCGCGGAGCTGCGGCGAAAGGTCGCACCCTCACTTTTCCCTTCGCCCTAGGGTGAATCATGCAGCGCGCGTGCTACACCCACGCGCATGGCGCGCCCCCCATTGCCCGTGATCTCGACGTTAACGCGCGTGCGGTGGGCAAGGGCATCGCGCCGAGATGCGGGCCACGGATTGAGCGAAGGCGAACCTTGAGGAGCGAGACCTTCAAAAAGTATCTGTTGGGCTCGATGTCCCTCGTCGCGGGCTGCGCGTTCATGACGCTCGTCGTGACGGCCGCCGTCTTTGGGGTCGTCGGCGGGCTCATCCAGGGCGACGACGACGTCGAGCGTCTCGAGACCGACGCGCGCCCGAGCTAGGCGAGAGTTAGGTGCGCCCGCGGCGGACGCGCGCCATCAAGCGGCCGACAAGCTCGCGCTCTTCGCGTCCAGGCCGGAGCAGGGCGAGGGCCACGAGGTAGGCGACGAGCCCGCTGCCGACGGCGCCTGCGGCGTGGGCGAGATGGCTCGAAGAGACGACGCGTCCCACGGCGGTTTCGACGGCGAGCATGGCGGCGCCCGCGAGGAATGGCTTGGCGAGGGAGGGAGAGAACGGATGGACGCGCTCGAGGAACCAGACCTCGAACAGCGCCAACGTGAGCGGCGTCGTGACGGCGACGAGCGCCGAGACGGCCGCCCCCGTCATGCCGAAGCGCGGGATGAGGAGCAGCGACAGCCCGACGTTGAGCACGGCGGCGACGGTCTGGTTCGCGAGGTACGTGCGCGAGCGGCCGCTCATCGTGAGGACGTGGCCCAGCAGGCCGAGCGTGCCGCTCACGAGGTGGGTCGTCGTCCAGATGCAGACGAGGCTCGTGCCCGTGACGAAGCCCGGGCCGTAAAGCGCGAGCAGGTCGGAGCGCAACCCGACCATCGTCACGGCGAGCGGCACCGACAGCGTCGCCACCCAGCGGGTCATGAGCGCGAGGTTGTAACGGAGGCGCTCGCGGTCTCCGAGGTGCAACGCCTCGGAGAGCACGGGCGCGGCGATGCCGTCGAAGGCGTAGCGCACGCTCGCGGCAATGCGCCCCAGGAACTCGGCGGCCGCATACACGGCGATCGAGCGATCGGGGACGAAGAAGCTCAGGATGAAGAGGTCGGCTTTCTGGAGGATCGCGTTGCCAACCTCGGCGCCCGCTACGGG
>JBBQJG010000127.1:0-14900 GCA_038325725.1 Polyangia bacterium | reverse complement strand
CGTTGCCGTTGTTTCCGGCGTTGCCGGTCGCGCCCGCGTTACCGCCGGCGCTGCCATCTTTTCCGCCCGCGACGGGGCTGCTGCTGCCGCAGCCCACGGTTAGGGTGATGAGCGCCGTACAGGCGAGGAATGAAAGGGTCGAAAGCCAGGGTGTCCGCATCATGTGAAAAGCCTCCAGGGCTTGGGTTTGAGCCGTTAGTGTCTCCCCCCCGCGGATCCCCGCCAAATTTTCTGAGCCGACTCTACTTTGGCTGCAAATTACCGGATTGTTTGATGATTTCAGATGTGAAGAGGCGCGATATTCCGTAAATACTGACTTGCGGGTTGATGCCCAGCGCCGTCGGAAAGACCGAGCCGTCCGCAATCCACAGGTTCTCGAGCTCGTGGTGGCGGCCTCGGGAATCGACCACGGAGGTGTGCGGATCTTCGCCCATGGGGCAGCCGCCCATCTGATGCGCGGAGAAGAGGGTGTGCAGGTTGGGGCCGAAGGGCGCGTCGGCGATGCGCGCGAGATCCGCTTCGGAGCGAATCACGAGCGGCGGATCGTGAAGCGTCATGACTTCTCGCGCGCCGGCCGCGAGCTGGAGGCGCGCCATGCTCGTGAGCGCGTCGCGCGCCGCCTCGACGAGCGCCTCGCTCAACGGATAGTGGAGCTTGATGCGGCCGCCGCCATCGGTGGTGACGGTGCCGCCCACGTCGTCGTGGTGGCCGTCGATGAGCAGCGCAATCGTCGCCTGCACGTGCGCGAGGCGTTCGGCGATGCGGCGGTGCGCGTCTCCGCGGCCGGGGAAGGCGAGCGCCGCGAGCATCGGGTGCACGGGAGAAGTCTCTAGGAAATAGCCGACCCGCGCGCCGCGATCGGAGAAGTGGCGCACGGACACGGACTGCGGCGGACCGTAGAACCCCTCGACGGGCGCGTCGTAGAACGCGGCGAGCGGCACCGTCGGGTGCAAGAAGGTTCGCTTCCCGACGACGCCGCTGCCGAGGCCGGTCTTCGAGCGGAGCAGCAGGGCGGGCGTGTTGATGGCGCCGCCCGCGAGGACGATCCCGTGGCGCGCGTGGACGGCGAGGCGACCGCGCGGTTGATCGGTGGCGCGGTCGAGCACGTCGGCGACGACGGCGCGCGCGCGGCCACGATCGGTCTCGATGAGGCGCGCGCGACAATCGGTGTAGACGTCGGCGCCCGCGGCGATGGCATCGGGCACGTAGGTCACGAGGGCCGATTGCTTGGCGTCGAGCGGGCACCCGAGGCCGCAGTAGCCGAGGCGCGCGCAGCCTTTGACGTTGCGGCGAATGAGCTCGGGGTTCCAGCCGAGGCGCGTGGCGCCGTCCCACAAGTGGGCGTTGTTGCGGTTGACGTCGTCGCGGTTGCCTTCGCCGATCGAGAGGCGCTTCTCGATGGCGTCGAAGTGCGGCGCGAGGGTCGCGGCGTCGACGCCGCGCACGCCGTGGCGCTCGGCCCACAACTGCAGCGTCGCCTCGGGCGTGCGAAACGACGACGTCCAGTTCACGGTCGTGCCGCCGCCGACGTTGCGGCCTTGCAGGATCATGATGCCGAGGTCGTCGGTCGTGCGGTTGCCGTGCTCTTGGTAGAGCGCGGGGTAGGCCCACGCCTCCTGCATGTTGAAGTCGCGCTTCGTGTGGTGCGCGCCTTCTTCGACGATGGCGACCTGCGCGCCCGCTTCGGCGAGCATGGCGGCGGCGACGCTGCCGCCGGCGCCGCTGCCGACGACGACGAAGTCGACCTCGACGGCGGCCGTCGAAATGAGGTCGCCAGCGGCGAAGACGCGACCCTCGCGGCTCACGCGGGCCCTCGCGGGACGTCGGGCGGACCCGGGTAGCCGAGGAGGGCGTAGACCTCGGGCGACGAATAGTAGGTCGCGTGGCAGAGGCGCTTGAGCGCTTGGTAGCCGCTGCGCAGGAGCGCGAGGCGCGAGTGGTGCCACGCCTCGAGGCGCGCGTCCTGCGCGGCGGGCGACAGGCGCGTAAAGGGCGTCGGCGTGCCCGTGACGACGAGCCCGAAGAGCGCGCTCTCGAAGAGGCCGAGCAGCTGACGAAACTCGGCGCCCACGGCGGGGTGCACGGTCGCCATGAGCGCGTCGACCTTGCCCGCGCAGTCGAGCGCGTCGGCCGTGGGCCACGTGGCGGCGGCGCCGTCGCCGGGCGCGAAGCGAGCCGCGACGGCGGCGAGCACCGCGTGCTGGTCGACGGTGAGCAGCTTCAGCGGATGTGGCGGCTGTCGCCGCACGAGCGTCGAGCGCAGCGCGAGCGCGCCCCCGCCGCCGACGAGCAGCAGCGCGCCGCCGAAGACGCCGCGCTTGAGCAGTTGGCGACGATCGCGGTTCACGGGCGCGTCGCTGGGGAGCACGCGCCGCACACTAGCAGACGAGCGCGGCCCACGCGGCGCGCCCGTCTGTCGCGGAGGTCAGAGGTCAGCGGCAGGTCTGCTGGCGTGCCGCCGCCGAGAGCGGAGAGGTCCCGCCAACCGCCGCGCATGCTCCGCACGTGTAGACCGAGGCGGTGGCGCCGCAGGCGACCGTAGCCAAAGGCTTCAGGCGGCGCGGCGCGCGACGGGGCGGCGTGGTTTTGTTCCCGCTTTCGAGACGCGCTTGGCCGCCGATTTGGTCGGCGATTTGGTTCTGGGCTCGCCGCTCGCGAGCGTCGCGCGCAGCTTGCCGCCGCGGAAGACCCACATCGTGCCCGGCGCCCCGTGGTGCCACGTCTCGTCGCGTGTGAGCGGCGCCGTCGCGACGACGGCGATGCGATCGCGCGCCGTCGTGACGGCCGAGAAATCAATGACCAGCTCGGCGTCGCTCAGCGTCGCCTTTCCGAACGGCGCCTCGCGCGCGATGTAGCAGAGCTTCGTTCCGCAGCGTGCGAACAGGTGCCGCCCGTCGGCGAGCAAGAAGTTGAAGCTGCCCCCGTCGCCCAACACACCGCCGAGCTCGGCGATCTTCGCCCACAACCGCCGCGCGTCGCGCGGATAGCCGGCCGGGAAGGCCGCCCGCAGCTGCTCGAGGATCCAGCAGAACGCGTGCTCGCTGTCGGTCTCGCCCAAAGGCAGCTCGGTGCGCAGCGCGTGGCGACGCACGAACGGCAGCGTGCCGTTGTGCGCGAACACCCAGTGTCGGCCCCAGAGCGTGCGCTTGAAGGGGTGCGTGTTCTCGAGCGAGGCGCGACCGCGCGTCTTCTTTCGGACGTGGGCGACGGCCAGCAGCGTCTTGATGGGGTTCTCGCGCACGAACGTCGCGAGGCGGCTGTCGCAGGCGGGGGTCGGCTCGACGAAGCTCCGCGCGAACTTGCCGTCGAAGAGGGCCAGGCCCCACCCGTCGGCGTGCGGGCCCGTCTTGCCGCCGCGGAGCGCGAACCCCGTGAAGGAGAAGACGATGTCGGTGGGGACGTTGCACTCCATCCCCAGGAGCTCGCACATGCCGCGAGCATACCCAGGACCGGCGTCGCGGGGCCATTAGTCGATCGCCGAATCGCCAGAACAACAGCGTCGAGATAAAGTGAGCCGTGGGCATCGACGGCAGGCGAGGCAGGGGACGTCCCCTCGGGCCCGACGCCACAGGGGCCATCGTCGTCGGTCCCTGGTGGACGGTGCCGCGCAAGGCGGCGCTGTTCGTCGCCGCCGTCATCGTCGTCGTGTTCGCGCGCTCGCTCGCGAACGGCTTCACCTACGACGAGCCGCTCGTCATCGTGCAGGCGCAGGGGTTCCTCAAGTCGAGCGACTTCGGCGTGCTCTTCTCGAAGGACTACTTTGGCGCGAGCCTCGAGGGTACCTGGCGGCCGTTCTGCACGTTCACGTACATGCTCGACGCGCTCGTCACGTTCTCGCCGGCCGTCTTCAAGGTGCAGAGCGTCGCGTGGCACATCGCCGCCGCGTGGCTCGTCATGGCGCTCGCGCGGCGCCTCTTGCCCGAGGGCGCGCGGCGCTACGCGATCGTCGCGGGGCTCGTCTTCGCGCTGCACCCCGTGACCGTCGAGACCGTCGACAACGCCTCGTTTCGCGAAGATTCACTGGTCACGGTGTGGACCCTGGCGACGATCCTCTTCGCGCTGCGCCGCCAACCCATGCTCGCGCTGCTCTCCTTCGCGCTCGGCCTGCTGTCGAAGGAGTCCGCCGTCCTCGCGCCCATGTTCCTCGCGCTCGTGCGGATCGTCTTTCCGCGCTACGCGCTGCCGCAGATTCCCGGCGTGCCGGCGTCCCAGCTGCGCGGCGCGCGCGCGCGGGCGCTCGTGCTCGAAATGGTGCCGTTCGTCGTCGTCGCGGTGGGCTACCTCGCGATCCGCTTCGGCCCTATGAAGACGGCGGGCCAGTACGCGGCGTATCCGGGCGGCTCGCTCGCGGGCACGCTGTTCGGCATGCCCGCCGTGTGGGCGCACTACCTGCGCCTGCTCGTCGCGCCGTGGCCGCTCTGCGCGGACTACACCGGGTACTTCGCCTTCGGGCGCGAGCACGTCACGACGGCCACGCTCGCGCTGTCGTTGGTCGTCGTCATGGGGTTCGTGGCCGCGCTCGTCGTCGCCGCGCGCCGCGGGCAGACGCTCGTCGCGTTCGGGCTGGGGTGGTTCGCGCTCGCGCTCGGCCCTGTGTCGAACTTCATCCCCGTGCCCATCCCCGCCGCCGAACGGTTCTTGATGTTGCCGCTCGTCGGGATCGCGTTCGCGGCGGCCGCCGCCGTCGCGGGCGCGGCCGCGCGCTGGCCGCGCCCACGCTGGCGGGTCGCGCGCGCGGGCGGCGTCGCTGTTCGTTTGGCGTACGCCGTCATCATCAACCTTCGCCACGAGGCGTGGAGCGACGACGCCACTTTGTGGGTCGACACGGTGGCCGTCAATCCGCGCGCGTGCGGCGCCCAGAGCGCCGTGGGGGGCACGCTCCTGCGCCGCGGCATCGAGACGCACTCTACCGAAACGCTGCGCGATTCGGTTCGCCACCAAGAGCTCGCGCTGTCGCTGTGCGCCGATTCGAGCGACCAGATGCGCGCCGCGATGATCTACACGCGCCTCGGCGCGGGCCGCGCGATGCTCAACCACCTCGGTCCGGCGCGGGTCGCGCTCGAGCGGGCGCTCGCGCTCGCGCCGCGCTACGCGCTCGCCGCCGTCTGGCTCGGCTACGTCGACCACCTCTCGGGTGACCAAGTGGGCGCCGCGACGATGCTGAAGTATTCGATCATGGATCTCGGTCCCCCCGACACGGGCGTGGCCGAGGTCGCGCAGTGGTACGTCGACAAGCTTTAAAGATGCGCCGCTGGCCCCCCGCCGGTGTTCCGCTGGACGCGGTGTCGCCGAGAATGCACATTAGGCGCCTCGTCGACCAAAGGAGCTCTTAGATGCGCGCTGTTGGAAAGATGCTTGGCGTTCTCGTCATTTTCTCGGTCCTGCCCGCGCTCGCGCTCGGCAAGGGGAAGCACAAAGAGCCCGCGAAGGCGGCGGCGCCGGCGGCGAAGGGCGGCCCCACCAAGTCGATCGAGAAGGTGAAGTGGGGCGTGGCCGACGGCAAAGAGGTCGACCTGTACACCCTCATCAACAAGAACGGGCTCATCGCGAAGATCACGACCTTCGGCGCGATCCTCACGGAGCTCGACGTGCCCGATCGCAAGGGCAAGCTGGGCGACGTCGTGCTCGGCTGGGACACGCTCGCCGAGTATGAGAAGAACGATCCGCACCTCGGCTCGACGGTCGGCCGCGTCGGCAACCGCATCGCGAACGCGAAGTTCGATTTGGACGGCAAGACGTACAAGCTGGCCGCCAACAACGGCCCGCACCACCTGCACGGCGGCATCAAGGGCTGGGACAAGCAGCTTTGGGCCGCGGCGCCCAGCGAGACGGCCGACGGGCCCTCGCTCAAGCTGACGCTCGTCTCGAAGGACGGCGACGAGGGCTATCCCGGCACGGTCACGGCCACGACGACCTACACGCTGACCTCGGACAATGAGCTGCGCATCGAGATGAAGGCGACGACCGACAAGCCGACGATCGTCAACATGGTCCACCACACCTACTGGAACCTGGGCGACGACAGCACGATCAAGGATGACGTCCTCACGCTCTACGCCGACCAGTACACGCCGGGCCTGCCGCCCGACGGCAAGGTGCTGCCGGTCGCGGGCACGCCGTTCGACTTCACCAAGGGCAAGCCGATCGGCCGCGATCTCATGAAGACGGGCGACAAGCCGCCGGGCTACGACTCGAACTGGATCGTCATCGGCGATCCGCACGCGCTGCGCCCCGTGGCGCGCGTCAGCGACCCGAAGTCGGGCCGCGTGATGACGCTCGAGGCGAATCAGCCGGGCGCCCAGCTCTATACGGCCAACTACATGGACGGCACGACCAAGGGGAAGGGCCGCGTCCACGTGCAGCACGGCGCGTTCTGCATCGAGACGCAGAAGTTCCCGAACTCGATCAACGTGCCCGCGTGGAAAAACGAAGCAATCCTGCGCCCCGGCCAGACGTACAAGCACGTCATGCTCGTGAAATTCTCGGCAGAGTAGGGCCCCCGTCGGACTCCATTGACACGCCGATCTATTTCTCCTAGTTTTCCGGCGGCTTAACCCATGCCGCTTGAGTTCTCAGCGCAGTCAAAACAGCGCGTCGACAAGGCCCTCGCGCAGTATCCGAACAAGCAGGCCGCCCTGCTGCCGGTGCTGCACATCGCCCAGGATCAATTCGGCCACCTGCCGGATGAGGTCCTGGAGCTCGTCGCCAAGACGCTCGAGCTCGCGCCCGCGCACGTCTTCGGCGTCATCACTTTCTACACGATGTTCCACCGTGAGCAGCACGGGAAGAACGAGCTCATGGTGTGCACGAACGTGTCGTGCATGCTGCGCGGCGCGTACGACATGCTCGCCTATCTCGAGAAGAAGCTCGGCATCAAGGCGGGCGAGACGACGGCCGACGGCGCCTTCTCCATCGTGGAAGAAGAGTGCCTCGCCGCCTGCGCGAACGCGCCCATGATGATCTGCGGGAATCAGTACTTCCTCGATCTGACCGAGCAGAAGCTCGACACGATCATCGACGACCTCCGCACGCGCTGGCAGCAGCGAAACCCGGGTGCCGGCGGTGGTGGCCCGGCCGGCAGGACCCCGACGGGACCGACGCGCACGCTCTTCGGCGTGGGCCCGGTCCCAGAGCCAAAGGCTTAAAGGCGGACTCATGGGCTGGGAACAAGCCAAAGACGTCAAGATCGTCACGAAGAACTTCGGCGTGGCGAACAGCCACCGCCTCGCGACGTATCAGCAGCGCGGTGGCTTTCAGGCCTTCCGCAAGGCGATCGCGCTGCAGCCGCCGGCGATCGTCGACGAGGTCAAGAAGTCGAACCTTCGCGGCCGCGGCGGCGCGGGCTTCCCGACGGGCCTCAAGTGGTCGTTCATTCCTAAAGACGCGAAGACGGTCTACCTGGTCGTCAACGCCGATGAATCAGAGCCCGGCACGTGCAAGGACCGCGAGCTGCTCGCGCTCGATCCGAACCTGCTCATCGAGGGCATGATGATCGCGGCCTACGCGCTCAACTGCAAACACGCGTACATCTACATTCGCGGCGAGATGATCCGCGAGGCCGAGATCGTCGAGATGGCCATCGAGGAGGCCTACGCGGCCGGGCTGCTCGGCAAGGACCACATCGCGGCGCAGGGCACGTTCCGCCTCGACATCACGCTCCACCGAGGCGCGGGCGCGTACATCTGCGGTGAAGAGACGGGTCTGTTGAACTCGCTCGAGGGCAAGCGCGGCTGGCCGCGCCTCAAGCCGCCGTTCCCCGCCGTCAAAGGCCTCTTCTCGGCGCCGACCGTCGTCAACAACGTCGAGACGTTGATGAACATCCCCGAGATCATCACGAAGGGCGCCGAGTGGTTCGCGAACCTCGGCATGGGGAAGTCGGGCGGCACGCGCATCGTCTGCGTCTCGGGCCACGTCGTGAAGCCGGGCGTGTTCGAGCTGCCCATGGGCATCCCGTTCAAGGAGCTCATTTACGGCGTTTGCGGCGGCATCCCGAACGGACGCACGCTCAAGGGCGTCATCCCCGGCGGAAGCTCGATGCCCCCGCTCGACGCGAGCGAGCTGGACGTCCCGATCGAGTTCGACGCGCTCACGAGCGACGCGCGCATCAAGGACGTCGAGGTCAAGCCGGGCGTCCCCTTCGATTTAGGAGGGGGGAGGCGGCTCAAGACGATGGCGGGCTCGGGCGGCATCGTCGTGTTCGACGACAGCACCGACGTCGTCGCGCTGTGCGCGCGCATCATGAAGTTCTACGCGCACGAGTCGTGCGGCCAGTGCACGCCGTGCCGCGAAGGCTCGGGCTGGCTCGCCCGCACGTGCGCGCGCCTCGCCGCCGGGGATGGGCAGGAGGGCGACATCGACCTCATGGCCAACATCGCCAACGGCATCGCGGGCAACACGATCTGCGCGCTCGGCGAGGCGACGGCCTGGCCGATGCTCGGGTTCCTCACGAAGTTCCGCCCGGACTTCGAGGCCCGCATCAAAGGATCTCGCGTCGCGAAGGTCGAGGCGGCCTGACCCCATGAACCCCGCGCTCGTGAATCCGATGACCGCGTCCGTGGCCGAGCAGGTCGTCTTTTGGCTGCTTTCGGCGCTGACCGTGTTCTTCGCGTTCTTCACGATGACGCGCCGGAACCCCGTCACGGCCGTCATGTCGCTCGTCGCGACGTTCTTCTGCCTCGCGGGCATCTACGCGACGCTGTCGGCGCACTTCCTCGCGATCGTGCAGATCCTCGTCTACGCGGGCGCCATCATGGTGCTCTTCATCTTCGTCGTCATGATCTTGAACCGCGAAGAGGTCTCGCCCATGGTCGTGCGGCCCGTGCGCCTCGTGGCGCTGCTCGCGGCCGTGTACCTGCTCGTGAAGTTCATCCACGTCGCCGACACGGGCGTCGCCCCGATGGCGACCGTCCCCGAGGCCTTCGGCACCGTCGGCAACATCGGCGACCTGCTGTTCCGCGACTTCCTGTGGCCGTTCGAGGCGATCTCGTTGCTGCTGCTCGTCGCGATCGTGGGCGGCGTCGTCATCTCGCGCTCGCACCAGAAAGAGGTCGACGCCGTCGTCGCGGCGGCCGCGCGCAAAGAGAGCCACGATCGTCAGCTCGCCGACTACCCGGCGGCCGAGGCGTCCGGCGCGCTCGAAGGCGCCGACCACGGCTCCTCCCACGGCGGGGGGCACTGAGCGTCATGATGCCGACGAACTACTACCTCGTCTTGTCGTTCATCCTGTTCCTCATCGGGACGGGCGGCGTGCTCATGCGCCGCAACGCGCTCATCGTCCTCATGGGCATCGAGCTGCAGCTCAACGGCGGCAACCTCGCCATGCTGGCGTTCTCGCGCGCGCTCGGCGACGAAAAGGGGCACGTCTTCGCCTTCCTCATCATCGCTCTGGCGGCGGCCGAGGCGGCCGTCGGCCTCGCGATCCTCGTGGGCCTGTTCCGCGGGCGCCAGACCGTGAACCTCGACGAAGCCACGCTCTTGAAGCGGTAACGGGGACGACCTTGGAAAGCGACTTCAACCTTCGTCTCATCCCGCTGCTGCCGTTCCTCGGCGCCGCGGTGCTCATGCTCTTCGGCCGCAAGTGGAAGCGGGACACCGTCCTCTTCGTCGCGGCCGGCGCGATCCTGCTGTCGTGCTTCGTGGCGCTCGACGCGTTCTTCACGCGCATGCCAGAGGAAGGCGGCCTCTCGGACACCTTGTGGACGTGGATGTCCGCCGGCTCGCTCAAGGTCGACCTCGCGTTCCACATGGACGCGCTGTCGGGCCTGCTGTGCCTCGTCATCACGTTCATCGGGTTCCTCATCCACGTGTACGCCTCGGGCTACATGGAGCACGATCCCGACTACGCGCGCTTCTTCGCGTACCTGAACCTGTTCTGCGGCTCGATGCTCGTGCTCGTGCTGGGCGACAGTCTCCCCGTCATGTTCGTCGGGTGGGAGGGCGTCGGCCTGTGCAGCTACCTGCTCATTGGCTTTTGGTACAAGGAGACCGCCAACGCCGACGCCGGCAAGAAGGCGTTCATCACGAACCGCATCGGCGACCTCGGCTTCCTGCTGGGGATGTTCCTCATCTACCAGTACACGGGCACGCTGAAGTTCAGCGAGATCACGGCCGCCGCGACGGCCGGCTCGCCGTTGCTCGCGCTGTCCTGGCTGGGCGCACCTGTGGCGTTCTGGGCCTGCCTCTTCCTTTTCATTGGCGCGACGGGCAAGTCGGCGCAGCTGCCTCTGTACGTGTGGCTGCCGGACGCCATGGCGGGTCCCACGCCGGTCTCGGCGCTCATCCACGCGGCCACGATGGTCACGGCCGGCGTCTACATGGTGGCGCGCATGCACGCCGTGTATCTGCTGTCGCCGGGCGCGCTGGCGATCGTCGCCTTGGTGGGCGCGCTGACGGCGATGTTCGCGGCGATCATCGGCTTCGCGCAGAACGACTTCAAGAAGGTGCTCGCCTACTCGACGGTGAGCCAGCTCGGCTTCATGTTCGTGGGCGTCGGCACGGCCAACTTCGGGGCCGCGGTGTTCCACCTCTTCACGCACGCGTTCTTCAAGGCCGGCCTCTTCCTGTGCGCGGGCTCGGTGATGCACGCCATGAGCGGCTCGGGCGACCTCACGATCATGGGCGGCCTTCGCAAGAAGGTGCCCTGGACGCACGGTGTGTTCCTCGTCTGCTGGCTGGCCATCTGTGGCGTCCCGATCTTCTCGGGCTTCTTCTCGAAGGACGCGATCATCGCGGGCGCCTTCGCGACCGACGTCTACGGAGTCGGCGCCCTCGCGTGGGTCGGCAAGGCGGTCGGCGCCATGCTCTTGCTCGCGGCGCTCGGCACTTCGTTCTACATGTCGCGCCTCTACTTCCTCGTCTTCTCGGGCGAGACGCGCGCCAGCGACGAGGTCCAGCACCACATCCACGAGTCTCCCGGCACGATGGTCGGGCCGCTCGTCGTGCTGGCGATCGGCGCGGGCCTGGGCGGCCTCATTGGGCTGCCAGGAGCACTGTTCGGTCATCCCGAGTGGAACCTCCTCGGGCACCGGCTCGAGTCGGTGCTCGGCCCCGAGCTCGACGTCCCGCACGCGACCGAGGGCATCTTCATGGCGATCTCGACCGTGCTCGCGCTCGCCGGCATCGGTCTCGCGTACGTCTTTTATGGCGGCGGCTATCGCGATCCGGCCAGGAAGTTCGCGGCGTCCTTCCCGGGCTTCGTCCAGCTCGTGCGCGACAAGTTTCGCGTCGACGAGCTCTACAACGCGACGATCATCCGCTTCATCCGCTTCTTCGCGAAGTCCGTGTACGAGATCATCGACCGCATCGTCATCGACGGCCTCGTCGACCTGGTCGGTAAGATCACCGCGGCCGTGGGCACGATCGTGCGTCGCTTCCAGAACGGCGATGGCCAGGGCTACATGGCCTGGTTCGCGATCGGCGTCGCCGCCGTCGTCTTTTGGTCGACGCGCCCGGCGCTCTTCATGAACGACGTGCGCGTCACGGCGGCGGGGTTGTCGGTGGACGTCGACGCGCGCCGCGGCGTCAAGGCGTCCCAGCAGCCGCTCGAGTACGAGTTCGACTTCGACGACGACGGCAAGCCCGAGATCACGGGCGTGTCGCCCCAGGCGCACCACACGTACGCGCGCCCGGGTAGCTACACGCTCCGCATCACCGCTTCGAACCCCGGCTGGGGAACGCGGCGCTCCATCACGCAGCGTATCGAGGTTCCGTAGCCATGGGCGTTCTCGGTTGGATCACGCTGTTGCCGCTCTTCGGGGCGGGCCTCGTCATGCTCGTGCCCCGCGAGGAGGAGTCGATCCACCGCGGCCTCGGCCTCGTGACGTCCATCGCGACGTTCCTCGTCTCGCTCTTGATCCTCGTCGACTTCGACGCCGCGAACGCGGGCTTCCAGCTCGAGGTCAACAAGTCGTGGATCGAGCCCCTGGGAATCCGCTTTCACCTCGGCGTCGACGGCATCTCGCTGTGGCTCGTCCTGCTGACGACCTTCCTCGTGCCTGTGACGCTGCTGTCGCCGCAGGCGATCGGGATCAGGAACATCCGCGTGCGTGAGTTCACCGTCGCCATGCTCGTCCTCGAGACGGGCATGATCGGCGCGTTCCTCTCGCTCGACATGTTCGTTTTCTATGTCTTTTGGGAGCTGATGCTCATCCCGATGTACTTCATCATCGGGATCTGGGGCGGCGAGCGGCGCCTGTACGCCGCCATCAAGTTCGTGATCTACACGCTCCTGGGCTCGCTGCTCATGCTCGTCGCGATCCTGTACATGTACGTGCAGTTCAAGGGCGCGACGGGCAGCTTCAGCTTCGACTACACCGAGCTGTCGCACCTGACGCTTCCGTACACACCACAGTTGCTGTGCTTCGGCGCGTTCGCGCTCGCCTTCGCCATCAAGGTGCCGATCTTTCCGCTGCACACCTGGTTGCCCGACGCCCACGTCGAGGCGCCCACGGGCGGCTCGGTCATCCTGGCCGGCGTCCTTCTCAAGTTTGGCACCTACGGCTTCTTGCGCTTCGCGCTGCCGATGTTCCCGCTCGCGGCCAAGGCGTGCGCGCCGCTCATCGTGACGCTCGCCGTGATCGGCATCGTCTACGGCGCGCTCATGGCGTACATCCAGGACGACGCCAAGAAGCTCGTCGCGTACTCATCGGTGTCGCACCTCGGCTTCGTCGTGCTCGGCATCATGTCGATGACGGCGCCCGGCGTTCAGGGCGCGGTCTTCCAGATGCTCGCGCACGGCGTCGCGACGGGCGGCCTCTTCCTCGGCGTCGGGTTGCTCTACGACCGCCGCCACACGCGCAAGCTCAGTGACTTCGGCGGCCTGTGGGCCAAGACGCCCGTTTTCGCGGCGTGCTTCCTCGTGATCGTGCTCGCCTCGGTGGGCCTGCCCGGCCTGTGCGGCTTCGTCGGCGAGTTCATGATCCTCCTCGGGACGTTCAGCGCCGACAGCGTTTGGCACACCGTCGGCCTCCGCGACTTCTTCCCCATGCCGAAGCTCATGGGCGGCATCGCGGCCTCGGCCGTCATCCTCGCGGCGATGTATCTGCTGACGATGTACCAGAAGATCTTCTTCGGCCCCCTCGACAAGCCCGAGAACCGCGACCCGCACGTGCGTGACATCCACGGCCGCGAGATCTGGGTCTTCGGCATCGTCGTCGTGGCGGCGTTCGTCCTCGGCGTCTTCCCGCAGACGTTCCTGGCGCGCTCCGACAAGTCGGTCGAGGCGTTCATGGCCAACTACACCGATCGTCTGCATGAGGCGTTGAAGGACACGGGCGCTCCAGCGCACATCTATCCGGCCCTCGCCGCCAAGCCCTCGCCGACCTCGCCCGCCGGAGGGACCCCGTGACTTTCGATCCGTCTCAGCTGTTCGCCTACGCGCCGATGCTGCTGCTCATCGTCATGGGCTGCGTCATCATCATCGCCGAGACGTTCGCGACGCCGCGCTCGTCACGCGCGGGGCTCGCGTGGCTCGGCGTCGCCGGTTGCGTCGGCTCGTTCGGGCTGCTCGTCTCGCAGTGGCCCGAGGCCGCGACGCCCGCGTCGCACTTCCAGGGCATGCTGGTCGTCGACCGCATGGCGCTGTACCTCGACGGCGCCTTCCTCACGGCGGCCGCGCTGACGCTGCTCTTCGCGCCACCGTACCTCCGAGAGCAAGGCTTCGAGTTCGGCGAGTTCTACGCGCTCGTACTGTTCGGCGCGGCCGGCATGATGATGGTCGTGCACGCGACGCACTTCGTGTCGCTGCTCATCGGCATCGAGACGATGTCGCTCGCGGCCTACGTCCTCACGGGCTCGTGGCGCCGCAGCCTCAAGAGCGCCGAGGGCGCCATCAAGTACTTCCTCATGGGCGCCTTCGCGACGGGCTTCCTCGTCTACGGCATGGCGATGGTCTACGGCACGACGGGCGGCGAGCTGTCGTACGGGGGCATCGCCAGCAAGGTCGCCTCCGCGTCGAAGTCGCCGCTCTTTTACCTCGGCGAGTACTTCATCCTCATCGCGCTCGCGTTCAAGGTCGCGGCCGTGCCCTTCCACATGTGGGCGCCCGACACGTACGAGGGCGCGCCCACGCCCGTGACGGGCTTCATGGCGGCCGGCGTGAAGGCGGCTGCGTTCGGCGGCCTCCTGCGCCTCATGACCGAGGTCTTCGGCAGCCCCGTGCTCGTGTTCGACAGCACGGGCTGGGCGTCGATCTTGTCGGTGCTCGCCGCGCTCACGATGACGCTCGGCAACCTCGCGGCGCTGCGCCAAGAGAACGTCAAGCGCCTCCTCGCGTACTCGTCGATCTCGCACGCGGGCTATCTGCTCCTCGGCGTCGTCGCCGCAGGGCTGGGCGTCGCGAGCGCGAAGCCGGCCGTACTCTTCTATCTGCTCGGTTACACCTTCACGACGCTCGGCGCGTTCGGCGTCGTCGCGTGGATCGGCAACCGCAAGGACGAGCGCCTGCTCGTCGATGACTGGGCGGGCCTGGCCACCGCGCGTCCCACGGTCGCGCTCGCGATGACGATCTTCCTCCTGTCCCTCGGCGGCGTGCCGCCCACGGGCGGCTTCTTCGGAAAGTTCTATCTCTTCAAGGCCGCCATGGAGAGCCCGCAGCTGACGTGGCTCGTCGTCGTCGGCGTGCTCAACAGCGTCATCTCGGTCTACTACTACCTGCGCATCATCGTCGCGATGTACTTCAAGGACGCCTCGCGGCCGCTCGCGCCGACGGACGCCGCCTCGATGCGGGCGGGCCTGCTCATCACGGCGATCGCCGTCGTGCTGCTGGGCCTGTTCCCGGGCACGTTCGTCGACTGGGCCGGCCCGGCGTCGCTCATCGCCACGAAGTAGCTCGCGACAAGCCGATAGGGCCGGCGACGCCGCGTTGCCGCGGTCGCCGCCTTTGCGATTGCCGACTTCGTGTT
>JBBQJG010000126.1:0-15122 GCA_038325725.1 Polyangia bacterium | reverse complement strand
CCGTGAACCAGGCGTAGCGGAAGACGGCGGGCTCACCCTCGAGGTAGGGGACGGCGGCGTCCATGTACGTCTTTTCGCCAGCGGCGTCGCCGGGCGAATCGAGGCACGACCACTCGGTGAGCCAGATCGGCTTGCCGTACTTCTTCGCGTTGTTGATGTGGCTCTGCAGAGCCGAGAGCGAGCAGGCGTACCAGTGCAGGGCGACGTAGTCGACGCGGCAACCCGGGCACGCCGCGAAGAACTTGTCGAACCACGTGAAGGGGTTGGTCTCGTTGCAGTTGCCGCCGCAGTAGTTGGGCACGGGGCTCACGATCTTGAGCGGCGGGTTGAACGAGTTCGCGATCTGCTCGATCTGCGGCCACAGCGCGGCGGCCTGCGCGGGCGTCAGGTTCGATTGTGAGCCGAAGTTGGGCTCGTTGAACGTCAGCAAATACTTCGAGCCCTGTGGGATCTGACTCGCGGCGTTCGCGATGAAGTTGCTGCCCCAGATCATGGGGACGTACTCGACGCCCGTCGTCTTGTAGGTCGCGCTGACGCCGCTGTCGGGCGTCTTGGCCCAGTTGTACCACCAGCGCACGCCGGCCCCGGGCGTCGCGAGCGCCTGCTGATCGGCCGTCGAGTGAAAGCCGTAGGCGTCGCCGCGCTTGCAGGTCGTCGCGCCGGATGAGCCAGCGCTGCCGGTCGCGCCAGCGCTGCCGGTCGAGCCGCCGCTGCCGCCGCCCGCGGCGCTCGTTCCCCATACCTGCAGCTCGAAGATCGAATAGCCGTAGGCCGTCGCGCGCGTCGTGCCGTACATCTGAACGTAACGGCCGCTGCCCACGAGGCCCGTGAGATCGTCGGTGCCGCCGTCGCCGGCCGTGATGCTCTTGATCGTCGTCCAGGTGGCGTTGTCGTTCGACGTGCGAATTTGGTACGCCTTTCCGTAGGCCGCCTCCCATGTGAGCAAGACGCGAGAGACGGACTTCGTCGCGCCGAGGTCGACGGTGAGCCACTGCGGATCGCTGAACGTCGAAGACCAACGCGTCGTCGCGCTCCCGTCGACGGCCTTGGGCGCCTCGAGGCCCGTGCCTTGAACCGACGACGCCGTCGCGACGAGGCCCGTGTATTTCACGGCGGCGCCGGTCGTGCCTGCGGCGCCGGTCGTGCCTGCGGCGCCCGTCGTGCCTGCGGCGCCCGTCGTGCCGCCGCCGCCCGTCGCGTCGGGCGCCGCGATCTGCATCTCGAACATGGAGTAGCCGTACTGAGTCGCGCGGCGCGTGCCGTACATCTGAACGTAGCGGCCGCTGCCCGAAAGCCCCGTGAGATCGTCCACGCCACCGTCGCCGTTCGCGACGCTCTTGATCGTCGTCCACGTCGCGTTGTCGTTCGACACGCGCACCAGATAGTCCTTCGCGTACGAGTTCTGCCAGGTGAAGACGACGCGGTTGATTGAGTGGATCGCGCCGAGGTCGACGGTGATCCACTGCGGATCGCTGAACTTCGAAGACCACCGCGTGGCCGTGTTGCCGTCGACGGCCTTGGCGGCCTCGAGGCCCGCGCCCTGGATCGACGACGCCGTCGCCGTTCCGGCGAGCGTCAGGTCCGCGCGCACGGAGATGATCGCCTCTTCTTGAACGACGCCTTCGCTACAACCGAGCGCGAGGGCGAACGAGACAACGACGAGGCCGAGCGAGGAACGAGAGCTGCGCATGTTGGGGGCCTTTCGTGACGAGACCCCGGGAAGGGCAAGTTTCGGGCCGCGCCCCCCGAAGACGCGGCCGTGCGCGTCGAATTGCCGTGGGGACACGGCGCGCCCGGAAATTCGCGGTTTCGCCCGCTCTGGGATTCACGTTCTCCGGAACGACTCACTACGCTCCGCGACAATCGACGCAGCGAGTGAGGAGTCATCCCCCCAGAGCCAGTCCCAGTTGACTCAGTCCTTCGGGAGCAGAGTCCGCACGACCATGCGTTCGGTCGACTCGGGCAGCGCGACGGAGTCGTCCTCCGCGAAGACTTGGACGAGCTGGTAGATGCCGTGCTGGGGCTTCGTACGCGCCTCGAGCTTGCGCGCCTTCAAGTCGACGAGCCAATACACGTCGACGCCTCCCTCCGCGTACGTCGCGGATTTTCGCCGATCGATGCCGTGCGACGACCAGGCGAATTCGACGACGAGGATCGCGTCGTGCCCCGTCGGGTGCTCCGAATAGTCGGCGATCCTTCCTCGGACGACCGCAACATCGGGCTCCGTCAGGCTGAAGGGAGACGATGATGCGAGCGGCTGCTGCTCCCTCACGTGCCCGCGCCCGCGGTAGACGGCGCGGAGCTGCTCGCCCAATTCCAGGAGCGCCTTCGAATGGCGAACGCCCTGCGGGCTCATCTCGACGAACGCTCCATCGATGAGCTCGACGTGCTCGTTCTCGGCGATGATCCCGGCTTCGACCAGTCGGATGGCCTCGTCGGCCGAGAACCGACGGACGATCTCGTCCCCGGTCGTCGGATCCGAATCGACGAGGGCCCCGTCGAGCAGCTCGAAGTGTTCGTCTTCGCCGACGATCCCGGCTTCGACCATTCGAATCGCTTCGTCGGCGGTAAACCGCCGGACGCGGGGCCCGGTCGCCGTGCCCGTCTCCATGGCGCGCAGTTTAACATTCGGCGTGGCGGTGACCACGACGACGGTTGTCGGCGGGCGAGCGGCGCGGTTGCGAGCTAGCGAACGCGCGAGCCGGGCGGCACGTCGCGGTCGACGGAGGAGAGGCTGAGGACCTCGGCGTCGCCGGCGGCGAGGATCATGCCTTGCGAGACGACGCCGCGGATCTTCGCCGGCTTGAGGTTCGCGAGATAGATCACCGTCTTGCCGACGAGCGCCTCGGGCGCGTAGGCGCCGGCGATGCCCGACACGACGGTGCGCTGCTCGGTGCCGACGTCGAGCGTGAGCTTGAGGAGCTTGTCCGCCTTCGGCACGCGCTCGGCCGTGAGCACCTTCGCCGTTCGCAGCTCGATCTTCGCGAAGTCGTCCATGGCGATCTCCGACGGCAGCGCCGCTTCCGTATGCGCGGCCTTTGGCTGTGCGGCCGTGGGCGTCGCCGCGGGAGCCGCCGCCGGCGCGCCCGCCTCAGCGGGCACCCACTTGGAAATGAGCGCGCTCTGCTTTTCCGGGTCAACGCGCGGGAAGACGGGCACGGGCTCGGTGAGCGTGCCGCCCGGCCAGCCCCACACTGACGGCCACGTGCCGACGTCCGCGTCGCGGCCGAGCTGCCGCAGGATCTCTCGCGCGGCGGTCGGCATCGCGGGCGCGATCGTGAGCGCCGCCCAGCGCAGCGTCTCGCAACAGATCGCCAGCATGTCGAGCAGCTCGCCGCGCTTGCCCGCGTCGTTCGGATCCTTGGCGAGCGCCCACGGTTTCGTGCGTTCGATGTGCGCGTTCGCCTCGCGCACGATCCCCCACGTCGCCTGCAGCGCCGTCGACGGCGCGAGCGCGTCCCACGCGAGCTGACAGTTCTGGAGCGCGTCCGCCGCCTGCTCGGCGAAGATCGTCGACGGCCCGACCGTCGTCGGCGTGCGGGCCGGCAGCGTCGCGCCCACGAACTTGTGCGCCATCGCGATCGTGCGGTTGAGCAGGTTGCCGAGGTCGTTGCCGAGGTCGCTCTCGTAGCGCTGGAACAGCGCCTCGTACGTGAAGTCGCCGTCGCCACCGAAGGTGTACTCGCGCAGCACGAAGTAGCGCAGCGGGTCGCTGTTGAGATCTGGCGCCAGCTCGGCCGCGATCGCCGAAGGGTCGACGCGCGTCGCCGGCATCGACTTCGAGATCTTCTGACCCTTCACCGTCAGGTACCCGTGACAGAAGATCTCGCGCGGCGGCTCGAGCCCCGCGCTCCACAGCATCGCGGGCCAGTACACGGCGTGAAAACGCAGGATGTCCTTCGCGATCAGGTGGTGCGACGCCTTCCAGAAGTCCGCCTTGCCGCCGCCCGCGGCGACGGCGTCGGGACCACCGAGGACCGTCAGGTAGTTCGTGAGCGCGTCGATCCACACGTAGACCGTGTGCGACGGATCGCCCGGCACGGGCAGGCCCCAGGTGACGGAGGACGCCTTGCGTGAGATCGACAGATCGCGCAGCCCGCTTTTGACGAACGACAGCACCTCGTTGCGCCGCGACTCCGGCTGGATGGGCGAGGGCGTCTGGCCGTACCAATCGACGAGCCGCTGCGCGTACTTCGACAAGCGGAAGAAGTAGTTCTTCTCTTTGACCCGCTCGACGGGGCGCAGGTGGATCTTGCAGAGCTTCTCGCCGTTCTCCGTGACGACGTCATCCTCGGTCTTGGCCTCCTCGCAGCCGACGCAGTACATGCCGTCGTACTCGGCCTCGTAGATGTCGCCCGCGTCGGCGAGGCGCTTCCACATCTCGGCGACGGCCTTTTCGTGGCGCGGCGACGTCGTGCGAACGAAGTCGTCGTTCGAGATGCCGAAGCGCTTCCAGGTCTCTTCAAACTGCGCCGCGATGCCGTCGCAGTAGGCCTGCGGCTCCAGGCCGCGCTCGCGCGCGATGCGTTCAATCTTCTGGCCGTGCTCGTCGAGCCCCGTCAGGAAGAACGTCTCGTGGCCGCGCGCGCGGTGGTAGCGCGCGAGCGCGTCGGCGACCACCGTCGAATAGAACGTCCCCAGGTGGGGCGTCGCGTTCACGTAGTAGATGGGCGTCGTGACGTAGAAGCGGGGCGTCGACATGAGGGCTGGCGGCAGTCTAGCGGCGCCGCCCGACGAGCGCGAGGCCGCTCACAGGTGGTCATTCAGGAGAGCTGCACATCGCTGGGCAGCGGAACTGGGCAAACGGGGGATAGCACCGCGTCTGCGCGCCCGCGTTGGTGCACGGGGAAGGGCACGCGTCGAAACACGACCAGGTGCCGGGACAATCCGTCGTCGACGAGCAAGGCTTGGCGTCGTACGAGCTCTCGCACTGGCGGCAGCCCTCCGGCGGAACCGGGAGGCACGCGTCCGGCCCGCACGTGAATGCGGGACCGCAGTCGCTGTCGACGTGACACGGGAGCTGGTAGCGGACCGTGCACACGTCGAGGACGATCGGCGTCTTGTCTTGGTAGAAAGTTTGGGACCGACACGCGAGGTATGGATCACCGCAGTCGGCGTCAACGTGGCACGGGGCATTCTCGGACCTCGACGTCCGCCCGGGCCCTAGGGGCGCATCAGCCCCGTCGAGCTGCGGGTCGGCCTGACCGACAGAGCCGACGAGCGCCCTCGAACCGCACCCGGCAGCGAAGGTCATCAACGCGACCGCGACAACCACGTTCCCCATGCGGGGAAATCTACACTGAATCGTCGGGTGGCGTTCCGTCCGCCACCTTCGCCGCCGGCACCTCTGATGAGTCGGCGGCGCGCGCGCCGCTGGGGCCGGGCGGATTTACGAGCTTGACCTCGTTCGCCGCGAAGACCTTGGGCGGCTGATCCTCGAAGTAGACGCGAACGCGCTCACGCAACACATCGACGTCGCCGACGCGACCGATGCCCTCCGGCGTCGTCACGCGCTTGCCCGTGCGCGGGAGGAGCTTGGCCGCCTCGACGTAGTTCGCGTCTTCGTAGACGAGGCAGCACTTGAGGCGCCCGCACTGCCCCGAGACCTTCGTCGGGTTCAGGGCGAGGCCCTGATTCTTCGCCATCTTGATCGAGACGGGCGCGAACTTCGGCAGGAACGTCGTGCAGCACAGCTCGCGCCCGCACGAGCCGATGCCGCCGACCATCTTGGCCTCGTCGCGCACGCCCACCTGGCGCAGCTCGACGCGCGCGCGCACCTTGGCCGCGAGATCACGCACGAGGTCGCGGAAGTCGATGCGCTGATCGGCCGCGAAGTAGAACGTCGCGCGCGAGCCGGTGAGCTCGACGCGGAACATCTTGATGGGGAGGTTGCGGGCCTTGGCGCGCTCGCGCGCGAACGCGAGAATCTCTTTGCCGCGCGCCTCCTCGGACGCGAGCCGCGCGAGATCGCGCGCGTCGGCCTTGCGCAACACGCGCGGCAGCGGGAGCGTCGCCGCGCGCAGCACGGGCGCGACGGCGACGACGGCGATCGCGTTGCCGTCGTCGAGGACGACGCGGTCGCCGACCCGCAGCGGCAGCGCGCCCGGATCGCACGCGAAGGTGCGGCCCGTCGCCGTGAGCTTGACGCCCACGACGGTGAGCAGGGGCGGCCCCGCCTTCGTGCCGGCTTCGCCAGTCGCGGGGGCGCCGCCCGGAGGGACCTCTTGGCTCACGCCGCCCTCTGCGTCGAATGGCGCCGCAGCTGGATGAGCAGGCGCTCGAGCAGCATCGTCGGGTTGACGTTCGCGTACAGCGCCGTCTCGCCCTCGACGATCGCGGCCAGCGCGCGCGTGAGGCGCGCCGGTCCCTGCGCCGCGAGCTCGCGCGCGCGGTCAGCGAAAAGCGCGAGCTCGGGCGCGCCCGCCGCCGTCACGAGCGCGTCGCGGTAGAGCCGCGCGAGCAGCGCGATGATGGGCGGCAGCGCCGCCTTGCCTTCCTTGTCGCCGCCGAGCTCGGCGGCCACGTCCATCGAATCTGAGAATCCGGGCGCCGCGGCGGCCGCGCGCAGCCGCGCGATCGCGTCCCAGGCGGCGCCGTCGTCGTCGCGCGCCGCCGCGAGCATGCGCGCCGCCGAGCCGTCGGACAGCGCGACCGCGATCTCGGCGCGCGCCCGCTCGATGCCGTGCGCCTTGGCGATGCTCAGCAACGTTTCATTCGTGAGCGCCCGGAAGCGGACGCGCTGCGTGCGCGAGCGGATCGTGGGCAGCAGGCGCTCGGGGGCGCTCGTGCACAGCACGAGGTGGTTGTTGGGCGCCGGCTCTTCGAGCGTCTTGAGCAGGCTGTTCGCCGCGTTCGCGTTCATGGAGTCGGCGTCGTCGACGATGACGACCCGCACGGCGGCCTCGTGGGGCCGCGACTGCGCGAGCGCGACGATCGCCTTGACCTGCTCGATGACGATCATCGGTCCGTCGGGCGCGAACGTCGGGACGTCGGGGTGAATGTTCGCCTCGATGCGGCGGCACGTCTCGCACAGTCCGCAGCCGACGCCCGGCTCCTTCGCGCACGAAAGCGCGAGCGCGAGCCCGTGCGCGGCCGCGCGCTTGCCGACGCCGGGTGCACCCTCGAAGAGATACGCATGCGGCACGTGGCCGCCTCGCACGGCGCGCGCGAGGCCGTCGATGGCTCGCTCCTGACCGAGGACATCGCGAAAGCGCACGGACCGACCGTAACACCCAGCTTTCGCAGCGTCGACCGCTCGATGTGCGTTAGGCTCGCCCGCATGGGAATCCTCGGTCGGCTCTCGACGCTGCTCAAGTCCAACCTCAACGACGCCATCGACGGGATGCAGGACCCCGGCAAGGAGCTCGACCAGATGGTGCGCGACATGGAGGACTCGACGCGCCAGGCGCGCTCGGAAGTCGCCGCGTGCATGGGCGAGGAGAAGCGCCTGCAGAAGCGCGTCGAGGCCATCGACGGCGAGATCAAGACGTGGGGCGATCGCGCCGAGACGGCCGTGCGCGCGGGCGACGACGGGCTCGCGAAGGAGGCGCTCAAGCGCCGCGGCGAGAAGGAGGCCGAGCGCGCCGAGACGCAGAAGACGCAGCAGGAGCAGGGCGTCTACGTCGACCAGCTCGCGATGGCGCTCAAGGCGCTGGAGGCGCGCGTCAAGGACGTGAAGCTCCGCCAGGGGACGCTGCGCGAGAAGGCGCGCGCCGCCAAGGGCGTCTCGCCGCTGTCGGGGAAGACGTCGGCCTTCGACGACTTCGAGCGCATGTCGAGCAAGATCGACGCGGTCGAGGCCGAGGCCGGGCTCGCCGACGAGCTCGACGGGCGGACGGCCACGTCGGTCGCCGCCGAGCGAAAGCTCAACCAGATGACGACCGACAACTCGGTCGATGACGCGCTGGCCGCGCTCAAGAAGAAGCTCGGGGGCTGAGGCCGCCGCTTTTCGGCGCGCTTGAACACGAACTTTCCGGCGGCGTGATAGATTCCCCGACGAATGAGCCAGCGGCGCAGCTCTTCGTCGTCATCAGGGTCGTCAGGGTCAGGAAAGGGCGATGAGACGAGCGATCTGCTCGATATGAAGGCGCTCGCTGCGCGCGCGCGGGCGCAGACGGGCAGCAACGCCGTGCTGCCCCAGAATCCCGCCGAGCTGTCCGGTGTGCGTCCGCGGCGCGATTCTGTGATCGGCGCGCGCCTCACGCCGCCGCCGCGCGCGACGAACAGTCAGCTCCCGAATTGGTTTTGGGGCGTGCTCGGGTGCTTGAGCGTGCTGCTCGTCGGGTTCGCCGGGCTTTTTGTTCTGGGGCGCTCGGGGAAGCTCGCGCCGTACCTCGGGGACCTCGCGCCCGCGGCCGCGCACCCCGTCGTCGCGGCCGAGCCGACGCCGGTCGCCGAGCCCGTGGCGCTCGCGCCGGTGACCGCGGAGCCCGAGGCCCCCGCGAAGGCCGTGCATCACGAGGCGAAGAAGGAAGAGGCCGAGCCGACGCCCGCCCTCGAGCCCGCTCCCTCCGAGCCCGTGCCCGTCGCCGCCGCGCCAGCCCGGGCGCCCGAGCCTCCGGCGCACGAGCCGACCGCCGCGAAGCCGCTCGCCCACGAGCATGCGGTGAAGGCCCACGCCGGCAAGGCCGAGGCGGCCCCTTCGACGACCGGCGATCAGGCGCCAGGCGACGAGACGGCCGACGACGCGCCCGAGGCGAAGGCCCCGGCGCCGGCGAAGCCCGCGCGCGCGCCGGCGAAGCCCGCGGCTGCCGCCGACACGGGCGACGACGATCAGTCCGCGCCCGGGCAGGACGCCGTCGAGGCGGCGCTCGACGCGCTGTCGTCTCGCGTGCGCGGTTGCTTCGTGAAGTATCAGATCAAGGGCAGCGCGCGCGTGCGCCTCATCGCGACGCCCGCGGGCACCGCCGAGTCCGTCAACGTCACGGGCGACTTCGAGGACACGCCGACCGGGTTGTGCGTCGAGGCCGTCGTCTCGGGCGCCAAGCTCCCGACCTTCAAAGGCGCGCCCTTGAAGCTGAGCCAGTCCTACCAGCTCCGCTAGCGCGTCCGGTCAGCGCGGCGGGGCGGCGCGTTCGAGCGCCGACAAGCGACGCGCCGTCATGATCAAGAGCCCGGCGAGCACGCCGAGCAGCCCGAGCCCCGCCGCGAGGCCCGCGATGAGGAGGCCGCGGCTGCCGGGCGTCACGCGCAGGGGGCCCACGGCGGTCATCGTGGGCTCGCCCTCGGGGGCGGCGGGCGCGGTCGTGAAGACGACGGCGACGGCGCCGAGGTCGAGGCCGGCGACGCTGCCGGCGACGAGCTTCTGCACGTCCTCGCGCGCGATGGGCGTGCGGCCCGCGCCCGTCGCGAGGAGCACGGCCGCGCGCGCGCCTGCCCGCGGTTTTCCGTCGAGCGCGAGCGGATCGTTGTCTTCGAGCACGAGGTGCACGCGCGCGCTCACGACGCCGTCGACGGCTTCGAGCGTCCTTTCGAGCTCGCCCGCGAGCGCGTCGATGTAGCGCGCCCGCTCCTCGGACGGCGTGGGGATGAGGCTGGGCTGGCCGTACGTCTCGGCGAAGCCGCGGCGTTTCTCTCGCGGTAACCCGAGCGCGCGCAGCAGATCGAGCGAACGCGCGCCGTCGCCGCGCGAGACGCGCAACGTGATCGTGACTCCCGAGGCGCCGCCGCCCTCGTCGGGCACCTTCTCGGCGCCGATGCCCGCTCGTTCGAGGGCGCGCGCCGCCTCGTTCGCGCCGCGCTCGTCGATGCCCTGGAGCACGTTCGTCGAACAACCGCCCAGCAGCAGCGCCACCGTCACGATCGACAGCCGCCCCCGCTCCCGTCCCATCGTCATCGCGCGTTTGATAGCACGATCAGACCTGGGTGCCGAGCGTCTGCTTGAGCGCGCCCACGAGCTTGTCGGTCGCGCGCGACAGCACCTCGACCGTCTGCGAGTACTTGAACACGCTCGCCTGCATCGCGATGAGCTCGCCCGCCGAGAAGGTCTTTCCCTTCGCCGCGGCCTCGAGGAGCGCGTCGATGCGCGCCTCGCCCTTGTTGACGTTGTCGAGCGCGCGCGTGAGGCCTTGCGTGACCGACGCGGCCGCGGGCTTCGGCGCGCCCGGTCTTGGCGCCGCCGCGATCGCCGGTTTCGGGGGCACCGCGGGACCGCGCGCACGGACCTCGCGATCCGCCGCGCGGAGGACTTCGATGAACGCGCGCTTGGGGGGCGACTTCGCGGACGTGGCTGCATGGGCTCCCGCGGGGCGCGCCGCAGGCGAGGTTCCCGGGACGGATCCGATTTTCATCGCCGACGTATCGGCGGGGCGCGTCGGCGGTTGCGTCTAAAGCGCGTCGGCCATCTCGGTGCGCAGCAGCTCGACGGCGCGCGCGTGCAGCCGGCAGGCCCACGACTTCGAGAGGCCCATCTCGGCGCCCGCCTCTTCGAGATTCTTCTCACCGAAGTAGTAAAGCTCCATGAGCTGGCGCTCCTTGTCGGGCAGCGTCTTGATCGCCTCGCGCACCCGCTTGCCGAGCCGGCCCGTG
Organism: Polyangia bacterium; assembly: GCA_038325725.1. Classification (GTDB taxonomy): domain Bacteria; phylum Myxococcota_A; class Polyangia; order Fen-1088; family Fen-1088; genus DASZFV01. The sequence continues at coordinate 4,595 of JBBQJG010000126.1, read as the reverse complement.
TCGAGGGCGGCGTCGGGCGCGGCGAACGTCGTGTCGGCGACGGTCGCCGCCGCCTCGAGCGACGTGATGTGCACGGCGGCGACGCCCGACAGCACCTGCGCGACGGCCGCGAGGACCTCGGGCGTGTCGAGCTTCGGGCCCGCGGGCCCTTCGGCGCCCGGCGGCGGGCGGTCGGCGTGGCTCTGCAAATATTCGTTGGCGCGCTCTTCGGCGCGGTAGCGGGCGTAGTCGGCGCGCGAGTACCAGCCCATCGTGCGCAGGCCGTCGAACATCGCGCCGCGGATGCGGTAGTACGCGAACGTCGTGAAGGCGACGCCCGGGCGCGCGTCGAAGCGGTCGGCCGCCTCGACGAGGCCCTTGCAGCCATAAGCGACGAGATCGTCGTACTCGATCGACGTGCCCAGGGTCTTCTTGAGCTTGCGGGCGATCGCCTGAACGAGCGCCAGGTGCTGCTCGACCAGTTGGTTTTTCTCCGACGCCGCCATCCCGAGGCAGACAATACAGCGAGGTTGCGTTCGCGCGTCAAGTGGGCGAGGAACTTCCCATGGCTCAGTTTCGTTCGCTCGGGGCCGACGACGTGCGCGAGATCCTCGCGCTCTTCGGCGCGTCTGCCTACCTCGGTCACGAGGCCATCGCGGCTGGCACGATCAACACGAACGTGTCCGTCGAGACGGAGGGCGGCCGGCTCTTCCTGCGTGTCAACGAGGGGAAGACCCGGGAAGACGTCGAGCGCGAGGGCGCGATCGTCGCCCATGTTGCTAAGTGCGGCGTGCCGACGCCGCCGCCGCTGTTTACGCCCGCGGGCGCATCTTTCGCCGCGTGGAAGGGCCTCTACGTCTCGCTGTTCCCTTGGGTGCCGGGCCGGATCCTTTCGCGCGGCGACGTGACGCCCGCACACGCGGCGCTCGTGGGCGGCGCGCTCGCGAAGTTGCACCTCGCGAGCGCGGGCTTCGCTGATCGACGCCCCGGTCGCTACGAGCCCGAGGAGCTTCATCGCCGGATCCGGGAGGTCGAGGGACTCGCGCGCCCCGAGCTCGTGGGCCCCATCGCCGTGCTGGGCCTCGCCCTCGACGAGCTCGCGCGGGCCCGCGCCGCGGACTTGCCGACGGGGCTCATCCACGGCGATCTCTTCATCGACAATGTGCTGTTCGCGGACAACGTCCTGTTCGCGATGGGCGACGCGCCGGGCCTCGCGGCCCTGCTCGACTTCGAGCAGGCGTCGTGGGGCCGCTTCGCGTACGACGTCGCCGTGACGACGCTGGCGTTCGGCTACGGCCGCCACGATTTCCGCGCCGATGTCACGCGCGCGCTGCTCGACGCCTACGCCACCGTGCGGCCGTTCGCGCCGGAAGAGCGCGCCGCGTTCGGCGCCGAGCTGCGCTTCGCGGCCTGCCGTTTCGCCGTCACGCGCATCACCGACGTCCACCTCAAGCGCGCCGCGGGCGCGCCCAGCGGCAAAGACTTCAACCGTTACCTCGCGCGCCTCGGCTCCGTCGAGGTCCACCTCGCGACGGGCGACGGCCTGCTAGAGCTGCCGCGCTGACTTACTTGCGCACCATCGTGATGTACTTGCGGAGCGTGTCTTTGCGCTCCTCGTCCATCTCGATGTAGCGGATGCCCATGTCCATGGGCGGCTCGCGGTTGGCCCAGACGACCTCTCCGCGCACGGCGATCGAGGCGTCGAGATCCGGGAAGTTCAGGACGAGATCGACGACGGTGCCGACCTCTTCGACGCCGGAGGTCTGGAGACAGACGCCGCCAAGCGAGATGTTCTCGATGCGGTGGAAGAGCAGCACCTCGTTGCCCGTGAAGTCGACGTAAGCGTTGACCTCGTAACGAGGAAACTCGCGCGGTTGCTCGGACGATTCTGGTGTCATCTTGGGATCCTCCGCCGCGCCGCGGGGCGAAAACGTGCCCGCGACTATCGCAGATCCGTGCGGGCCGTCAAACCAGCGAGCCCTTGCCAATATGGCACTGTCGCCCGAGCGGGCCGCGCCGAAGAGTCCCTGAACGGCCGGGTCCGGGCGAGGAAACCGGGAAGATCGCGGGGCCCAAGCCGACCTTCCCTGGAACGATTCGTGCTTGGCTAGTCGGCGATGTCCCGGACCTCCGATTCTTCGCGCGGCCGTCAGCTCGTCGCGGCCGCGTTGCTTGTGGCGGGCCTCGCAGCCTCCGCGGGCTGCGCGCACGAAGACTTCTTTCCCGGCACGACGATCCCGCGGTCCGAGCAAAACCGCCAGATCGTCGAGATGATCGAGCAGTACCGACGCCGGCTCATCGAGCACAACGTCGAGGGGCTGCTCGTGCTGGCGTCCGACAAATATTTCGAGGACTCGGGCACGCCTCGGTCCGACGACGACTACGGCTACGACGGCCTGCGCTCCGTGCTCGCGAAGCAGCTCAAGCGCGTCAAGTCGATGCGCTACGAGATCGAGTACCGGCACATCAAGGTCTCAGGCAAGCAGGCCGAGGTCGAGGTGTTCCTCGACGGTTCGTTCGAGCTGGCCGCCGACGCGGGCGATCGCTACCGCCGCGTGAACGACTTCCACAAGTTCGTCCTCGAAGAGAACGACGACAAGTGGAAGTTCCTCAGCGGCATGTAGTCGCGCGCCTCTCGCCGCGACCGGCTGAACCGCTGGAAGAGAGTTGAAGCAGGGCGCGGGGCGAGCGTCGCGCTTGCGCCGCCGGTCTCGCGAGATGGTGTAGTGTCCGGGGCGTGGAAGCGTCGCCTCCCGATCCACCGGACCCTCGCGTTGGCAGCGTGCTCGAGGGCCGCTACCACATCCTTTCGCGCATCGCCTCGGGCGCGATGGGCGTCGTGTACCGCGGCGAGCGCGTGCAGCTCGGGCGGCCCGTCGCCGTGAAGTTCCTGCACCCGTGGATCGCGTCGCAGCAGGCGTTCCTCACGCGCTTCGACACGGAGGCGCGGGCCATGAGCCGCCTGTCTCACCCGAACTGCGTCTCCGTGATCGACTTCGGCATCGACGGCTCGCCTTACCTGGTCATGGACTTCGTCACGGGACGAACGCTGCGCGAGACGCTCGCGGGCGGACGCTTCCCCGTCGCGCGCGCGCTGCACGTCATGCGGCAGCTGCTCGCCGGGCTCGCCCACGCGCACGCGCAGGGCATCGTCCACCGCGATCTCAAGCCCGAGAACATCGTGCTGTCCGAGGAGCTCGGGCTCGTCGATCACCTGCGCATCCTCGACTTCGGGCTCGCCAAGCTGCGCGACGGGCCGCAGATGACGGCGGGGCTCGCCGTCGGGACGCCGAGCTACATGTCGCCCGAGCAGACGGGCGCCGAGGGCGCGATCGACGCGCGCACGGACCTGTACGCCGTGGGCGTGTTGCTCTTCGAGCTGCTCGCGGGGCGGAAGCCGTTTCATTCGGAGAACGTCGGCGAGCTGCTGCTCATGCACCGCGAGCGCCCCGCGCCGCTGCTGCGCACGGTGGCGCCCGACGGCGGATTCTCGGCGGCGCTCGAGGCCGTCGTCGACAAGGCCCTCTCGAAGCTCGCCGACGATCGCTTCCAATCGGCGACGGCGTTCAGCGAGGCGCTCGCCGCGACGCCCGAGGGCCGCGGGGGCATGGCGGCGCGGCCGGCGACGGTGCCGGGCGTTTTTCCGTCGTCGCCGTCGTCGCCGGTCGCGAAGGCGGGGCTGCCCAAGGGGGGGCTGCCGGGGCCGGCCGCGGGCGCGCGCGGCGTACCCGGGCCCGCGGAGGCGACGATCGTCGAATCGCCGTCCGCCATCGAGCGCATCGTCGGGAATCGGTCGGCGCCCGCCGTCGAGGCCGCGATCCCCCCACGCGATCGAAAGCGCGTGTGGGTCGGCGTCGGGATCGGCGCGGCGGCCGTCGCGGCGCTGCTCATCGGCCGCGGCTTTGCGGGCGGCACCGCCGCGGGTCGTGCCGATCCGCCGACCCATGCTTTGGAGACGGCGAAGTCCGCCTCGGCGAGCGGCGGTGAGCGTCTCGAGGAGCCGCGGCGCTTGCTCGCGCGCGGCGATTGGGAGCAGGCGCTCGACGCCCTCGCGCGCCTGCGCGCCGACACCCCCGAAGACGCCGAGGTCGCCTACCTGATCGCGACGACCGATCTCGAGCACAAGCGATGGTCGGAGGGCCTCGCCGCCGCGCAGATCGCCGTGCGCAAGGATCCCGGGCTCAAGGCGGACGCCGACCTGATTCGCGACGCGATCGCCGCGCTCGCGGGCGACCAGAATTACGAGCGCGCCCAGGCGTTCCTGCGGAGCCTGGGCGCGACCGCGACGCCGTTCGTGAAGGAGGCGGCCCGCCACGATCCGAACCCCAAGATCAGAGAGCGCGCCGCCGAGCTTCTCGAAGGGGGCGGCCGCTCTCCGTTCGGCTGGTCATCGTCGCGCTCGTCGTCGAGTGGCTCCGCCTTTCATCGATAGCGGCTGACGGGCGCTAGACCGCTTTCGAATTGACGCGATCTGCCGGTCGTGATCAAACGTTAGGATGCGGGATCACTCTCTGGATCTGAAGCGGCGATTGGTGGAGGCGTACCGATCTGGAAAGAGCGGTACGTACGCTGCGACGGCGGCGCTATTCGGGGTCGGACAGGCCAGCGTCAGCCGG
>JBBQJG010000125.1:0-15293 GCA_038325725.1 Polyangia bacterium | reverse complement strand
GACGTTGAGCGGCGGCCCCTATCTGCGCGCGGGCGCCGCGCTGCGCGCCTCGGCCTGGCTTCGCGTGCGCGTCGACGCGCTGTCGGGCGTGATGTTCCCGCGTCCCGTCGTGCAGTTCGCCGAGACGTCCGTCGCGAGCTGGGGGAGGCCATGGGCCGCGGCGCTGCTGGGCGCGGAGGCGGCGTTCTGATGAAGCGCGTCTCTTTTCTCGCGGGCCTCGCGGCGCTGGGGGCCTTGGGCTGCGGCGACACGGCGCTGCGCCCCATCGTGCGCGGCGACGCGGGCGTGCCGTGCACGTCGTGCGGCGATTTTCCCGCGACGCCCCTCATTATCCAGCCGCAACCCGCGAACGGCCGCACGATCCCCGCCGACATCGCCCAGACCTTCGGCGCGCCGGGCGCGGGCGTCGCGACGGGCGGGCCGTGTCTCATCGAGCCGGAGATGGGCTCGCTGTTTCCCAAGAACTGGCTGCGCCCGCGCTTTCGCTGGAAGCCGTTGCCGGCCGGCACGATCGTCGAGGTCCGCTTGCACCTCGACATCGAGAAGAACGATCTCGTCGTCTACACGATGAGCGACGCGTGGACGATGGACCGCCAGATCTGGCGGTTGCTCGCGCGCAACGCCGCCGATCACGACATCGCCGTCAGCGTGCGCAGCCTCGCGCCCGGCCCGGCCGCCGCGCCCGCTCTCGGCACGCACGGCACGTTCGCGATCGCGCCCGTCGAGGCGCCCGGCAGCATCGTGTACTGGGCCATCAAGAGCGGCGGCGACACGGCGCTCAACGGCTTTCAGATCGGCGACGAGAAGACGATCGAGGCCGTGGCTCCTGCGCCGGGCCGCTGCGTCGGCTGTCACTCGTCGACGCCCGACGGCGCCTATGTCGCGTTCTCCGACGCCGATACGGGCGACGGGCAGTTCGCCTCGGTCGCGCTGCGCTCGGGCCGCGATGGCAGCGAGCCCGCTTTTCTCTCGCCCGCGGGCCGCACGATGCTTTCGCGGCGCAACCAGCACCTCGCGACGTTCTCGCCCTCGCACTGGCGCTACGGCGATCGCATCGCGCTCACGCTGCTCAACCTCGAGATCGTCTGGACGGACCTCGAGGCGATCTCGACGGACGTCGGCGTGGGCTGGGGACCGCTCACGCTCGACGGAGATCCCGGGCCCGTGCAGGGGGGACCGTCGTGGAGCCACGACGGCACGTTCGTCGTCTACGCGTCGGGCCGGGGCACGAACAACGGCGGGCTGTTGTTTGGCGCCGACCTGTACACCGTGCCCTACGCCGCGCACGCGGGCGGCACGGCCACCCCCGTCGCGGGCGCGAGCGACAAGGTCTGGAACGAGTTCTATCCGACGCTGTCGCCCGACGATCAGCTCATCGCGTTCTCGCGCGCGCCGGCCGACGCGCACGACAGCTACAACAACCCGCAGTCCGAGGTGTTCGTCGTGCCGGCGCGGGGCGGCGTCGCCGCGCGCGTCGCCGCCAACGATCCGTGCCCCTGCCTCGGCAACCACAGCCCCGGCGTCACGAACAGCTGGCCGAAGTGGGCGCCCGACGCCACGGTCACCGGCGGCAAGGCCTACTATTGGCTCACGTTCTCGTCGACGCGCGCCGAGAGTGGGCGCCCGCAGCTCTACGTGACGCCCGTCGTGCGCGTCGACGCGCTCGGCAGCGTCGTGACGTACCCGGCGCTCTACCTGTGGAACCAACCGCCGGGCGAGGGCAACCACACGCCGGCGTGGGATCGCTTTCAGATCCCCATCGTCCCGTAGCTGCGCGCCCTAGCTGCGTGACCTGAGCCGGCTACCAGACCATCGTGAGGCCGGCGTTGAACACGTCGACCCGCTGGCTGTCGCCCGCGTACCACTTGTTGTTCGCGTTGAAGTACTCGAGCGCCGCGACGAGGTTCTTCGAGAACGTGTAGTTCAGCCCCAGCGCGATCCCGCGCTGCGACTTGATGGGGTCGGGGATCGCGCTGCCCGCCGCCGCGGCGGCCTGCGCGTCCTTGAGATCCTGAGCCGTCGCGAAAAGCCGGCTGATGCCATAGCCGGCGTTGAGATAGACGCGGTCGATCATGAGGCCCACGAGGCCGTAGTAAGCGTCGAACTTGCGCGGATCGTTGTTGGCGTCAAAGACGATGGGCGTGTTCTCGAGCGTGTTGTTCATGCCGATGCCGTAGCCGACGTGCGACGAGTACCCGAGGCGCACGGGGCCGATCTCGGCCCAGGCGCCGTAGTTCACGGCGCGCGCCGAGGTGCTCTTGAGAACGGGGTTCGCCGTCGGATTCTTGGGATCGCCCGCCTGAGCGAGGTACTCGTAAAAGCCGTTGACGAAGACGTGAATGAGTCCTTTGCGCAGCTTCCGCTCGAAGGACACCTCGCTCTCGATCCGGGGCACGGGCGTGCGCTCGAGCTTGCCGGGCGCGTTCGACGGATCGAACAAGCCGATCGCGAGCTGGAAGCCGCCGAGGTCGGGCGTGTTGTACGTGAGCTGCGGGTTGAAGCCGGCGTAGACGATGCCGTAGCCGACCATGCCGCACGTGGGGCCACCGCCGTCGGCATTGCACGGATAGCCGAGGCCATTGCCGTGCTGGTACTTGAAGTCGAGGGTGATGGCGCCGCGCGAGAACAGCGCGAGCGCGCGTCCGAACAAGAAGCCGCCCCACGGGCCTTCGACCTTGCCGTACGCCTCGCGCACGTCGCTGGCGTTGGGCGCGGCCTTGTTGCGGTTCGTCTCGATCGTGTTCCAGGTCGCGATGTGGGCGCGCAGGGTCGTGTCCTCGTTCATCTGCAGCTTCACGGTGAAGCCGAGGACCGCGCCCACGAAGCCGCTGCGGAGGCGCGTCGTCGACAGGTGTCCCTGGTTGTCGATCTGACGAGACTCGAGCCCCGTGCCCGCGAAGAGGCTGTGGTTCACGGGCGTGTCGGCGGGATACGCGTCGCCGCTGATGTGGCTGAAGAAGCCGTTCACGCGGCCGTCCGTCGAGATCTCCCAATCGTCGACCTTGGCGAAGACGATGTCGGCCGACGCGGGCCGCGCCGCCGCGGCGCCCAGCGTGAACAGGACAGGGACCAACAGCGTGACGAGGCGAGGGCGGGGCGTGAGCATCCGGCCCTAGTGGCCGGTCGCGCGCGCGACGGTTCAGAAAATCGCACTTTGTTCTGGCGCGCACTTTCCTGACCCGTGGCACCGGGCATCGGCCACTAGAGCCTGAGGCCACCCTGCGTGGCGACCGCCGCCGACCCTTTCGCCCCAGGAGAACCGCCGTGTGTAGACGACAGCCGCTGATCGCTTTGTTCGTCTCGTGTTTCGCCGCGACGGTCACCGTCGGTTGCCAGCCGCTGCCCGAGTGGCCGGACTTCGCGCAGTCGGGAGTCGCCGGCGGCGGCGCCGCGGGCACGGTCGGCGCGGCGGGTATGACGGCGACGGCGGGCAGCACGGGCGCGAATGCGGGTTCGTCGGGCGCCGGCTCGTCGGGCGCCGGCGCGACGGGAACCGGGACGGCTGGCAGCGGGACGGCAGGAACGTCGGCCGCGGGCTCCGGCGGAGCGGGCGGCGTCGGGGGCGCCGCCGGCGCGATGGCCGGCAGCGGCGGCGCCTCGGCAGGCGCGGGCGGCGCGGCCGCGGGCACGGCGGGCGGCATGGCCGGCGCGACGGCGATGACGGATCCGCTCGCCGAAGGGAAGCTCGCGCTCGCGAACCTCGACAACTTCACGTGGACGAAGCCGTGCAAGTTCAGCGACAGCGGCAAGGACGTCACCGTCCTGTCTGGCTGCCAGGCCGCGGACATCTGCTGGGAGACCGCCGACCTCGGGCGCACGTTCGAGTCGAAGACGATCGAGATCAAGGGCGTCGCGGGCCACACCTACCAGTTCGATCTGCGCCTGCGCGGCGTGCTCGAGCCGCGCGACTATCCCGTGGCGCCCAACTGCGCGCGCCTGCCCAACATGCCGACCGACACGATCGGCGTGTCAGCGTGCCAGGACGGCTACGCCAACAAGTCTCAGGTGACGTTCAACGTGATGGAGCTGGCGATCCCGATGCCCGCGAAGAAGTACTACATCAACAGCGTGAACGTGCACCCGCCCCACCGCGTCGACAAGGCCGACTGGAAGTGGACGGTCACGGTCGCCGCCAACCAGACGCTCAAGTTCACCTTCGACGATCTGAACGGCGGCATGATCCGCAACTGCACGGCCGCGGTCCCGGGCGCCGACATCTCGGTGAAGATGCAGCCCTTCAACGGCCAGTGGTTCCAGCTCAACGTCGATTTCGGCACGCTCGTCGTGCGTTAACGGAGGTTCCCGTTCCGCCAGGGCGGAGGTCGTTCAACTATCGCCGATTCAAGTTGCGCTGCCGATGGATCGCCTGGCGTCAGCCGCCGCGGATCGAAGGACCTGATCGAGCGGTGAAGGGGAAGCCCCCACCGACCGGCGTCCCCTGGGCCCTGTCGCGAACGACGCCCCTCGAAGACGGCGCCTTGAATCGGCGATAGTTGAAAAAAAACGTCAGCGGAAGGAGGCGCAGTCGGGCTTGGCGAGCATCTGGCTCGCGAGCGCGGTCAGCTGATCGGCGAGGGCGCGGACGCCGCGCGGGACGGCGAGGCAGCCTGACGAGCCCGCGCCGCAATCGCCGCCGACGTAGACCGTGCGGCCGTCCGCGCGCCGCACGAAGAAGATCTGGCCGTCGATGGGGCGCGAGTCTCGGCCGTAGATGGGCGCCGTCGTGAGCGCGAAGCCGGCGACGACGTCCGCGTCGGCGAGGTCGCGCGTGATGTCGAGCAGCGAGATGACGTCGTGCGCGCCGCACGTCGGTAACGCCGGCGCGCACGTCATCGTCGTGGGGCCGTCCCCGCCCCGGAAGGTCGTGCGCTTGCGGACGTAGCTCGCGGGTGGCGAGAGCGTCGATTCGTCGGAGAACGCCACGAGACCGCCGTCCTGGCCGAAAACATAGGTCGTTCCGAGCGTGCACGAGCCGCCCGCGTCGGACGACGCGTTCGTGTCCGCCGCGTCGCGCGTCGTCGCATCGGACGTCGTCGCATCGGACGTCGTCGCATCGGGCGCCGTGGCGTCGGACGCGGTGGCATCGGAGGTGATCGCGTCGGACGTGGTCATCGCATCGCCGCCCGTGCTGGCGTCAGGCAGGCACCCGCGCGTCGTACAACCGACGCCCTGCGCGGAGCACGTGCACGTGTTGCAGCCGTCGACGTCCGGGAACGCGTCGCCGACGGCCCAGGCCTTGCCAGCGTAGCGGCAAGGTTTGTCGGGAGCCGGCGTCGCCGACGAGCAACCGTGTGCGGCGATTGCGAAGAGAACCGCAAAGGTGAAAGTCGTTTTCATGTCAGGGCATCAGCTTGAGCGTGAAGGCGTTTTGCTTCCAGTCCGGACCGTGTCGCGAAGGTTGTTTTTCGGCGCCTCCCGCGACAGGAAAAGATTCCTGGTTTCAGGCCAACGCCCTAAGCGAAGCCGTAGAGCGCGGCCGGGTTGTCGACGAGCGTCTGGGTGCGCGCGCGCTCGTCGGGCAGCCAGTCGAGCAGGAGATCGAGGAGGTTGGCCTCGTCGGGCGGCTCGGGCGTCCCCGCCGTCGAGTGAGGCCAGTTGCTCGCCCACAAGAGTCGTTCGGGCGCGTGCGCCGCGAGCGCCTTCGCGAGGCGGCCGACGTCGGCGTAGGTCGGCGCGCCGACCTTCGACGTTTCATACGGGCCCGCGAGCTTGACCCAGCAGCGGCCCGTGTCGACGAGGCGGAGCAGGGACGCGAAGGCAGGGTGCTCGGGCGCGACCGGCTCGAGGAACTTGCCGGTGTGATCGATCACGAAGCGCCCCGGCAGCCGTGCGAGCTGCGCCTCGTACTTGGGCAGCTCGCGTCCGTCGAGCTGAACGTTCGCGCTCCAGCCGAACGCGTGGACGCGCGCCATGACGGCGTCCATGACGTCGAGGCCGAGCGTGCCGGCGTGCAACGTCATGATGCGGACCGCGCGCATCCCGCCGCGCGTGAGGCGCTCGAGTTCGGCGTCGCTCACGTCGGGGCGCACGACGGCGACGCCGCGCGCTTGCCCACCCGTGGCGTTGAAGCGCGCGATCGCCTCGAGCGTGACGCGGTTGTCGTCGCCGTAGGCGTTGGGTTGCACGACGACGACGCGCGACAAGCCGAGCCGCTCCTGCACGGCTGCGCGGTAGTCCTCGACGGTGCGCGTGCCGGGCAGGGGCGCGCTTGGCGTGGCGACGGGCGCGGTGGCGTCGTAAAAATGAATGTGCGTGTCGCACGCGCCCGGCGGCGCGACGAGGCGAGGGGTCTTCATCGACGGATCTTCTTTCGTTTGGCTGACGTGCGTTTCGCGGGGTTGGGAATGGTCTCTGAGACGGTGAAGGAGCCGCCTTGGTACAGGTCGGCGATCGGATGGCCCGGCGGCTCGCGCGCGAGGAGCGCGGTGGCGTGCGGCTCCGAGTCGTCGAGCGGGCGATAGCCGAGTCGCGTGGCGTTCGCGTTGTCGTAAAAGGTCCGGCGGTTGCCGGACACGCCGTAGACGATCTCGAAGCGGATGGCGGGGTGATCGAGGCCGATGCAGACGAGCTGCGCGAGATCGCGCGGGCTCGACCACAGCGAGAGGCGCCGCTTGTCGATGGGCCCCGGGTTGACGTTGCCGATGCGGATGCAAAAGACCTCGAGCCCGTACTTGTCGGCGTACAGGCGCGCGAGCGCCTCGCCGAAGACCTTCGAGACGCCGTAGCGCGTGTCGGGGCGGACGTCGGCCGTGTGGTCGATGCGGCGGTCGCGGCGGTGGAAGCCGACGGCGTGGTGGCTGCTCGCGAACACGACGCGTTTTATCCCGTGGCGGCGCGCCGCCTCGAAGACGTTGTAGGCGCCGACGATGTTGGCCTGCAGGATCGCGTCCCAGGGGCCTTCGACGCTGTAGCCGCCCAGGTGGACGATCGCGTCGACGCCCTTCGTGACACGCGTGACGTCGGCGGCGCGCGCGAGATCGGCGCGCCTGAAGTGCTCGCCGCGGGCGCGGTCGGGCAGGGGGCGCACGTCGGACAGCACGAGGTCGTAGCGCGCGGCGAGCAAGCCGCGCAGATGGGCGCCGACGCCGCCGGCGGCGCCCGTGATGAGCACGAGCTTCTTCTTCACGTGAGTCCTCCGACGGGGGCCAGGCGCGGCGCGAGCGCGTGAATGACCCCGAGCGCGACGATGTACGCCACCGCGGGAACAACGAACAGGATCTCGTAGCTGCCCGTGGCCTGGAGCAGGCGTCCCGCGGTCTGTGCGATGAGGATGCCGCCGATGGCGCCGCCAAAGCCGCCCAGGCCCATCACAGAGGCGACCGATGACACGGGGAACATGTCGGACGCGAGCGTGAGCAGGTTCGCGGAGAAGGCCTGGTGCGCGCCGACGGCCACGCCGACGAGCGCGACGGCCGTCCACAGCGACGTCGCGCGCGCGGCCCCGAGGATGGGGAGCACGGTGAGCGACGCGAGCAGCATCACCGTCTTTCGCGCGGCGTTCGTCGTCCACCCGCGCTTCATGAGGCGCGACGACAGCCAGCCGCCCGCGAGCCCGCCGAACAGCGAGAGCAAGTAGATCGCGACCAGGGGCGGCCCGAGCCGCTTGAGGTCGAGCCCGTGGTTGCGGTGGAGGAAGTCCGGGATCCAGAACAGATAGAGCCACCAGATCGGATCGGAGATCAGCTTGCCGAGCAGGATCGCCCACGCCTGCCGGTGCGTGAGCAGCGTGCGCCACGGAATCCTCGTCGGCGAGACGTTCGCGTCGGCGCGCAGCGCGAGCAACTCGGCGGGCGTCACGGCGGCGTGCTGCTCGGGCGCGCGGTAGAGCGCGAGCCACGGCCCGATCCACAGCAGCGCGAGCGCGCCCATCGCGACGAACGTCCATCGCCACCCGAACGAGCCGACGAGCCACGGCGCCATGAGCGGACAGATGATGGGGCCGACGTTGGTGCCCGCATTGAACAGCGCCATCGCGAACGAGCGCTCGCGCCGGGGAAACCATTCCGCGATCGCTTTGCCGCCCGCCGGGAACATGCCGGCCTCGCCGAGTCCAAGGGCGACGCGCGCGCCCGAAAATCCGACGATGCTGCTCACCATCGCGTGCGCGATCGTCGCCAGCGCCCAGAACGCCGCCGTCACGGCGAGGCCGGCGCGCGCGCCGACGCGATCGATGAAGCGTCCGACGAGCAGCATGCCGACGGCGTAGGCCGCTTGGAAGGCCGTCACGATGTTGCCGTACGAGACCTCGCTCCAGCCGAGCTCATGTTGCAGCGAGGGCTTGAGCACGGCGAGCGCCTGCCGATCGATGTAATTGATCGTCGCGCCCGCGAACAGCAGGAAGCAGATCACCCACCGGTGGCGCATGCGCTCCGTTTGTACAACGACGCGCGCGGGAAGCGAACGGTGCGTTGGGACAGGCGCGCGTCATTGTGTGGCAACGCGCCGCCGCCGAGCGCACGCCGCGGCCTCGGGAATCGGATACTCATCGAGGGATGCGACGCTGGCGTCACGGGGGTCTCGCATGCTTGGTCCTGTGTGGCGCCGCGTGCGGCGCGGGCAGCTCAGGGAAAGGTGGCGCGGCCGGCAAGGGCGGGATGACCGGCAGCGCGGGCGAGACCGGCGCGGGCGCGGGGACCACGGGCGCCCCGGGGAGCGCCACCGGCGGCGAGCCGGGCGCGGGCGCGGGCGCGACCGGGGAAGCCGGCACGACGGGCTCGGTGCCGGACGCTTCGACCACGACGGGCCCCGACGCCTCGGCGAATCCCGACGGCGCTGTCTCGGACGCGGGCCTCCTGTCGAACGTCAACAGCGACGGCGACGGCGACGTCACGATCGGCCCCAACTACACGCAGGCGCCCGAGCTCTCCACCGTCGCGGGCGTGCCGAAGGGCACCGTGACGATGTTCGCGATGAAGTCGACGGACAGCAAGCTGTACCCGGGCATCACGGGCGCCTACACGCGCAACGTCTGGGTCTACGTGCCGACGCAGTACGTGCCCGGCACGCCCGCGCCGTTCATCCTCGCGCAGGACGGCCAGGACTACGTCCAGCGACTGCCGCCCGTGCTCGACAACATGATCGCCGGCAAGCGCGTGCCCGTCATGGTCGCCATCATGGCGAACTCGGGCGGCGGCAACGACAAGGGCAGCGAGCGTGGCCTCGAGTACGACACCGTGTCCGACCGCTTCCTCATGTTCGTGCAGGCAGAGCTCTTGCCCAAGGCGGCGGCGACGGCGAACGTCGTGCTCACGACCGATCCGAACGCACGCGCGACGATGGGCGGCAGCTCGGGCGGCGCGGCGGCCTTCACGCTCGGCTGGTTCGGGCCCGACTCGTTCCGCCGCATCCTGACGTACTCGGGCACCTACGTGAATCAGGAGTCACCCGTCGATCCGATGGTCCCGCACGGCGCGTGGGAGTACCACGAGCACCTCATCGCGGCGGCCGATCCGAAGCCGCTGCGCGTGTGGCTCGAGGCCGGCCAGAACGACTACAACGCCAACGATCCCGAGACCACGTACCACAACTTCAAGATGGCCAATCAGCGCACGTTCGCCGCGCTCACGGCGAAGGGCTATCACACGCGCTTCGAGTACGCGCTCGGCGCGCAGCACAACGACGGCAAGGTCGTGGGCGCGACGCTCCCCGAGGCGCTCGAGTGGCTCTGGCGCGGGGTCCCGATCAAGTAGTCGCGTTCCAAGGGTTCAACAGGGGCACGCGAACGCGCGCGTAGTCGGATGAATCGCGCGAAACGATCGTCAGCCCGTGGTGGAGCGCGGTCGCGGCGATGATGAGGTCGGGCTGGGAGAACGTGTGTCCGACCTTCCGTCCTCCCTCGACGAGGAGGCGCCACTTGAGCATGACGTCCTCGGTGACGGCGAGGACGCGTTGCTCGAACATCGGTCGCACGCGGAGGGTGAGCCAATCCTTGAGCTCGGCGCGGCGGGTGGCGTCGCGGACGTTCTCGATCCCGAAACGAATCTCGGCGAACGTCACGGCGCTGACGTAGAGCTGTTCGAGCGGCTGAGCCGCGACGAACGAGACCACGCGCCGCTCTGGTTTCGGCCGACGGAGCTCGGAGAGGACGTTCGTGTCGAGCAGCCAGCCGGTCATGAGAGATCGACGTCCCGAACCGGGGAGAGCTCGCGGGGGCGGTTCAGCTTCAGATCTCCCGCGGGCGACGCGCGCATCGCCGCGACGAGCGCCGCGCCTGTGGGCTTCCCCTCGAGGCGGCGGAATTCCTCAGCCGAGACGATGACGACTTCGTCGCGGCCGTGCACCGTGACGCGCTGAGGACCCTCGCTGCGGACCAGCCGGACGAGCTGGCTGAAGCGCGCCTTGGCGTCTTGAAGCCGCCACCGGCCAGGGGCCTGCTCGCGTGCTTTTCGAAGGGCCTTTCCCTTCGGTGAGCTCGCGGTCCCTTTTTGAATTCTAGTCATTCTGACTAGAATAGCATTCCCCGTGGCGGTTCTCATGGGCCGCTTATCGGAGTCGCTCCCGTTTGGTTTCGCGGCGAGCATCGAGATCCTCCGTGCTCGGATTCGTGTTAGGGAACTTCGCAGGAGCAACAGATGGCAGCCAGCGAGTTTCCGATCCTCGATCTCGTCCTTCGCAACTACAAGAACTTCAACGCGCGCGCGACGCGCGACGCGCTCCTCGCGTACTGGCGACACAGTGAGAAGGGCGGGCGCATGTTCTGGGCCGTCGCGGGCGCCATGTCGTCGGCGCAGCTCGGCATCACGCTGGCCCCGGCGATCCGCGCGGGGCTGATCCACGGGATCTCGTGCACGGGCGCCAATCTGGAAGAGTCGCTGTTTCGCCTGGTCGCGCACGACCACTACAAGGACTTCCCCGACTACCGCTACTTCACGAAGCAGGACGACACGAAGATCCTGAACGATCGCATGCGCCGCGTGACGGACACGAGCATCCCCGAGGACGAGGCGTTTCGCGTCGTCGAAAAGAGCATCGTGCCGACGTGGAAGCGCGCCACCGAGACGGGCGAGCGGCGCTTCTGGCACGAGTACTTCTACGAGCTCATCCAGTCGGTCGACGCCAAGCTCCACCAGGGACCCGCCGACGAGTGCTGGCTGCTCGCGGCGGCGAAGGCCAAGCTGCCTATTGTTGTGCCCGGCTACGAAGACTCGACCTTCGGAAACATCTTCGCGTCGCACGTGAAGCTGGGCGAGTGCGGCGCCCAGATCGCCAAGAGCGGCATCGAGTACATGGCCGCGTTCTACGACCAGTACCGAGAGCTGTCTTCGGGCGCCGGCTGCGGCTTCTTCCAGATCGGCGGCGGCATCGCCGGTGACTTCCCGATCTGCGTCGTGCCGTCGATCAAGTACGACCTCGAGGAGCCCGTGAAGCCGTGGGCGTACTTTTGCCAGATCTCCGATTCGACGACGTCGTACGGGTCGTACTCGGGCGCGACGCCCAACGAGAAGATCACGTGGGACAAGCTCACGGCCGAGACGCCGATGTTCGTCATCGAGTCGGACGCGACGATCGTCGTGCCGCTCATGCTGCGCGCGCTGCTCGAATGCAAGGCGAACCCGGCGGGCGCCAACAAGCTCATCGCCGAGCTCGCGCCGGGCGCTTAGAGGTCTACGGACACCCGGCCGGCGGGTTCGGCGCTCCGGCGGCGGGGCAGACGTGCATCGAGCACGTGATGGTGGTGTCGAGAGACGACGCGTCCGGATCGTGGTTCAGGAGCTTGAGCAAGTGGTCTCCGTCCGCGCACGCGCCCCCGGCGGAGACGGGCTCGAGCCGCCAGCACGGCGCGCTC
Source organism: Polyangia bacterium (assembly GCA_038325725.1). GTDB lineage: Bacteria > Myxococcota_A > Polyangia > Fen-1088 > Fen-1088 > DASZFV01. The sequence continues at coordinate 3,508 of JBBQJG010000125.1, read as the reverse complement.
GGGCTCGCGGCGCACGACGGCAGGACGGTGTCGACGGGCGCGCCGCTCGCGCCGAAGGCGTGCTCGACGACCTGGCAGTCGGGGCCGGGCGCGTCTCCCGACGTCCAAGGCGCGCCGCTCGCGTCGACAATCTTCCCGGTGACGCAGGCCGAGTGGCTGATCTTGTTTCCCAGGACGTCGCCGATGCGCATGAGGGCGGGCGTGAGTGAGTCGCGGCAGATCGTCTCGAACAGGCCGTTGTCGCCGAAGGCGTGCACCCAGTCCCACAGGCGCACGCCGGGGTCGGCGTTGGTGCCGTCGGCCTGCGTGCACGAGTGGTTCACCTGCGGCCACGCGCCCGCGGGATCGTCGTTCGTGGGCGTCATGTCGTCGGTGACGACGTAGGGCTGCGGCGGGCCCGCGACGGCGGCGACGAGGATCTTGTTCGGATCGGTCTTGAGCCCTTTGAGCCCGGCGACGACGTCGCTGACGCGTAGGAGCACGCCGTCCTCGGCGGACACGCAGTCCTTGAAAGTGCCGCCCGATTGGAGCGGCAGCTTCTTTCCATCGCAGAGGTGGCCCACGTAGTTGCACCTGTAAGACGACTGCGGGCCCAGCGGATCGGTCACATATTTGCTCGCGGGGTCAAAGACGCTCGATTCGAGCGGCGCCGAGCAGTCGTCCTCGTTCGTGATGATGACGACGGCGAGCCAAGCCCCGGGCCGCAGGAATCCGATGTTTTCGGGCGGGGCGCCTCCGTGGCCGTCGGCGCCCAGGGCGCGCAGCATCGAGCCGAACTGGTGCTCCATGCCGCAGCCCGCCTGGCCGAGGTCCGCGAGGCAGCCGAACGCATCGGCGATGTTTCCCGTGTAGTTGACGCGGCCATTGATGTTCGACAGGAACGTCTGCCCGTCGTTGAGGCGGCCCTTTGCGCAGGCGCCGCGCGGCGCGAACTGGAACTTGCCCTGGTCGCCGCCGTGCCTGCACCCCGGCACCTCGTTCGCCTGGAAGCGGCCCGCGCCGAGGTCCGACGAGACGACGGCGATGTGGACGTTCGGCAGCGGCAGCGCCTCGAGCACCTGCATGAACGCTGGGAAGTTCGCCGTGAGCTTGTCCTGGAGCAGCTGCATCGACGACGAATCGTCGATGACGAACAGGATGTCGAGGTCGCGGTTCGTGCTCTGCACGACGGGCGTGACGACGCCGCGGCTCACGACGGGCGTCGGTTCTGCGAGCGTGCGCGTCGTGCAGGCGAGGAGCGCCGACATCGAGAAGAGGAGGGCGAGCTTGGAGCAAGTGGGCATGTCCTGCCTCACAGCAAGACGAGGACCAAGCGCCGCGCGCGCGCCCGCCGCCAGATCCGCCGCGACGGAGAATTCGCGCGCAACGTCGTTGGCGCCGCCGCTCAAGCGCGTTGGCGCGACCATTCGTCGCGCTACGCCAACACGACGCGCTCGAGCCGCAGCAGCTCGCCGAGCGACCATGCCTGGAAGGGACAGCCGTTGGGCGCGTGGGGCGCGTCCCCGTCGGCGATCTCCGAGACGTGGCCGACGCCGGCGTCTTCGAGGTGCGCAAGCAGCGGCGCGACGAACCGCTCGCGCGCGAGCTGCTTCGCCTCGGCTGTTCCGCCGCGCACACGCACGAACGCTTCTGCGAAGGGGCCGAGGAGCCACGGCCACACGGTGCCCTGGTGGTACGCGCCGTCGCGGGCGACGACGCCACCCTCGTAGCGACCGACGTAGCCGGCTTCACCCGGCGCGAGAGACCGCAGCCCCATCGGCGTGACCAGCGCGCGCTCGACGACGTCGACGACGGCCCGCGCGCGTGCGCCCGACAGCAGCGCGAGCGGCAACCCGCCGACGGCGAAGAGCTGATTGGGCCGCACCGACGCGTCGACGGTCCCCGGTTGATGATCGACGTCGACGACGTCGTACAGGCACCCGCGCTCCTCGTTCCAGAACCGTTGCTCGAAGCTCGCGCGGCCGCGCGCGAGGAGGTCGCCCCCGCGCGCGTCGGCGTTCCCCTCGAAGGTCGCCGCCGCCGCGAGGGCATTGAGCCACAGCGCTTGCACCTCGACGGGCTTCCCGATGCGCGGCGTGATGACGCGGCCGTCGACGCGCGCGTCCATCCATGTCAGCTGTTGCCCGGCCACGCCCGCGGCGAGCAGCCCGTCGGCGTCGGCGCGGATGCCGAAGCGCGTGCCGTGCGTGTAGCCGTCGAGGATCGCGAGCGCGGCGTCGACGAGCCGCCGTCGCTGGTCGACGGACGCGCTCCCCGCGCGCAGCGCCTCGGCGACGGCGACGACGTACCACAGCGACGCGTCGACCGAGTTGTACTCAGGCTCGGCCGTCGCGTCGGTTAAAAAACAGTTTGGCATCATGCCCTCCGAGACGGCGCCCGCCCACGCCCCCAACACCTCCAACGCCTCGGCCACGCGCCCCGTCGCGAGCAACAGCCCGCGCAGCGCGATGAACGTGTCGCGTCCCCAGTCGCCGAACCACGGATAGCCGGCGATGAGCGTGCGGCCTCCGCGCCGCGCCACGAGGTACTGATCCGCCGCGCGCTCGAGCGCCCCGCCGAGCGCAGCGCGGCGCTCGCGCTCGAACGCCCGCGCCGATTCCACGGCGACCGCCGCGGGCATCGTCTGCGGATCGGGCGCGCCGCGCTCGAAATGAAACACCATCGCCGCTTCGCCGGCGGCGAGCTCGAACGACCACGCGCCCGGCGCGCCCAAGTCCTCCTCGCAGTCGAGGCCGCGGCGCCGCTCTTCTTGATAGACGAAGCGCCGGTACCACAGCGGCTGGTGCTGGTAACGCCCGCTCGACGTGACGACGAGCCGGGGTCCGTCGGCGTACGTGCGGAAACGAAAGTGGTCGCCGTTTGTCTCGGGGTCGAATGAGAAAGCCGGGTTCTCGTGCATGAGCGCGTGGAAGTCGCGCCCGGCGAGGAAGGGCCGCACCGAGAGCCGTGCCCAGGCGAGATCGGGCGCGGGGCGCGGCGCGCGCGACGGCGTCACGAGCCGCCACGAGAGGAACACCTGCGGCGCGCCCTTGCGCATGAGGAGCTCGTGGACGATGCGTGTGCCGTCGGGCAGCCGGAAGGTCCACGTCGGCCACGGCGCGAGGGCGAAGCTCTCGAGGTGGTCCTCGCCCGTGACGATGTCGGGGGCGTACCGCTGGGCAGACAGCATCCACCGGCCGCCCGGCGTCTCGACGGTGGCGTCGAAGCCCGAGACGAGCATCGTGCGCCCGGTCGGGGGCGTCGTCGCCGCGACCAGCAGGCCGTGATAGCGCCGCGTGCGCGGCCCCGCGACGGGGCCCGAGGCGAAGCCGCCGAGCCCGTCCGTTTCGAGCCACTCGCGGTCTGTCACGGCGCTGGTTTCCGAGGGGGCATTTTCAGGGCGCTCCTACGCGACATGGGGGGCAGGGTACGCACGTCGTCGGACCGTAACCAAGCGTCTCGGCGGACGTAGGGCCCCCAAACACGCCGCGCCCAGACGCGCCCATGGACTTCGCCGAACGACACGACC
>JBBQJG010000124.1:0-15349 GCA_038325725.1 Polyangia bacterium | reverse complement strand
AGGGGCCCGCGCCGGCGCCGGCGTCGCCCCCGCCCCCGTCGTGCTCGCGGGGGGCGTGCTCGCCGCGACCATGAACCACACGCCGGCGAACCTCGGCAGCCAGTACTCGGGCGTCGTCTGCTTCCTGGCCCTGTTCCGGCTCTTCGACGAGGCCGCCTTCGACGAGGCCGACCCGCGCTCGAACGCCATCCTCGCGGGGCTCATTGCCGCGGCCGTCTGCACGCTGCGCCAGAACTTCCTGCCCGCGGCGGTCTTCTTGATCGGGTTCAACTACGCCGCGCTCGCCGCCGCTCCGGGGGGGCGTACGCGCCGGGATTGGCTCCGACAGGCGGCGGGGGCGTTCGTCGCGATGGGCGCGTTCCTTCTCCCGTGGATGGTGCACTCGCTCCGCACGGTGGGGACGATGATGTATCCGGTGTTCAAGGGCTACGCGCGCCCGGACTTCGGCATCATCGGTCAGGTTCCGTTCGCCGAGGAGATCCGCTGGTCGATCGAGAACCTCATGTACCAGCGGCCGCTCAAGACGCTGTTCCTGATGTTCGCGGCCGCGATCGCGCTCCCCGTCACGCGTCGTAACCGGGCGATCCACGCTTTTCTCCTCACGAACGTCTTCGGGTTCGCCCTGATGATGCACTTCTTCCGCGCGTTCCACGACGCCGACAGCATCTCCCGCTACTACATGGCCTTCACGATGTCGTTCGCCTTCGCCGCCGTCGCGCGCAGCGTCGCGGGCGCGACTTGGGAGCGCAGCCTGCCGCGCGCGCTGCCGGGCGCCGTCCTCGGGATCCTCGCCGTGGCCATGCACCTGTGGGCCACCGTCGGCATGACGGACATCCTCAAGAACCGTTTGATCAAGGACGTGACCCTGGCCGAGCAGGTCTTCCACGACAAGGGGCCGCACGTCGGCGCGCCAGCGTTCGAGGCGTTCTACGGGCGGATCCAGAGCACCGTGCCCGAGAAGGTCCCTCTCCTCGTCATGCTCGATCACACGTACCTGCTGGATTTTCGGCGCAACGCGATCTCCGTCTACGATCACCCAGGCGTCATGGGGCCGCCGCCCGGGCCGCCGGATTTCAAGGGGCCGGAGGCCTGGGCCGATTACATGCTGTCGCAGGGCATCCGTTACTTCGCCTACCAACTCGGCGAGTCGTCGGCGGAGTACCGATACTCGGCGTGGACGGCGCGCGCGGCGGTCATCATCGACAAGACGGGGCGGAACGGGTTCTACAAGAACCAAGCCCGCTTCGAGCTCGACTTCTTTGGCGTGATCGAGGCGCTGAAGAAGAGCCGCAAGAACCTCTTCGACGAGGGCGAGTTCCACGTCCTCGATCTCGCGACGCGCCTCTGAGGAGACCCATGGGAACGACAGCCGAGACGAGTCCGAAGACCGAGCGGTTGGCTCCCCTCGACGCCCTCCGGGGCCTCGCGGCGCTGGGCGTCTCGGTCTTCTCGCACTTTCAGCACTTCGGCGGCGATCACGCGACGTATCCGCTGATGCAGTACATGGCGTTCCACTGGATCTATGAGAACGCCTGGCTGTTCGTCGATCTGTTCTTCCTGCTGAGCGGCATTGTCCTCACCTACCGCTACCTCGAGCCGCTCGGAGAGCAGAAGGTCGACGGGCGGGAGTTCTTCTTCCTGCGTCTGTCGCGTCTGTATCCGCTGCATGTCTTAGCCTTGTTCGTCTGCGCGGGCCTCGAGTGGTTTCTGTGGGCGCGGTACCAGGTCACGGTCATCTACGAACACAACGACCTGTACAATTTCGTGTTGCAACTCTTCTACCTGCACACGTTCTTCGAGCACGGGTGGTCGTACAACGAGCCGTCGTGGTCGGTGTCGGGAGAGGTCCTCGTCTATGTCCTTTTTTACCTGTTCGCGCGGCGCTTCCGGGCGAGCTACGTTCCGCTCGCGCTCCTAACCGTCGTCGTTGGCATCGCCGTCCAGCAGCCAAACGCGAGTTGGCCCATTGTCAACTCGCTCATCGGCCGTGCGCTCGTGGGGTTCTTTCTGGGGTCCGTCGCGTTCCTGTACATGCAGGCGCTCGACAAGCGAGGGTGGGGCGTGCGCTTCGGCTGGGGCTGCCTGGCGTGCTTCACCGTCATCTGCGTCGCCTCGTCGTTCATCGGTTGGAAGGCGTGGGTCACGGTGAACCCGCTGCCCAACGTCCTCGCGACGTTTCCGCTGCTGATCTTCGCCTGCCTCCGGGTACCGCCGCTCGCGCGGCTGCTGTCGCTGAGGCCCTTCACGTTCCTCGGCGACATCTCGTACGCCGTCTACCTCATCCACGTCCCGCTGCAGATGATCACGCTCGCGATCGCGAAGCACGTCCTGCACGTCGAGATGCCGACGACGAACATCTGGCTGCTCGTCGCATTCGCCGTCATCCTCGTCGCGGCGGCGACGGCCGCCCACTACGGCTTCGAGCGGCCCGCGCGGCGCTGGCTGCGCGAGCGCTTCACCTAGCGCGCGCGGGTCACTTGGCGGCGCCGCGGTCGCGGCGGCTCGTGCGCAGGAAGTACTCGCGGAAGAGCTCCGTGCGGATCATGGCGAGGAGCTCGAGGCCCGTCTTGATGTTCTGGGCTTTGCGCTCGCCGCCCAGGCGCATCGGCTCGTCCGAGGGGATCTCCGTGATGCGGTAGCCGAAGCGCGCGAACTGGATCGAGCCCTGCGTCGGAAAGCACAGGCCGGGGCTGTCCATCTCGAGCGTCTTGAAGACGTCCTTGCGGTAGGCGCGGTAGCCCATCGTAGAGTCCTGGAACGACGCGCGGAAGAGCACGTTGATCATGTGCGTGAAGCACCAGTTCCCGAAGCGCGTGATGACCGTGTCGTCGAAGCTCGTCGCGTTGTGCGTGTAGCGTGAAGCGATGACGAGATCGAAGCCCTCGTTCATCTTCTTGATGAGCTCGGGGATCGCATCGGGCTTGCAGTTCCCGTCGCCCATGAACTCGATGATGATGTCGCCCTTGGCGATCGCGATGAGCTCCATCATGCCCTTGCCGTAGCCGCGCTCCTTCTGGCGCATCACCTGGAAGCCTTGGCTCTCGCAGTACTCGATCGTGCCGTCGGTCGAGCCGCCGTCGACGACGATGATCTCGTCGACCCACTTCCGGTCGAGCGTGGGCAGCACCTGCTTGATGGCGTCGATCTCGTTGAGCACGAGGACTGCGAGGGTGGAGGTCACGGGCGCACGTTAACGGCCCGTCGGCGATCTGTCTACCGGGCTCGATCGCCATCGTTCGGCGAGGCGGGGCTGTGCTACAAGGGGCCGGTGAGGGCCGGCTCCCGCCGATGAAAACGCTGATCGTCATCCCGACGTATGACGAGAGAGAGAACGTCGGGCCGATGTGCGAGCAGATCCTGGCGCTCGGCCTCGACGCCGACCTGCTCTTCATCGACGACGCCTCGCCTGACGGCACCGGAGCGGTCATCGACGCGCTCGCCGCGCGCCACGCGCGGGTCCGCGGCCTGCATCGCCCCGGCAAGGCTGGCATCGGCAGCGCGCACAAGGACGGCATCGCGCGGGCCTACGCGGAGGGCTACGCGCGCCTCGTGACGCTCGACTGCGACTTCACGCACTCGCCCGATCTGATTCCGATGTTTCTGGCGGGCGCCGACGCCTCGCCGGTCGTCGTGGGTTCGCGCTACATCGAATCCGACAGCCTGCCGGGCTGGACGGTCGTGCGGAAGGCCCTCTCGGGCGCGGGGCACGTCCTCACGAAAGCGCTGCTCGGCATCTCCGAAGACGCCACGGGCGCCTTTCGCGTCTACGACCTCACGCGCATCCCCCGCGAGCTGTTCGACCTCGTGCGCTCGAACGGCTACTCGTTCTTCTTCGAGAGCCTCCTCGTGCTCTCCCGCAATGGGTTCGGCATCGCCGAGCTCCCGATCAGATTGCCGGTGCGCACGGCCGGTCACTCGAAGATGTCGATCGTCGAGATCCGCCGGAGCCTCGAGATGCTGGGCCGGCTCTACTGGGCGAGCCGCACGGATCCGGGCCGCTTCTTGCTGCCTGCCGATCGGCGACGACTGGAATAGGACGACTGGTATAGGAGGACGCGCGATGATCGGGACCCTCAGGCAGTGGGCACACGCTTGGTTTTTCCCCAAGCGCTCAGGGGCGGGGCTGACGCCGCGGCAGCGCGACGCGGTGAAATTTTACGTCTCGGCGAGTGAAGCCCGCACGCGCACCGCCTCCGGGGACGCCTTGCCCGAGATGATTCCGGTCTCGGTGAGCCTGCTGCGTGATGCGGTCCGGTGCCTCTTGATGGCCCAGGAGCATGCCGAGCACGCCGATCTGGAGATGGGGTCGGCGCGGCTCGATGAGGCTCGGCCGTTGCCCGTGTCCAGCGAGCGGGAGGCGCTCGTTCGGGCGGCGCTGGCCGCGGCGGACGTCGTGGCCTTCGAGCGGTGGAAGGCCGAAGATCTCACGAACGTGCGCGAAGCTCTCGAACAGGTCGTCGCCGCCCTTCGGGCGCGCATCGATCTGCGCACGGACGCCTCCTTTCGTCGGATGGGGATCGCGCGCATCGCGATCGTCGGCCTGCTCGTTCTGTACGGGGTCGTGTCGCTCGGCGAAACGGTCTTTTCGGGCACGAACATCGCGCGCGGGATGGTCGTGACGGCGAGCTCCCGGCACCCGGGGACCCCTGACCCGTCCGGGCTCGTCGACGGCGTCGTGGGCGGCACCTACGGCGCGCACACGCAGGTCGGGGGGCCGCAGCCCGCCTGGGTCGTCGTCGACCTTCGAAAGCCGCGGAAGATTCGCCGCATCGTCGTGTTCAACCGCGGCGATCAGAACCTGGACCAGTGTCTCCCCTACGTGGTGTCCGTGTCGGACGACGGTCAGACGTACCGCGAGATCGCGACGCGCGCGACGCACTTCGGAAGCGGCGACTTCTTGTCATCCCCGTGGAAGATCGAGACGAAGGAGACGGCGCGGTACGTCCGCGTCGAGGCTCACGACTACGTCGCGCTCAGCGAGCTTCAAGTCTACGAGTAGACAGCCGAGAGATCAGCGCGGCGTGAGCTGGAAGATCGAGCCGCCGGCCACGGCGCCGCCGCCGCCCGCGCCGTCGCGGTATGACGTCCAATAGACGCTGGCTCCGTCGACGGCGAGGTGAAACGAGGTCGCCGGAGACAGCTCGGTCCACGCGCCCCCCGTGATCGACGCCGTTCGGATGCTGCCGAGCAGACCGGCGGGTTTCTGCGGGTAGCACGCCCAGTACAGCGTGCCGCTGGCGACGGCGAGGCGATAGGGCTCCGGCTGCTCGTTGGCGAACACGACGGGCGCGGCGCCGTCGACGAGCGGCTGCGCCATCACCTGCCCGCCGAGGTTCGTCCAATAGAGGGTCGTCGCGTCGACGGCGATGCCGTACGGTCTGTCTTGGCCGCCCGCGAGAGTGACGGGCAGCGTCGCGCCGTCGAGAGCCACTTTGCGAACCGCGCCCGCGACGTCGATGGAGTTCGTCCAGTAGGCAAACTTCGCGTCGACGGTGACGTTGTTGGGAAGACTCTCGGCAGACGCGAGATCGATCACGGGGGACGGCTTGCCCTCGGATGTCGCCTTGGATGCCCGGCGCACCTGGCCGCGCGCCAAGTACGTCGTCCAATAGACGTTCGTCGCATCGACGGCGAGCCCGTGGGCGCTGTCCTGGTTCGCCGCGACGACGACGGGCTCGCCGCCTGCGAGCGGCAACTTCAGGATCGCGCCCGTCGTCGCCCTGAAGTCGGTCCAGTAGACGCTCGTGTCGTCGAGGACGATCGAGTGGGGGTTGTCGCCGGCCTTTCCGGCGGCGAGCTCTTCCACCGCTCCCCCCGCGACCGGCATCCGCATGAGTTTGCCGTGGCCCGGCAAGTCAATGAACGTGGTCGTCCAGTAGAGGTGCGTCGCGTTTGCGGCGAGGTCGTACGGCTGGACCTGCATGCCCGCCAAACGGACGCGGCAGCGGCCGCCGACGACCTCGCCGCGGCAGGGGGCATTGGCGCCAGCGTCGGTGGTGGCGACGACGACAGCGTGCCCGCCGCACCCGGCGACGAACACGGCGAGAACCATGGCTCGCGTCAGCGCCGACACACATTCACGATACACCCGGCACCGTTGAGTTCGGCGCCGGGCCAGCTTATAAGCGGGGCCATCCGCGATGCATCTCATCCACCGGAACACCTGCCGCGTTTGTAAATCCTCTTCGCTCACCAAGGTCATCGACCTCGGCGAGCAGCACCTCCAAGGCTCGTTCCTCAAGCCCGGGCGCCAGACACCGCCGCTGCGGCGCGTGCCGACGTCGCTCGTGCGCTGCAACCCGCTGCTCGACGAGAACGCCTGCGGTCTCCTGCAGACCGAGCACACGGTGCCACCCGAGGTCCTGTACTCGGTCTACTGGTACCGCTCGGGCACGAACGCGACGATGACGAACCACCTACGCGGCATCGCCGAAGAAGCAACCGCGCTGCTCGGCAAGCCGTCGGCGCGCGTGCTCGACATCGGCTGCAACGACGGCACGCTGCTCAAGGCCTATCCGGCCGGATTCAAGAAGTTCGGCATCGATCCGTCGGACCTCGCGAACGAGGTCCCGGCCGACATCACCGTCGTCCACGATCTGTTCCCGTCGAGCGACCTCGTGGGCGCGCTCGGTGGCTCCCTGTGCGACATCGTGACTTCCATCGCGATGTTCTACGACCTCGAGGATCCGATCGCGTTCGCGCGCGGCATCAAGGCGCTGCTGGCGCCCGACGGCCTCTGGTGCGTCGAGATGTCGTACATGCCGACGATGCTGCAAATGAACAGCTACGACACGATCTGCCACGAGCACCTCGAGTACTACAGCCTCGCCGTGCTCGAGCGCATCCTCGACGAGGCCGGCCTGCGCGCAGTCAATGTCACGCTCAACGACATCAACGGCGGCTCGATCCGCCTCTACGCGACGCACGCCGAGAACGGCAAGTACAGACGCGACGAGTTCCAGAAGAACATCAAGCGCATGCGGCAAGAAGAGTTCGACCTCGAGCTCGACACCGACAAGCCGTACCGATTCTTCCAAGAGCGCGTCAACGTGCACAAGCAGGAGCTCGTGACGCTCCTCAAGAAGCTGCGCGGCGAGGGCAAGCGAATCCACGCCTACGGCGCTTCAACGAAAGGGAACACGATCTTGCAGTGGTGCGGCATCGACAGCCGCCTCGTCGACTGCGCCGCCGACCGCAACCCCGACAAGTTCGGCGCGCGCACGCTCGGCTCGGACATCCCGATCGTCAGCGAAGAGGAGTCGCGCAAGGCGCGGCCCGACTACTACCTCGTGTTGCCGTGGCACTTCCGCGCCGAGTTCGTCGAGCGCGAGAAGGCGCTTCTCGATTCGGGCGTTGGCATGATCTTCCCGCTGCCGACGATCGAGATCGTCCGGGGCGTCGCGAAGAAGTAACGGGCCGATGTCGACGTTGAAGGCGCTCGTCTTCGGCGCGAACGGACAGGATGGGCCGTACCTCGTCGAGGCGCTGCGCGCCCGCGGCGTCGAGGTCACGGGATTCTCGCGCTCGGGGCCGTGGACGCCGCTCGACGTCGCCGACGGCGCCGCCGTCGAGGCCGCGATCGCGGGCGCGCGGCCCGACTACGTTTTCCAATTGGCGGCGCGGTCGACGACGCGCCACGACGCGCTCTTCGAGAATCACGCGACGATTTCCACGGGTGCGCTCAACGTCCTCGAGAGCGCGCACAAGCACGCGCCCGACGCGCGCGTTTTCATTCCGGGCTCAGGGGTGCAGTTCGAGAACACGGGCGCGCCGCTCGACGAGGACACGCCCTTCGCGGCGACGAGCCCCTACGCCGTCTCACGCATCCACTCGGCGTACGCCGCGCGCTACTACCGCTCGCGCGGCCTGCGAACCTACGTCGGATATCTCTTCCACCACGAGAGCCCGCTTCGCGGTGCCGGACACCTGTCGCGGGAGATCGCCCAGGCCGCGCGCCGCATCGCCGCGGGCAGCGCCGAGACGCTCGAGATCGGCGACCCGACCGTCGTCAAGGAGTGGACGTTCGCGGGCGACACCGTCGAAGGCATCTTGGCCCTCGTGACCCAGGACGCCGTCTCCGAGGCGGTCATCGGCTCGGGTGAGGGCCACTCCGTCGAAGACTGGCTCGCGCTCTGCTTCGCGCGCGTGAACCTTATGTGGCGCGACCACGTGAAGCTCAAGCCGGGCTTCCGCGCCGAATACCCGGTCCTCTTGTCGCACCCGGCCCGCTTGCACGCGCTCGGTTGGCGTCCGCGCGTCAGCTTCGACGCGCTCGCGGCAATGATGATGATGACGCCGTAGCGTCCCGCAGCCATCTAAATGCCCGCCGCGGACACCAAACAAGACGATAGAGGCTCACGTGACGACCACGGACATCTTTGACAATGTTGCGTGACCTCTAAGACCGAGATGAACGGACGACACGATGCACTTCGTGTTCTGATTCCGAATCGCGCGCGGTCGCGCGGCGACGGCGGAGACCGACGCCGGCTAGGATCAGCAGCGACATCAATGCCACCGGGGCGCGCCGAAGGGTCCGCTCAGGCTTGATGGAGCATCCACCCTCCGGCGCGAGAGGAAGAGCGCTGCAGGGCGTGCCACAGTCGGGGCGGCAGAGGGTGCTGACGAACGGATCCTCCTCACAGAGACCGTCGATCGCGCGATCGACGAGGGTGTACTCCTCCTGCGCCGCGAGAGGATCGGGCTGTCGTACGCTCTCGTAGCAAGCGGTGTGTCCTTCGACGTAGTCGGGCGCGCCGCGGGCGAGGACACCGAGCAGGGTCATTTGATTGTCGAAGGCACCCCCTCCCGAAGAGCCGTGGCTCGTGTCCGTGTCCGCGACGAAGTAGTCGGACACATCTTCGTGAGCATCGCGGACACGTCCGCCGCTGTCGATCTTCAAGGGCGCGCCTCCGCCGGCGCTGATCGCCACGAGCGCGTCTCCGAGGTGGAGCGTGGGCGCGCCGCGATGGGCTGGGGCGGGCCAGTGAGGAGGCCGGACCGGGCGTCCCAGTCTCAACCATGCATAGTCGAGTCGTGGGCTCGCTCCGGGAGGATCCATCGCCTCCGCGACGATCTCGACGACGTCGTAGACATCACCTGCCCGTGTGGCGAGCTCCCCTGGGGTGCCGTAGTAGTAGCCGAACACGGCGGAGAAATCCTGGGGCGCGTAGGCGCGCGCGCAGTGGCCGGCCGTGAGGACGAGATCCCAGTCGACGAGAACGCCTGTACAAAAGGCGGCCGCCGGCTGGTCCGCGAAGCGCTCGCTCGCGCAAAGGCCGTCGCGTTGTCCCCAGCTCGGCACGTCGCTCGAGAGGTGCCCGTCCGCTCGAAGGGCGTTGTTGGGAATGAGGGCCACGACGGCCGCCGCCATCCGCTGCTGGGCCACCGCGGACGTGGAGTCGAAGTACTCGAGCCGATCGTCAGAGCCATAGACGATCGGATCCGATCGCTGTTCGATCGTCGAGGGGTTGCAGCCGACCAGCGTCGACGCCGAGACGAGCGAGCACCATGCCCCGAGGACGCAATGAAGGGTCGTTCGGGGCATGGCAACCGCTTCGCTACTTCTGCGAGCGGAAGATGACCCCCGCGTTGTTGATGACCCACGGGCGGCCGTTCGGTCCCACCGAGACCGAACGCGCGCCACCTGGGGCCGCGATCCAGGCGAACTCGGCCGGCGCTGGCGGCGAACCCAGATTCGCGGTCGGCTGCTCGTTCCAGGTCTGGATGATGAAGTCACCACCGCCGCCGATGGGCGTCTTTCCAATGCTCCACGCAATGTTGCCGTCGTTGATCCCGATGTCGGTCGCCTGGCCGGGCAGCTGGGTCCAGTTGCCGGTCGTCGGACTGTTCGTCGTGCGACGGAAGATCGTTCCCACGGTGTTGGAGACCCACGGCACGCCGTCCGGACCGACGGCGATCCGAATCGCTCCTCCGGCCGCCGCGACCCAGGCGGTACCGTTGAACTTCTCGATGCTGAAATCGCCGGCCGTGCCCATCGCCGTCGTCCCGATCTTCCACGCCGTGCCGTCCGCGCCGACGGCGATGTCCTTCGCCGACCCGGCCAATTGCTGCCAGCTGCCGCTCGTCGGGCTGTTGGAGGTTCTTCGGAAGATCGTACCAGCGGAATTCACGACCCACGGCACGCCCGTCGGCCCGACCGCGATTCGAAGGGCTCCGCCGTCCGTGCCGACCCACGACGAGCCGTTCCACTTGTGAATGCTGAAATCACCGTTGCCCATGGCGAGGGTGCCGATCGCCCAAGCTTCCCCGTTCGCTCCCACGCCGATGTCCTTGGCGAGGCCGGGCAACTGCTCCCACGCGTCGTAAAGGCTGCTGATACCCGCGTCGTCGTCGAGGTTCAGACCTTTTGAAGAGCCCAAGCTCACGGTCGGAAACATCGATGCGACCTGGAACCCCGAGTGAGTCAGTCCAAGCGAGTGCCCCAGCTCGTGAAGCACGATGGTTCGCAGGTCGAACGCGTTGGCGGGCGTCGGCGTGGCGACCGACCAGGTCTCTGCTGGGTCGATCGTCATGTCCCCGTTCTGCGGGAAGAACGTGCTCGCGAGGGTTCCGTTGACGCCGTCGATGGCTCCGTAGTGGACCTCGATGTCGGCGGCGGTCGTGTTCTCTGTGAAGGTGAGATTGGTCTGGGCGGCCCAGACCGCGAGCTCGTCGCGAACCACGTCGTGCGTCTGGGCGAGGGTCACGCCATTAAGCGTGATTCCCGGAGCCAGCGGGAGAACACGCCAGGTGAGGGCCGTCGTTGGCCACTTGGCGCCGCTCTGCGCGTACTTGTCGCTGGCATCGATGCGCGGGAGCCCATCGGGGACCCCGCAGCGGGGCGTTTGCAAAGCGCGTCGCGTTCCCTCGTCGACGATACCGGTCTGAGGGAGCTGCATGTTGCCTTGAAACGCGCGCACAGCCTCCGAGGTCGATTGGTCAAACGTCGCGAGGTCCGCCGGGGCCCGCGAAACGAGCGGTCGCCACGACGGGTAGCCCCGTTGAAGGCGGGCGTTGGGGAAATAGCCGTACTGGGAGAGAGACTCATGGAGTGCGCGGACGTCTTCGCCTTTCATTCCGGGCGCGAGGTCGCGGCTCAGCGTGCCGAGCCGATCGGTGAGCGTCGTTTGCGCCCCCGGGGTGACGCCGGAACCGTTCGTATCGTCGCCCCCGCAAGCGCCGGTCATCGATGCCAGTGTCGCCACCAGAAACAGTCGTTCGACTTTCATGTCTCGTACCTCCGTTGTCGTTGGGCGGCCGCACCATGTAGCCGCTACGAACTCCTACGGAGGCGATTGACGCCTGTTGCATAGAACTCGACGAGAAGGCCTGCGACACGTTGTCGCAGGGGACGTGTCTTCGGCGATCCTATCGGACCGCGGGCCAGCAGGCGGTGGCCATCACGACCGCCGCGACCCCCGTCGCTATGAAGCCGATCGTCGCCGTTGTGCCCAGCCGGCGGCCGAGTGTGTCGTCGCTTCGGACATCGTCGGTCCAAGTGGGGGCTTGCTCGACGGAGTGGGCCAGCCCGCGCGCCCACAAGGACGTTGCGGTGCTCGCCGTCGCGAGCACGAGCGTCCCGGCGAGCGAGAGCGCGCACCTGTGTCGTCCGGGGCCGCGCGGCGCCGTGGCGACGGGGGCTACGAGCTCCAGTCTCGGGGTCGCGAGCGCCTGTACCGACACCGTGCTGAGCTCGAGGGCCGGCGGCGTCGGTCGCGGGCCGGGAGGGGGCAATGCCGCGCTCGGCGTGGCGCGAGGGCCCGGACAACCATCGCGGAGCTCGTCACGCACGACACGCGCGCGAAGGAGCAAGGGATCGTCGGGCGCCGTCGTCGCGACGAACTCGTCGAGCGTCGCAAGCGCAGGCGCGCAGTTGCCCGCCGCGCGTTGGGCCTGCGCGAGATCGAACAACAGCGCTGGCAGCTTCGAGCGCTCGTACGCCGCCTTGAAGGCGCCGATCGCTTCTTGGAACGCCTTGGCGTCATACGCGGCGACGCCGTGGCGAAACAACCGCTCGGCCTCGACCTTGTTGGCCGTTTCGAGGGCCGACGCAGGACGCTCCGGTGGTGAGCCCGCTTGCGCATTCGAAGCGGCGAGGACGACCAGTAGTGACGTGGGGCCGAGAAGTCGTTGGATCATGGCGTGAGCCGGTGCTTGTCCCGTACGTCGGACGACGGTCGCGGATCGGACGGAAAAGGATCCACGAGATCGTGGCTGGCGCGCCCCCCCGTCGAAAACACGTCGCGGACGAGGTCTGAGCTCGCACCAGGCAGCGCCGGTGCCGAGGCGCCGACGAGCGGTGCCGAGGTCACGGCGTGATCCACGGCGCGCCCGGCGCCGCGGGGCGCGCGGAACCGACGATGAGACGAGCGGGGCGCGCCGTCATCGGCCGTCCGCTCGTGCGATTCCGGCTCTGGCACGACGGCCGCGCTTTCGTGGGCCTCGGGCGCGGGTGATTCGGCCAGTCGCTCGGAGGTCGGCTCGACGGCGGGCCGCGCTGAGCGCGCGGTCGCCACCGGAGACACCGGCATCAGTCGCCACGCCGCCGCGGCGGCGAACGTGCCGGCGAGGGCGATGCCCACGACGAGGCCCAGGTGGCGCGGGCGGCGCCCGCCTTCGAGCACGCGCACGAGCGCTCCGCCGTTCGGCAAACGGTCCGCGGGGACGGTCGCGCTCAGCGTCGCGACGAGCCGGCGCCAATCCGCCGTTCCAACCGGACCGACCGCGTACGTGTCTGCTTGGCCGCGAAGCATCTCTTGCGCGATCACGCCGAGGGCGTAGATGTCACTCGCTGGCGTCGCGGGATGGCCCTGCAGTCGCTCCGGTGCCGCGTATCTGATCGTCCCCGACAACTTCAAATTTCGCGCGCCCGAATCTCTCGACGCTATTGCCCACTCGAAGCCGGCCAAGCCAAAATCCGTGATGACGGCGCGAACGGTGCTGCCCGTCTCTGGAACGATCATGATGTTCTCGGGCTTGAGGTCACGGTGAACCACGCCCACGTCATGCGCGGCCGCGAGACCTAGGGCAATTTGTCGCAGGATCTCTCTCGCGTCGCGCTCCGAAAGGGGCGATGTCGCGCGGAGATGGCTTGCGAGCGTGCTGCCAGGCAGGTACTCCATGGAGAGGAATACCAACGGTTCGCCGTTCGGGAAGACATGATGGTCGATGCCGAGATCGAAGATGCGACACACGTTGGCGTGAGTGACCCTGTGGGCAAGGGCGACCTCCGTCTTGAGGCGGCGAACAGCCTCGGGGTTTCCGGCGAGCCTCGCGTTGAGCGTCTTGACGGCGACGACCTTGCCCAGAAGGCGGTCGTGGGCTTCATGCACTTCGCCCATTCCACCTGCGCCGAGGGGACGCCGCACGTGATACCGGCCGGCAAGCAGCGTGCCTGGCAGCACGACGTTCG
The DNA here is from genome assembly GCA_038325725.1 of Polyangia bacterium. Classification (GTDB taxonomy): domain Bacteria; phylum Myxococcota_A; class Polyangia; order Fen-1088; family Fen-1088; genus DASZFV01. Next base: position 1,935 of record JBBQJG010000124.1, on the reverse strand, counting down.
GGCGGAGCCGCTTGCTGAATTCACCAGACGAGCTCTCGGACGCGACACCGCGCGCGAGGCGGGCGCAGTCGTCGCACGTCTCGAGGTGACGAAGCTCATCTGGTTGGGCCGCGCCGCTCAAGATGCGGACGAGGTCTCCGTCCGCCGGGCACGCTCCCTCCGCTCGCATCCCGCCGCTCGCCATGGCCACTCCCCTTTTAGCTACCACGGCCCGTGTTGCTAGCCGAGGTGATCGATTCTGCGTACGAGGCGGGGCGAGCCGCGTGGCCGGCCGTCGCTCTGTCTCGCGCCCGCTTCGGGGAGCTGGTTGCCGAGACCGGCGTTCAAGAGGAGCGGCTGAGCACGTGGCCGTCTGATTTTTTTCTCGCCTGCGCCGCGGGAGAGTTGGAGCGCGCGGCAGTCGAGGCCGTCGATCGAGAGCACGTGACGCCGCTCGCGAGCCGCATCCGCAGGCTCGGGGCGCGTCCCGCGGATGTGCCCGACATTCTTCAGAGCGTTCGCGAGCGTCTGTTCTTGCCGCCGCGTCCCCGCATTCGAGCTTACGATGCTGCGGGGCCGCTGAAGCTTTGGATCAAGGTGGTCGCCGTTCGTCTCGCGATCGATCTTCACCGCGCCCGCGGCGGCGCTCCTGCCGCCAACGCTTCAGTGAGCGAGCTCGCCGAGGCACCGTCGCGTGACGTCGAGACCGCGTTGACGCGGGCGCGGTTCAAGACCGAGTTCCAGGCCGCGCTCGAGGAGCAGTTGAAAGCCCTCCCTGAGCGGGATCGAACCATCCTGCGCCTTCACCTCGTTCAAGGCGTCAGCCTCGAGCAGATCGCCGCCTCGTACGGAGTTCATCGCGTGACGGCGACGCGTTGGGTATGGAACGCCGCGGAGAACATGCTCGACGGGATGCGCGAATACTTCGCGCGCCGGCACGGCTTCGTTCCCGCCGAGTGCGACAGTCTCGCCCGGATCATCCAGAGCGCCGTCTCGTTCGATCTAGGCCGCCTCCTCGACCCTTGAGGCGCGACGCTGGCGCGCCCTCAGGGCGACGCCGCCGACAAGTACTTCGCCGCGAGGTGGCTCTCGATGAGGCCGATTTCTCCGCCTGCATTCGGACCGGCGACGGCGATGACTTCGCCGAGGTCGCCTTCGAGCTGGGTCGCGTCGGCGAGGGGGTGGTTCGCGAACACGAGATCACTTCCTTCGGCGCTGACGTCCTGCACAGGCGTAAATGTCTTGCGGCTCGCGGCAACGCCGTCGACGCGCAGCGAGACGTCGGGGCCGGAGCGTCCGAAGCAAACGATGTGAGGCGCGCCGTCCGCGAGAGAAACGGTGGTCGGGAATAACGTTTGATCCGAGGCGAGCTGCGCCTGCGGATTGCCGTCGGGGTTCTCCGAGATCGTGACGCCCGAGAACGGCAATGTGTGAAGCTGCTTTGCGAGCAGGGTCTGTCCGCCGCCCGGCTTGGTCGTTCGGTAGCCCAGGCAGATCCAAAAGTCGGAGGTCGCCCAGCGCATCGTTGGCGTGTCGACGACGATCAACCGCGTCGAGGACGTTCCGCCGTCTGCCTCGTGAGGCGCAAAACGGAGGACTGGCCTTCCGTTGAATCCGGCGTCGCCCGACGTGACGAGCGGTCCCACGCCCGAGACGAAGGCATCGTTGTTGTGTCCGGAGCGATCGCTCCAGTGTTGAGCGCGCTGGGCGTTCAAAGTGACGCCGACCTCGGGATCCAGCCACAGCGCGATGTCCGAGGGGGGGAACGCAACGGTCATGGTTTCGGCTTCGACGTGGTCGGGAGGTAAGTCGAGGGCTAGACCGCTTTCACGTTGATCGGAGCGAGTAGCCCGAGAAGGCTGTCCAGGCCCTGACGTCGTCGGGTGAGATGAGGGTCATCGCGAAGGCGACGGCGTCGTCGAAGGCGTCTCTTGAGAGCGTGGGCAGGCGTCGAAG
>JBBQJG010000123.1:0-15613 GCA_038325725.1 Polyangia bacterium | reverse complement strand
CACGAGCGAGGGACCGCTCGTCAGCAGCGACGCGCGCGCGGCCCTGCTGCTGCGCGCGGCCTCGCTGCTCGTCTACGAGCCGGCGCCGGGCGCGAACCCCGACGATGAGACGCGCACGGTGCCGCGCACCGAGATCGTGCCGGGCGTCGACGGTCGCTTCGCGGCGATGCTGCCGCCGGGGCGCGTGTACCGCGTACAGCCGTACGCCTTCGGGCTGCCCGCGGGGCCGCCCAGCTCGATCGCTCTGGGGACGACGGCGCTCGACGCGGGGGATCTGACGATCGAGCGCGCGGGCCACCTCACAGGGACCGTCGAGTCTTCGCCGGGTGAGCGGGCGACGTTCGCCGAGCTCGTCCTCATCCCGTTCGACGCGCCCACGCCCGGCGCGCGCGTGCCGAGCCTGTACGGCGACTTCCCGGGGTGCGATCCCATGCTGGGCCCTCCCCACGGGGGCTCGCCCGCGTGCAACCGCGTGCTGACGGCCGACGGCCGCTTCGATCTGTTGGTGCCCGCGGGGCACTACTACGTGTACGCGACGCGGGGTCCGTTCGCGTCGCTCGATCGCCGCGACGTGACGCTCGGCGCGGGCGACGACCTCGTGATCTCGCTGCTTGCCCAGGACGTGCCCGACCTCGTGCCGCCCGGCACGCTGTCCGGTGATTTTCACGTCCACGGCGGCGCGAGCTACGACTCATCGATCCCCGACCAAGACCGCGTCGTGAGCTTCCTCGCGTCGGGCGTCGACGTCATCGTCGCGACGGACCACGACGTCGTCTCGACCTACGAGGAGACGCTCGCGGAGCTCGGAGTGGGCGATCGCCTCGTCGTCATCCCGGGGGTCGAGCAGACGCCCAACATCCTGTGGTTCGAGGTGCCGGGCGAGGCGTTCCCCAAGACGATCGGCCATTTCAATTTTTGGCCCCTCGCGCGCGACACGCTCGCGCCGCGCAACGGCGCGCCGTGGGACGAGCTGCGCGAGCCGGGCGAGATGTTCGACGACATGGCGTCGCTGTTCGTGGGGGAGGGCGTTCGGCAGCTGAACCACCCGTGGTCCGACGCGAAGCTGGGCCGCGATCAGGGGTTCCTCCGCATGCTGCAGCTCGACCCCACGCGGCCGCTCACCGATGACACCTTCGCGTCGCGCGTCTTGCTGCGCACGCCGGGCGCGGGCAAGCCCGGCGCGCACAAGCGCAACATCGACTGGGACGTCCAGGAGGTCATGACGGGCGCGTCGCGGCGCGATTGGCTCCGCTACCGCGCGATCTGGTTCTCGCTGCTGTCGCAGGGCATCGTGCGCGCCGGCGCCGCCAACAGCGACACGCACACGCTGTCGGTCGAGCGCGTCGGCTATCCGCGTAACCTCGTCTACGGCGGCCATACGCGCGCCAAGTTCGATCGCGAGCGCTTCGACGCCGACGTGCGCGCCGGCCACATGGTCGGCACGAACGGGCCCGTGCTCGACGTGACGATCGACGACGACAAGGGCCTGCTCCACCGCCCCGGCGTCGAGCCCTTCAAGCCGGCCGCGCACGCGACGCTCACGATCTCCGTCGCGGCGGCCCCGTGGATTCCCGTCACCGACGTGCGCATCTTCGTCAACGGCGTCCTCAAGCAGACGCTCGACGTCTCGAAGGACTTCCCGGCGGGGAGCCACTTCGGCTTGATCGCGTCGCGGACACGCAGAGAGATCCCGCTCGTCGAGCCGCTGTTGCCCGCGACGGGCGACGCGTGGATCGTCGTCGAGGCCGGCCTCAAACAAGAGACGCCGCCCGACGACGAGGACGGCGTCGCGGACGGCGTGCCGGATCTGCCCGATGCCGAGGTCCCGACGCGGCCGCCGAACGCCGCCGAGAGCGGTCTCGAGCGCTTCGATCTCGAGGCCGTCGCGCCGGGCGTGTGGCCCGCGGCCTTCACGAACCCCTTTTTCATCGACCGCGCGGGCGACGGGTGGACGGCACCGGGGTTGTCACGATGAAGCGCGCCCTCGTCGCGTTGTTGTTGCTCGTCGCCAGCGAGCGCGCCGCGCGGGCCGAGGCGTGCGGCGATCCGCGCGACGCCGCGGGCGGGCCGCTCGCCGGCGGTACCGACGGCGCGGACTACGGCGCGATCCCCGAGGCGTGCGCGGGCACGGACCTCGGTCTGCGCTTGCGCGCCTCGGCGCTCGTCGCGAGCACGATGCCCGACTACTACGGCAACGTCGCGGGCACGGCGACGCTGCGCCTGCGACACCTTTTGGGCCCGTCGGGCCGCGCGTGGCTGTCGCTCGCCGTCGACGTCACGACCTTCCGTTACGTCGCGAACGCCGTCGTGACGTCGACCGGGTTCGCGTTCGGTCCCCCGACGTTGGGATTGCACCGCGCGTTCGGCGCGTGGGAGCGCACGACGGCGAGCGTGTACGGACGCGCGCTCTTCCCGCTCGACACGGCGCGCGTCGGCGTGCGCATGGGCCTCGAGCTCGGCGTCACGGGGCGCCGCGCGCTCGGCGCGCGCTTCGGCCTGCAGGGCGGCGTCGCGCTGCTGTCGCCCCTCGTCGTCGTCGCGGGGCAGACGCACGCGACCCTCGAGCCAGTCGGGCTTTGCGAAGGCTGGTTCGCGCCGCGGCCCTCGTTCGCGCTTTCGGCGGGCCTTTCTTCCCGCGTCGAAGCGTCGCCCGCCCCGACGTTCCTCACGCTCGCGCCGCGCGTGGCGGCGCGCCTCGCGCTCAAAAGCGGCCTGTCTTTCTCGCTGCTTGCCGAGGCGCCCGTCGTCGGCGAGGACCGAACCGACCTCGTCGTCGCGCTGTTCGCCGGTTGGGCCAACGCCCTGTAAGAGGGCCTGCCAGGGGCCTGCCAGCGGGGACCCCCCAGGCCCCGCCAAGACTCTTGCGCAGACCCGCGCAATCGCTATACTCCGCCGCTCTCATGGCCAAGATAAAGATGAAGTCGAACAGCAGCGCGAAGAAGCGCTTCAAGCTCACCGCGAAAGGTCGCGTGAAGCGGAAGAGGGCTTACCTGCGCCACTGCCTCACGCACAAGACGTCGTCGGCGAAGCGTCGCCTCCGTCGCGGTGCTTACGTCAGCAAGACTCAGGAGCATCAGATCAAAGCGATGCTCCCTTACGCCTAGCGACAACCCAAAAGGATCTAAGTTCATGCCTCGCGCAAAAGGTGGATTCAAGACCCGGCACCGCCGGAACCGCATCAAGAAGCACGCGAAAGGTTTTCGCGGCGGGCGGTCCAAGCTTTGGAAAGCGGCCGTAGAGGCCGTTCATCACGCCTGGCGCTACGCCTGGTTCCACCGCCGCAAGCGCAAGCCGGACTTTCGCGGCCTGTGGATCGTGCGCATCAACGCCGCGGCCCGCGAGATCGGCATCTCGTACTCGCGTCTCATCGCGGGGCTCGACAAGGCGAACATCGCGCTCGATCGCAAGATCCTCTCGGATCTCGCCATCAGCGATCCCGTCGCGTTCAAGAAGGTCGTCGAAGCCGCTCAGGCGGCTTGATGCCGGCTTGACGCGGCGACGTTCTTTTACGTCGCTGCTCGCCCCATGCCCAGCGAGGCCGCAGCCGGGATCGTCGCCGATCTCGATCGGCTCGCGTCGCAGTTCGCCTCCGAGATAGGCGGGCTCGCGACCGAGCAAGAGATCCGCGCCGCGCAGGCGCGGTATCTCGGCAAGAAGGGGCTCGTCTCCGAGCTCATGAAGGCGCTCGGGCGCCTGCCCGGCGAGGATCGCCCCGCCGTCGGCGAGGCCGCGAACCGCGCCAAGGGCGGCATCGAGGCTGCTGTCGGAGCGCGCCTGTCGGGCCTCGAGGACGCGGCGATGGGCGTCGATCTGGCGCGCACGGTCGATGTCACGCTCCCGGCGCGCGGCGCGCGGCTCGGCACGCTGCACCCGCTCACGCTCGTGCGGCGTGAAATAGAGGAGATCTTCCTCGGCTTGGGCTTCGAGGTGCGCACGGGCCCGTGGATCGAGACGGAGTGGCACAACTTCGACGCGCTCAACACGCCGTCCGACCACCCCGCGCGCGACATGCAGGACACCTTCTTCGTCGAAGGCGGCCGCATCCTGCGCTCGCACACGTCGCCCGTGCAGATCCGCACGATGCTCGCGGCGCCACCGCCCGTGCGCATCGTCGCGCCCGGCAACGTCTTCCGTCGCGACGACGACGCCACGCACACGCCGATGTTCCCCCAGGTCGAGTGCCTCGTCGTCGACGAGGGCATCTCGTTTGCCGATCTGAAGGGCACGCTGCTCCACTTCGTGCACCGCTTCTTCGGCCCGAAGCTGGGCGTGCGCCTGCGCCCCAGCTACTTCCCGTTCACCGAGCCCTCGGCCGAGGTGGATGCGGCCTGCTACCTGTGCGAAGGCACGGGGCAGCTCAAGAGCCGTGGCTGTCGGCTCTGCAAGGGCAGCGGGTGGATCGAGATTGGCGGCTCGGGGATGGTGCACCCCAACGTCTTTAAGGCCGTCGGCTACGACCCGAAGGTCGTCTCGGGCTTCGCGTTCGGCATGTGCCTGTCGCGCATGGCGATGCTCAAGTACGGCGTCGACGACCTGCGGGCCTTCTACGAGAACGACACGCGCTTCCTCTCGCAATTTCGGTGACATGGGAGTCGGGCGATGAAGATCTCCTTCAACTGGCTGCGCGAGCTCGTCGACCTCCCCGCGGGCGTCATGGCCGACGCGGTCGCGGGCAAGCTCACGCTCGCGGGCCTCGAGGTCGAATCGATTGATCGCAGGGGTCGCGATCTCTCGGGCGTCGTCGTCGCCGAGGTGCTCGGCAAGCGGCCGCACCCGGGCTCGGAGAAGCTCTCCATCGTGCGCGTGCGCGCGGGCGGCTCCGAGGAAGAGGTTGTCTGTGGCGCGCCCAACGTGCCGCCCGCGGGCGGTCGCGTCGCCTGGGCGCCTCCGGGCGCGACGTTGCCGGGCGGGCTCACGCTGGCGCGCAAAGAGGTGAGGGGGGTCTCGTCGCCCGGCATGCTCTGCAGCGAGGTCGAGCTCGGGATCTCCGAGGCGAGTGACGGAATCTTGATTCTGTCGACCGATCCCTTGGCTTCGCTCGCGCCTCCGGGCACCGACGTCGCGAGCCTGCTCGGCGTGCTCGACGAGATCTTCGAGGTGAACGTCACGCCGAACCGTCCCGACGCGCTCTCGCACGCGGGCATCGCGCGCGAGGTCGCGGCGCTCTTCGGCACGTCCTGGCGCCTGCCCGCGCCCGACGAGGTTCCCGTCGGCCCTTTCCCCGCGGACCGCGGCATCGACGTGGAGATCCGCGAGCCCGACGCGTGCCCGCGCTACGTCGCGCGGCTCGTGACGGGTCTGCGCGTCGGCCCGAGCCCGATCGGGATGCGCGTGCGCCTCGCGGCGTGCGGCGTCCGCGCGATCTCGAATCTCGTCGACGTCACGAACTACGTCATGCTCGAGACCGGTCACCCGCTGCACGCCTTCGACCTCGGCAAGGTCAGCGGCGACATCCAGGTGCGCCGCGCCCATCGCGGCGAGCGCATGACGACGCTCGACGGCGTCGATCGGCCGCTGCAGGAGGCGGACATCGTCATCGCCGACGGTAAGGGGGCCGTCGCGCTCGCGGGCGTCATGGGCGGCTCGACGAGCGAGGTCTCCAACGCGACGACCACCGTCCTGCTCGAGGCGGCGACGTTCGAGCCGCGCGCCGTGCGTCGCACGGCGAAGCGCCTCGGCCTGCACTCGGAGGCGTCGCACCGGTTCGAACGCGGCGTCGACGCCAACGGCCTGCCGCACGCGAGCGCGCGCGCGGCGGCGATGCTCGCGCGCCTCGGCGGCGGCGCGCTCGCGGGCGAGGTCGTCGATCGCTACCCGCGCGAACAGCACCCGCGTGCCGTGACGCTCACGGTGGCGGGCCTGCGCCGCCTCGCCGGCTTCGACATTCCGCTCGCCGATGCCGAGCGCCACCTGCGGTCGGTCGAGATCCCGACGACGCCCCAAGGGAACGAATCAGGCGACGATGCGCTCCTGGCCTTGGCGCCGACCTTTCGTCCCGACATTTCGATTGAAGAGGATCTCGTCGAGGAGGTCATGCGCCTGCACGGTTACGATCGCGCGCCCGCGCGTCTGCCCGCGGGGGGCCGCGCGCCCGAGCCCAGCCCCGAGGCGCTCCCCGATCGCGCGCGCGAGATGCTGGCGGCGCTCGGGTGCCACGAGGCCGTGACGTGGGCCTTCGTGCCGCGCGCGTGGCTGCAGGCGCTCGGCGAGCCGCTCGCGAATGGCATCGTCGTCAAGAACCCGATCTCCGCCGACTACGAGGTCATGCGCACGTCGCTGCTGCCGGGCCTCGTCGACGCGGCCAAGCGCAACCTCGCGCGCGGCATGCCCGACACCGCGCTCTTCGAGGTGGGCCCCATCGTTCTCCGGACGAACGACACCAAGGAGCCCACGCGCGAGCCTTCTCGCGCCGCCGCGATCTGGCTCGGTCGCCGCGCGGGCTGGCTCAAGCCCGGCGAGGCGCTCGACTTCTTCGACGCCAAGCGCGCCGCGGTCGAGTTGCTGCGCGCCCTCGGCGTCGGCGCGCCCGTCTTTCGCACCCGCTCGGAAAGAGGCCCGCTCCACCCGGGCGCGGGGGCCGACATCTTCGCGGACGCCTCGAGCGACGTCGCGATCGGCGTTGTTGGCGAGCTCGATCCGCGCCTCGCGCGGACCCTCGGCCTCGACGCACGTGCGCTGTACCTCGAGATCGCCCTCGACCTCGTCGCGGGCGCGAGCCACGCCGTGCGAAGCGCGCCGCCGCCGCGTTACCCGGCGGCGACACGCGACGTCTCGTTCTGGATCGACGTCGCCGTCACGGCCGACGCCCAACGCGCGTCGCTCGTTTCGGCCGCCGAGCCGCTCCTGCGCGATCTCGCCGTCCTCGAGGACTTCCGCGATCCGAAGTACGCGCCCGCCGGCAAGAAGGGCATGTTGTGGACGCTGACCTATCGCGCCGACGAGCGCACGCTCACCGACGCCGAGGTCGATGCGGCCCACGCGCGCGCCGTCGCCGCCCTCCAGACCGGGCACCCCATCGCCATAAGATAGTCAACTCGTTGACTCAAAAGGTCTTTTCGGCTTAGATCGCGTGCCATGACGAAGGCCGACATTGTTGAGAATGTCTACGAGAAGGTCGGCGGTTTCTCCAAGAAGGAAGCGGCGGAGATCGTCGAGACCGTTTTCGACACGATCAAAGAGACCCTGGAGCGCGGCGAGAAGATCAAGATCTCCGGCTTTGGCAACTTCGTCGTGCGCGACAAGAACGCGCGCGCGGGCCGCAACCCGCAGACCGGTCAGGAGATCACGATCAGCGCGCGCCGCGTGCTGACGTTCAAGCCGAGCCAGGTTCTCAAGAGCGCCCTGAACGGTTAAGGCGATCCGTTGGCGCGAAGCGCGGTCACGACGGGCGGCATCCCCGAGAAACCCTACTTCAAGATAGGGGAGACGGCGCGTCTGTGCGGCGTGAAGCCCTACGTGCTGCGCTACTGGGAGACCGAGTTCCGCTCGGTCAAGCCGCAGAAAACGCGGTCGCAGCAGCGCCTGTATCGCAAGAAGGACGTCGAGCTGCTGCTCCGAATCCGTCACTTGCTGTATGAGGAGCGCTTCACGATCGAGGGCGCGCGTGGCCGCCTGCGGGAGCTGGGCCACGACGAGGCCCCGGCGCCGCTGCCGCCCCCTCCCGAGGTCAGCCCGGACGTGCTACGAAAGATCAAGCAAGGCCTCCAAGATCTGATACGTATCTGCGGCGAATAGTCCGCAATCCCCCAAGAATCATCACGCAACTCATCACGCATTTCGGGGCGTGGCGCAGCCTGGTTAGCGCACCTGTCTGGGGGACAGGGGGTCGCTGGTTCAAATCCAGTCGCCCCGACACGGAGAGCGGGGAGGGCCCTAAAAGCCCTCCCCGCTTCTTTCTTTCTCCTTCGCCTCGCGCCGTGGGGAGAGGGGGCCTGCCGTGTATAAAAGCGTCATGTCCGAACGTCCGCTGATTCTCCTGAGCAACGACGACGGCGTGGCCGCGCCCGGGATCGCCGCCGCGCGCGAAGCTCTGAAGGACCTCGGCGAGGTCATCGTGGCGGCGCCCGATCGCGAGCGCAGCGCTTCGTCGCATTCGATCTCGTTGGATCGCCCGCTGCGCGTCGACGAGATCGAGCCGGGCGTGTTCGCGATCGACGGGACGCCCGTGGACTGCGTGTACCTGGCGCTGCTGCACCTCGTGCCGCGGCGGCCCGCGCTCGTCGTCTCGGGGATCAACAACGGCTACAACCTCGGCTCGGACGTCTTTTATTCGGGGACGGTCGCGGCCGCGGTCGAGGCGGCGCTGCGGGGCGTGCCGGCCATCGCCGTGTCGCTCGCGCGGAAGGCGCCGCAAGACTTCTCGCACGCGGCGGGTTTCCTCGCGGCGCTCGCCGCCGAGACGATTCGGCGCGGCGCGGGCGCGCTGCCGGAGAGCTCGCTGTTGAGCGTGAACGTGCCGCCAGGACCCATCAAGGGATACCAGGTGACGTTCCTCGGCAGGCGCGTCTATCAGGATCAGGTCGATGTGCGGGCGGACCTCCGCGGGCGGTCGTACTACTGGATCGGCGGGCCCGAGACGAACGCCGACGACGTTCCGGGCTCGGACTGCCGCGCCGTGCGCGACGGGCTCGCGTCGCTCACGCCGCTGAGCCTCGACCTCACGCACGCGCAGCTCATCGGCGATCTCGTCGCGTGGCAGGTCGGGCAGTTCGTGCACGAGGCGGTCGAGCACGCTAGGAAGTAGCAGCCAATGAGCGAGTCGGGGGTGGGGGAAGAGCTACGCTTCGTCGAGGCGCGGGCGCGCATGGTGGCCGAGCAGCTCGCGCGGCGCGGGATTCGGGCGCGCGGCGTGCTCTCGACGATGGGCGCCGTGCCGCGCCACCTGTTCGTCGAGCGCGCCCACCTCGACGACGCGTACGCCGACCGGCCGCTGCCGATTGGCTTGGGGCAGACGATCTCGCAGCCGTACATGGTGGCGCGCGCGACCGAGCTCGCCGACCCGCAGTCGGACGACCGCGCGCTCGAGGTCGGCGCGGGCTGCGGGTATCAGGCGGCCGTGCTCGCGCGCCTCGTGCGCGACGTCTTCGCGATCGAGCTTCACGCCGAGCTCGCGGCGCGCGCGCGGGCGACGCTCGCGGCGGTCGGCGTTCGCAACGTCACCGTGGGCGCGTTCGACGGCGGCGCCGGGTGGCCCGAGCACGCGCCCTTCAACGTCATCATCGTCTCCGCGGGCGCGCCGCGCGTGCCGCCGCTGCTCGTCGCCGCGCTCGCCGACGGCGGCCGCCTCGTCGTCCCCGTCGGTTCCCCCGAAGAGCAGACGCTCGTCGTCGTCCACCGCGTCGGCGATCGCTACGAGACGACCTCGGACACGAAGTGCCGCTACGTCGAGCTGCGCGGCCGCTACGGCGTCGGCAGCGAGTCCCCGTCCGCCTAGCGCTTGATCCCTTCCCGTGCTGGCGTCCGGGCGAAAAGCCTGCGACGAATAGGCATCGTGTTTCGCCGAGGCTGTCTCTTGGTCGTCGTCGTGCTGGTGGGTTGCCGGCCTTCGCGGGCGCCCATGCACCCGGCGTCGCTGCCGGGGACGTGGTACGTCGTCGCGCGCGGCGAGACGCTCGACGAGATCGCCCACCGCGCGGGCGTGCCGGGCGAGGACCTCCTCGAGATCAACGGCCTCGCGCGGGCCGAGGACGTGCGTCCCGGCAAGCTGATCTTCTTGCTGGCACCGCCCGGAGCGCCACCGCCCGTGGGGGCTGCGCCAGAAGGAGAGCCCGAGGTCGAGGCGCGGGTCGGTCTCGTGACGCCCGGGATCGGCGCGCGCCTGCGCTGGCCGCTGCTCAACGTCGCGCCCCTGGTCGGGTCGCCGTTCGGATCGCGCGGCGCGCGCGCGCACGAAGGCATCGATCTGCCCGCGCCCACGGGCACGCCCATCGTCGCCGCGGCCGACGGCGAGGTCGTCTACGCCGGCAACGGGATTCGTGGCTATGGCAACCTCGTCGTGCTCCAACACGAAGGCAATCTGTTGACGGTCTACGCGCACAACTCGGAGGTCTTCGTGACGCAGGGGCAGGGCGTGCGCGCGGGCGATCGCATCGCCGCCGTCGGACAGACGGGGCACGCCACGGGGCCGCACTTGCACTTCGAGGTCCGCCAGGGCCAAATCCCTCGCGACCCGATGCCTTACTTGTCCATCAGCGTGCCCGCCCCCGGAGCCAGACCGTGAGCGCCTCGGGCTCGGTCGATCCCCGTCTCGACGTCCTGAGCGCGCTCGTGCGGGACGTTCCCGACTTTCCCAAGCCGGGCATCCTGTTCCGCGACCTCACGCCGCTCATGGGCGACGGCGCCGCGATGCGTGCGTGCGTGGATCTCCTCGTCGAGCGGGCGCAGCAACATCGTCCCGACGTGATCGTCGCCGTCGAATCGCGCGGCTTCATCTTTGGCGCGCCCGTCGCGACGGCGCTCGGCATCGGCTTCGCGCCCGTGCGCAAGCCGGGCAAGCTGCCGTCGCGCACGCTGCGGCGTTCGTACGCGCTCGAGTACGGCACCGATTCTCTCGAGATGCACGCCGACGCCGTCAGGCCCGGCAAGCGCGCGCTCATCGTCGACGATCTGCTCGCGACGGGCGGCACGGCGGCCGCGACCGTCGAGCTGGTGCGCGAGCAGGGCGCCCTCGTCGTCGGCGCGCTCTTCGTGATCGAGCTGTCGTTCTTGCCGGGCCGCGCGCGGCTCGGCGACGTGCCCGTCGACGCGCTGCTGACTTACTGAGCGCGCGACCGGACGGCGCGGTACGCGGCCGCGACGACGAGGATCGCGAGGTACACGAGCGCGACCGTTCGATTCGTCCACGCCATGGCCGCGAGTGAGACGACGGAAAGCACGATGGCGATCGCGGGGAACCAAGGGTAGGCGATGGCGCGGAAGGGGCGGGGCAGGTCGGGCTCGCGACGACGGAGCGCGAACAGCGACAGCATCGACAGCGCGTAGAGCGTGAGCGCGCCGAAGACGGACAGGACGATGAGGTCGTCGGTGCGGCGCGAGAGGATCGCGACGACGCCGACGACGGCGTTCGCGACGAGCGCGGCGGCGGGCGTCCCCGTGCGCGCGTTGATGCGTCCGAGGAAGCGCGGCGCGTAGCCCGTGCGCCCGAGCTCGAAGGCGGCGCGGCCCGCCGCGAGGACGATGCCGTGGAACGAGGCAATGAGCCCGAAGAGACCCACGGTGACGAGCAGGTGGTAGAGCGCGCCGCGCCCACCGACGACGTGGCCGAGCGCGAGCGGCAGCGGGCTGTCGGACGGAGCCGCGCCCGGCGTCGGGGAGACGACGGCCTCCCAGCCGCCGACGCCCACCGCCGAGATGACGACGCCGAGCGCGAGGACGACGAGCGTCACCATCGCCCACCCGAAGCCACGCGCGACGTCGCGCTGCGGATCGCGCGCCTCCTCGGCGACATTGGCGACGCCCTCGATGCCGAGGTACAACCAAATGGCGAACGGCAGGCACGCGAAGGCGCCGCTCCACCCGTGCGGCAGGCCGTTGCGCGCGAAAGCAGCCGCGTCGAAGTGCGGCGCCGTCACGGCGCAGAACAGCAGCAGCTCGCCTACGGCGGCGATCGTGACGCCGAGCTCGAACACGGCGGCCTGGCGGACGCCCCAGATGTTGAGCGCCGTGAAGATGACGTACGCGACGCCGGCGATCGCCTCGCGTGGGATCGCCGGGAAGAACAGGTTGAAGTACGCGCCGATCGCCATGGCGATCGCGGGCGGCGCGAACAGAAACTCGACGAGCTGGGCGACGCCGAGGAGGAAGCCGCCCACGGGCCCGAAGGCGCGCAGGCCGAAGTCGAAGGCGCCGCCGGCGCGCGGGATCGCGCACGCGAGCTCGGTGTAGCTGAAAATGAAGGTGACGTAGAGAATGGTGGCGACGATGGTCGCCGCGAGCATTCCCCAGGTGCCGCCGAGCGGCAGCCCCAGGTTCCACCCGAAGTACATCCCCGAGATGACGTACCCGACGCCCAGCCCCCACAACATCACCGGCCCGAGGGTCTTCTTGAGCTCCGCCACGTGACGAGTCCCGAACGAGGACGATACGCCCCGAGCCCGACGGGCGCCATGCACCTCGGCAACGCGCGCACGGCGTTGCTCGCGTGGCTCGACGCGCGCGCGCGCGGTGGCGCGTTCGTCATGCGCGTCGAGGATCTCGATCGCGCGCGCGTCGTCGCCGGCGCCGAGGCGCAGGTCCTCGACGACCTGCGCTGGCTCGGGCTCGACTGGGACGAAGGGCCCAACGAAGGACCCAGCGAAGGGCCCAGCGAAGGACCCAACGAAGGGCCCAACGAAGGACCCAACGAAGGGCCCGGTGGCGCCGGCGACTTCGCGCCGTATCGGCAAAGCGAGCGGACGGCGCTGTACGACGCGGCCGTCGCGCGGCTGCTCGCGACGGGGCGCGCCTTCCCGTGCGCCTGCTCGCGCGCCGACGTCGCGCGCGCCGCGAGCGCGCCGCACGCCGAGGATGACGAGGGGCCTCGCTATGCCGGCACCTGCCACGGCCTCCCAGCGGCGGAGATCGCGGCGCGCGCCGCCGCGCAGGGCCGGGCGCCCGCGATCCGCTTTCTCGGGCGGAGCGAGCCCGTCGCGTTCGTCGACGAGCTTCGCGGTCCCGTCGCCGCCGACCCCGCGGGCGTCGACGACTTCGTCTTGCGTCGCGCCGACGGCACCGCCGCGTATCAGCTCGCCGTCGTCGTCGACGACGCGGCGATGGGCATCACGCGCGTCGTGCGCGGCGACGATCTGCTGCGCTCGACGCCACGCCAGCTCGCGCTCCACCGCGCGCTCGGCTTCGCGCCGCCGGCCTTCGCGCACGTGCCGCTCGTCCTCGCACCGGGGGGAGAACGCCTCGCGAAGCGTACGCGCCCGACGTCGCTCGCCGATCTGCGCGCGCGCGGCGTCGCGCCCGAGGTCGTCGTCGGTGCGCTCGCGGCGTCGGCGGGGCTTTGCGCAGAGGGCGCGCGCTGGCTCCCGCGCGACCTGTGCGCGTCCTTCGTGTTGGCGCGCGTGGACCCGCGCGCCGCCGTCGTCGACCCCTCGGGCTGGTGAGCTGCTACTTGACGAGCGCGCCGTCGCGGGCCGCGAGCAGGAACGTCACGGGGCCGTCGTTCACGAGCTCGACGGCCATGTCGGCGCCGAAGACGCCCGTCGCGACGACCAGGCCCGCGGCGCGCAGGCCTTCGGCGACGCGCAGGTAGAGCGCCTCGGCGCGCGCGGGCGCCTCGGCGGGTTCGAAGCTCGGGCGGTTGCCCTTCGCCAGCGACGCGCACAGCGTGAACTGACTGACGACGAGGCACGCGCCCCCGACCTCGCCCAGCGTCCTGTCCATGGGCGTCT
Source organism: Polyangia bacterium (assembly GCA_038325725.1). Taxonomy (GTDB): domain Bacteria; phylum Myxococcota_A; class Polyangia; order Fen-1088; family Fen-1088; genus DASZFV01. Next base: position 2,237 of record JBBQJG010000123.1, on the reverse strand, counting down.
TGCCGGGGAAGATGCGCAGCGCCGCGAGCTTGCGCGCGGTGACGTCCGCGTCGGCCTCGAGCAGGACGCCGCGGGCGATCTCGCCGACGACGGCGCGGTCGACGGTCACGCGCGCGCGCGCCACGCGTTGCAGGACCGTCTTCACGACGCGCCCCCAAAGGCGAACGGAGCCAGCGTTACGAGCGCGCGCGAAGCGGCCTCGACCTCGGCGATGACGGCGCCGGGCGCGTCGAGGATCGCGGCCTTGCCGGCCTCGAGGTGCGCGCGCGTCTCGTCGTCGAGCACGGCCGGCAGCTCGTCCTGGTCGAGCACGTCGAGCCGACCGTCCGGTGTCGCGAGGACGTCGACCGTGAGATCGCGCCATGAGAGGCGCTCGGAGGTCCACGATGTACCGTCTGAGATATTGAAGTAATAACCTATGGTTGAAGCATCACATCTCAACCAGTGGTAGACGTTGAAATTCCGGTCGCTCCAGAAGTGACCGAAGGTCACCGTGCCCGCGGGCAGGTCGAGGCCGTGCACGTGCATCGGCGTGGGCGCGATCCACAAAATGGCGAGGTGGGTCTCGCTGCGCGCGAGCACGCGGCACTCGAAACGCGTCTCGACGCCGGCGAGCGTGCGCTTTAGCTCCAAAATGGGCGCGAGCGAGGCGGGCGACGTCGCGGTCACGGGAACGCACGATAGCGTAACATCCCGACGTCCGGCGCCCGAGGGGAGAGACATGCTCATCAAACGTCCGACGCCCACCGTCTCGGCGACGCTCTTGGTCTCGTTGATCCTCGCCTCTCCGGCTTGTCGCTCGGCGCCGCGGCCCGTGCCGCCCGGCGTGCTCGCGACGGCCGCCGATGCGGGCCCGGCGCTCGCGGCGCTCGCGCAGACGTATTGGGACGAGCGGCTCGCCGCCGATCCGCTCGAGGCGACCGAGATCGGCGATCGGCGGTTCGACGACCGCCTCCCCGACACGAGCCCCGAGGCGCGCGCCGCCGACCGCGCGCGGCTCGAGCGTCTGCGGACGCACGTCGACGCGATCGCCGTGGCGGCCCTGTCGCCCGAGGATCGCGTGACGCGGGGGTTGTTGCTCGGGGAGATCGACGCCGATCTCTCTCGCGCCGCGTGCGAGCTCGAGGACTGGGCCGTCGACGCGCGGGAAGGCCCGCAGGTGGTCTACTTGCGCCTGTCCGAGCTCCAACCGGTCAAGACGGTGGCCGAGGGCCGCGCGCTCGCGACGCGCTGGCAGAAGATCGGCGCGGCGATCGACCAAGAGGCCGCGAACCTGCGTCGCGGCCTCGCGCGCGGCAAGGTGTCGACGCGCGCCGAGGTGACGCGGGTGCTCGGCCAGCTCGACGACCTGCTCGCCAAGCCTGACGTCGCGTGGCCGCTGCGCGTGCCCGCGACGACGCCGCACGCCGACTGGCCCCAGGCCGAGCGCGTCGCGCTCGCGACGGCCGTCGATCGCGCGCTCGCGCGCCAGATCCGGCCCGCGTTCGCGCGGTACCGCGACCTGCTGCGCGGCGATCTCTTGCCGCGCGCGCGCGACGACGACCACGCGGGCGTCGCGAACGTGCCCGGCGGCGCCGCCTGCTACGCGCGCCTGATCAAGGTCCACACGTCGCTCGACCTATCCGCCAAGGAGATCCACGAGATCGGCCTCGCCGAGCTCGCGCGCGTCCAGGTCGAGATGCGCGCGCTCGGAAAGGAGGCGCTCGGCACGGCTTCGCTGCCCGAGATCCGACGGCGGCTGCTCGGCGACCCGACGCTCATGTTTCAGACCCGAGGCGAGATCGAGGCCGCGGCGCGCGGGGCGCTCGCGCGCGCGACGGCCGCCGAGCCGCGCTTCCTCGGACACCTGCCGCGCACCCCGTGCGGCGTGAAGCCGATTGATACGTTTGAAGAGAAAGACAGCCCCATCGCGTACTACCGTCCCGCGGCGATCGACGGCAGCCGGCCCGGCGCGTACTACGTCAACACGTGGAAGCCCGAGACGCGGCCGCGGCACGAGCTCGAGGCGCTGGCCTTCCACGAGTCGATCCCGGGGCATCACATCCAGATCGCGCTCGCGCAGGAGCTCACGGGCCTGCCGGAGTTCCGCAAGCACCTCGGCGTCACGGCGTTTGTAGAGGGATGGGGCCTGTACGCCGAGGGCCTGGCCGACGAGCTGGGCCTGTACTCGGGGCCGCTGCAGCGCCTCGGGCGTTTGAGCTTCTCGGCGTGGCGCTCGATCCGGCTCGTCGTCGACA
>JBBQJG010000122.1:0-15622 GCA_038325725.1 Polyangia bacterium | reverse complement strand
CAACGCGCAGTCCGCACATCCGACAGAACGCCACCCCCGAGACGTTCTCGGCTCCGCAGCCCTCGCAGCGCATCACGGCGGGCGCCTCGCGAGCTCGAGGAGGAGGCGCCGCAGGTGTCGCCACACGAGCAGGGGGATCTGGTGGCCTTCGTCGAACGGCACCCAGGCGACGTCGGCGCCCGCTTCGGTGAGGCAGTCGCGGAGCGCCTCGCCGGCCGCGAAGGACAGGTCGTCATCAGCGCGGCCGTGGCTCACGAGGGCGGCGAGACCGCGCAGCGGCGTGCCCTCCAACAGGGGGCGCCATTCGTCGAAGCAGATTCGCGACGACGAAAAGAGGACGAGCGCATCGACGGCGAGGCGCGCGCGCAGCACGCTGTCGCACGTGAGCATGCCTCCCTGCGAAAATCCGCCGACCACGAGGGGCCGCGTTCCGGCCTCGGCGCGGACAGCGTCGATGAATCTCAGCAGGCGCGCCCGCGCCGCGGGGAGGTCGGGCGGGTGCTCGCCCATGAAGTCGCGCGGTCCACGGCTCATGGCTTCTTGGCGCTTCTCTGCGTCGATGTGCCACCATGCGCGACCGCGGGGTTCGGCGGTGCCGGGGGCCTCGGGGAAGAGGAACCACGCGGGCGCTTGGATCGAGTGCGCGAAGGGCGAGAGGTCGCCCGGCTCCATCTGAAACCCGTGCGCGAGGATGACGACGACGCGCGCCGCGCCGCGATCGCCGACGGAGATCGCGCGCAGGCCGCCGAGCTCGACGAAGGTGTCGACGGGCGCGTCGGCGTCGGTCGTCACGGGAGCACGAGCTTGGTTCCACCCTCGGCGTTGAGCGGCTGCAGCGTCACGCGCGCGCCGCTCGCGACGCGCGCGCCGACGCGGCGGAGCGCGAGCGTGCGCTCGCCGCCGGGGGCGAGGTGGAAGTACGAATCCTCGGGCTCGTGCCCGTCGACGGTGACGGCGATCGATTGGGCGAAGCGCCTGGTCTTGACGACGAGCGAGACGCCCGACGCATCGGCGCGCGCCTCGGCGCTCAACCCGACGTCGACCTGTCGCACGTGCGGCAAGCCGAGCGGGAAATGGAACGCCTCGGCGAGCGTCGTCGCCGCGTCGCGCACCGTCGCGACGACGAGATCGTGCCCGGGCGGCCCGAAGCGATAGGCGTACGAGAGATCGGTGAAGCCGTCGAAGAGGGCGGCGGCGGCGAGCTCGAGCGTCGCGTGCGGCGCGATCTCGATGGCGCGGCGCGCGCCCGCGATGCGGATCTCCCCCGCGCGGAAGAGATTGACGTCGAGCTCGGCGACGAGCGCGGCGGGGCCATCGTTCGTGACGTGAATCGAAAGGCCGTTGCCGCCCTCGTCGCTGATGTGCGCGGAGATGGGCTGCAGCGCGCGTCGCAGGTAGTACCACGCGGCCTTCGGCGCGCCAGCCGCGTCGACGACGCCCCAGCCGGCGCCGCGCCACAGATCGCGCAGGAACCAGACGAGCCCGCCCCGGCACGTCGAGCGTCCGCGTCGCCACTCGCCGAAGACCTGCGCCATGACCTCGCCCGTGACGACGCGTCCGAGCTCGAGGTAGCGGTCGTGGTCGGCGTAGCGCAGCGTCACGGGATCGACGGCGAAGAGGCGCCCGAGGTAGTGGTCGCGCACGTCATCGAAGTCCCAGCCGGCGCCGAGGTCGCGCGGCGTGCGCGCCTTCCACGCCGCGTGATGGACGCGCGCGCCGGGGCCCCCGGGGAGGGCGTCGGGCGCGGGGACGTTCGCGAAGGCGAGGCACTCGCTCGCGAAGGCAACCTCGGCGCGGCGCGCGTCTTCGAGCGGGCGCAGGTACGCGCCCACGCCGTAGTACGACGTCGTGCCCGTGCGGGCGTCGTGCGGGAACGGGCCGCCGTGCGCGCTCGACGGCCAGTACGGCACGTCGGGGCACAGCTCGGCGGCGACGTCAGCGAGGACGCGGTCGAACAGCGGCTGGCTCCACCGCTCGCGCGAGGCGCCCCACATCGCGGCCTGTTGCTCGCCCTCGGAGTTGCCGCACAGGACGGCGAGGGCGGGGCGCGCCTGCAGGCGTCCGAGAATTTGGCGCGCTTCGGCGACGACGTCGGCGAGGAACACGGGATCGCCGGCCGGGTAATCCATGTTGGCGAACATGAAGTCCTGCCACACGAGGACCCCGAGCTCGTCGCACAGGTCGTAGAAGTCGTCGGTCTCGTAGACCATCGTGCCGCCGACGCGCAGCATGTTCATGCCGGCGCGCCGCGCCTGCTCGAGCGCGCGCTCGGTTGCCGCGCGATCGCTCGTGAGCGCGACGGGATCGAGCGGCGTCCAGCACGCACCGCGACAGAAGATCGGCACGCCGTTGACGCGCAGCTTGAACGGACCGTCGCCGCCGTCCCGTGCGCCGCCCTCGCGCTCGCGCTCGATCGTCCGGAAGCCGACGGCGCCGAGATCGATCGTGACGCCGCCGTCGAGCACGACGCGCGCGTCGTAGCGCGCGGGTTCGCCGTGCGTGTGCGGCCACCACAGCGCGGGCGCCGAAATCTCGACGACGCCCGAGAGCTTGTCTCCCTCACTCTGGAGGCGCGCGCGGTGCTCGGCGCCCGCTCGCGAGACGACGAGCTCGCCACCGGTGACCGCGGGCGCACCCGCGAGCGCCCACACGCGGCCCGAGACTTCCACGACGCCGCGACCGTCGCGCACGCGCGTCGCGAGGCGAACGTCGTCGACGCCGACGCGCGTTCGACGTTCGAGACGAACGGGACGCCAGGGGCCGACGGCGGCGGCGCCCGGCGACCAGCCCGGCGTGCGGCCGAGCAGCGTCGTGCGGAACGCGCGCAGCTGCTGATTCTCGACCATGGGCGCGCGCCAGCCCGGGCGGGGCGCGCGCGCCTTGAGCAGTGGGTCGAGCGCGCGACAGCGAATCGTGAGCTCGCGCTCGGTGGCCGCGCCATCGACGGGGCGCTCGTGGCGCAGGAACATGCTGCGGCTCGACAGGAGAGGCTCGCCGTCGAGCCAAACCTCGGCGACGGTGGCGAGCCCCTCGAAGGCGAGCGCGAGCTCGACGCCGGCCTCGGCGCCCGTGGGCACGTGCGCGCGGAACCACCAGTCTTCGGCGTCGAAGCGTCGCGCGGGCCCGTCCAGATCGAAGGTGCCCGCGGCGCGCAGCATCGCGGCCGCCGTGGCCGGGCCGGGCGCCGCGGTCCAGGTCGGCGCCGCGGCGTCGAGCGCGCGCGGTCCGTCGGCGGCGTTCGGCGGCGTCGCGCACACGCGCCAATCGCCGAGCGCGATCGATGCGTGTCCGGTGACGCTGCGGACTCGCCCCGTCATGCCGCCTTGGTGAGCTCCTCGATCGCGCCGCGGATCGCCGAGATGCTCTCGAACACGCTGCGCTTGAGCATGTGGTCGGGAAACTCGATCTCGAACTCGCCCTCGAGCGCGAGCATGACGTTGACGCTCGCGTGCGACGTCATGCCGGCTTGGTAGAGGTCCGCGCTGTCGGCCAGCGTCGCGGCGTCCTGGCTGAGTCGACCGTGGTCGACGAGAATCTTCCGGATCTTCTCGGTCATGGTTGTCCTGCCTCTTGACGGTGGTAGGTCGCGAGAACGACGGCCGTCGCGTAGTCGCCCTCGTGGCTCAAGCTCACGGAAACATCTTCGAGCCCGCGCGCGTGCGAAAGCTGGAGCGCGGCGCCGTGGAGCACGAGGTCGCAGGCGCCCGACGGTTGGCGCTCGATCTCGATGTCGCGCCAGCCGACGCCTTTTTCGGCCAAGCCGAGGGCCTTGATGGCCGCCTCCTTAGCGGCGAAGCGCGCCGCGAGGCGCTCGGCCGTGAGCGCGGGCGTCGACGTCGCGTAGGCGATCTCGGTCTCGGTGTACACGCGCTGCAGAAACTCCGCGCCGAACAGCTCGAGCGACTCGGCGATGCGACTGATGCGAACGAGGTCGATCCCGACGCTCGAGCGGCCAAAGCTCGCGCGTGGCCCGGCCTCCGTTTGTCCCCCGGCGGTCATTCTTCGCCGGAACTATGAGGGGACGCGAGGGCCGACTCAAGACGGATCCGCACGCCGTCCCACTCGCCACGCACGATCGAGAACATCGCCGTGTCCCGGACGAGCCCGTCGGCGGCGGGCGAGTGGGCGCGCAGGATGCCCTCGAAGCGGCCACCGAGGCGGGTGATCGCGGCGCGCGAGCGCTGGTTGCGGGCGTCGGTCTTGAGGGTGAGCCGGTGGACACCCCAGGTCTCGAAGGCGTGCTTCATGAGCAAGACGCACGTCGCCGTGAAGACGGCGGTGCGTTGGGCGCCCGGCGCGAGCCAGCCGTGGCCGATCTCGACGACGTCGGGCGGGTCGCCCGCGGCCGCGACGCGCGGCTCGCCCACGACGGCGATGGGGCCCGGCGGCCAAGCCCACCACTCGAGGCTCATGAAGCGAATTGACCCGACGATCAGGTTCGGGAACCCTGGGAGGGTTCCCGCGCCCTCCGTGCTCGCTCCGCGCAGCGAAGCCGCGCTGCGCTCGGTCCTGCGGATCGCGAATGCGTAGGCCTTTCCGGCGGCCTCGTCCTCGAGCGCGCGTGAGACGTAGGCCTCCATCTCGGCGCGGTCGCGCGGGACGGGGGCCAGGGCGAAGGTCGCGCGGTCCGCTGTCGCCGCGGCGACGAGGGCGTCGGTGTGGCTCACGGCGAGCGGCTCGAGCCGCACGAACGCGTTCTCGAAGGCGAGGCGCTTCACGACGCGTGCGCGACGAGGACGTCCATGCCCGCCTGCCAGGACGCCGCCATCTCCCCGAACATCGGCGCCGCGTCGAGCACGCGCTTGCCGTTGACGGCGCGCGCGGCCTTGAGGATGAACGCCTTCGCGCCGTCGCTCACGCGCGCGAAGGCGTCGGCCGCCGGATGGAGTGGGGCGTCGCCGAGCCAACGCAAGTGCAGCGCCGCGAGCTCGAAGGCCGCGCCGAGCTGACGCACCGTCGAGAACGCCCACGCGTGATAAAAGGCGAGCCCCTCCGCCGTGAGCCAGGGCAGGTCCGCCGCGAAGCGCTGCTCAAAGCGCGCGACCGGGTTGTCTGCGGGTCGCCGCGCGAGGTGCTTGCGCACGAGCGCGCGCGACAGCGCCCGCAGCTCGTCGGGCGCGCGCCGCACGACGCGATCGACGCGGACAGCTTCAGCAAAAAGCGGCATGAACGTCGGGTCGGCGGCCGCGCCCACGCGGAACAGGCTCACGAAGTCGTCGCCTTCGAGCGCGTAGTAGCCGGCGTTGTGGAAGTAGCCGAGCCGACGCCGCTCGAGATCGAAGTCCTGGATGACGATCGTCGTCTTCGTATGTTGGCGCTTGTAGTCGGTGCCCGCCGTGTCGGGCAGGTAGAACGCGTCGGCCTCCGTGCTGATGAGCTTCCCCGCGCCCAGGTATTCCTGTGCGTGCGCCGCGAGCGGGCGCCACACGTTGAGCTCCTGTACGTCGAGCCCGTACAGCTCGCGCAGCTCGTCGTGCGGCGGCTTGAAGAACGTCCACTGGTCGCCCTCGAAGTCGAGCGCGAGCACAAAAGGCAACATCGCCATCGGGTCGAGCCGCAGGGCGTGCACGAGCTCGATCCAGATGTCGACGTAGCAGTTCTTCTCGACCCACACGCGATTGTCGGCGTGCAGCGCGTGCCGCCCGTACGCGGTCGCGTCGAGCTCGGGCAGGACGACGACGCGGCTCACGGCCAGAGCCGCGCCCTCACGGGGACGGGCCACGTCTTCGGGTCGAAGCCGTGCGTCTTGAACAGCGCCATGACGACGCGCTCGAGGCCGAAGCCGAGGCAGGCCGTGTGGGCGTCCTTGCCGTCGGCCGTCTTGATGCCGAAGACGTGCCCGAAGTGGTCCTGGTGGTAGTTGAACGAGCACACGGCCGTCGGGTTCTCGAGCGAGATCACCGGCACGAGCACCTCGAACTTCAGCTTCTGCTCTTTCTGTCCGGCGGCGAGGATCTTGCCGCCCCGGCCGAAAAATGGGTCAGAGGCGACGTCAGACTTCGCGGGCAGCCCCAGCGAGGTCAGCAACGTCATGCCGCGCTCGAGCCACTGGTCGCGCCACGCGACGGCCATGTCGGGCGTCCCGGCGCGCACGAACTCGCGCACGCGAAACGACTGCATGCGCGTGGGCTCGGGCGACGGCTCGTGCCGGTAGACCCAGTTCGTCATCGTGATCGTCCGGCCGTTGGGCGGCAGCGTGCCTGCAATGACGGGGTAGACGGGGTAGCACGCGGCGGGGTTCAGGCACACCTCGGTCATGCCCTGCGTGTCGCCCCACGGCTCGTGCCCGTGCACCTTCGCCGAGAGCGCGAGCGCGTCCTTCTCCTTGCCGAAGAAGCTGAAGACCGTCCCCGCGAGGTTCGGGAACGAATCGAGGTAGTCCGTGCGCTCGATGATCGTTCGATCGATCACGGGCGGGAACGTGTACATCTCGGCGCCGTCGTTCTTCGCGAGCTCCGTGACCAGTCCGTTGAAGCGCTCGAGGACGTCCTCGAAGACGGCGCCGCGGCCGAACGTGCCCTGCACACGCACGGGGACGATGAGACCGTGCTCGACGAGGCCAGCGTAGAAACTTTCGATGTCGTACTGCACGGGATTCGTCCTCTATTCGTCTTTGTAAACGAGCAGTAGCGAGGCGCTCTTGTTGTAGATGCGATCGTTCGAGATCATGAGCGCCGCCGACAGCGAGTCGCGGTACTGACGCCCGACGGAGAGCTTCGAGTCGTTCTTGTAGCCACCGATGCCGATGATCTGGAGCGCGTCGTGGACGATCTGCGGCGCCATCTCCGACGAGCTGACCTTGATGTTGTTCATCTTGAGGCCCCAGCCGATCGTGAGGAGCTCGTCCATGCCGTTCGGGTGGCTCATGATCTCGTCGAACTCGAACGCTTGACCCTGCACGCTATTCCGCAGGAGTTGTAGCTGCGCCGACAAGCGCGCGAGGTGCGCCGCCTTGGGCGGCACGACGCCCGGCGCCTTGCGCGCCTCGGCGCGCACGGCCGCCGACGCGCGCGCGACGGCGTCGGACGCGATGCCGAGCCAGACGCCCGACCACAGGATGTGCGAGTACGAGACCATCGTCTGCGCGGACGCATCGGCGAACGAGCCGGGCAGCACCTGCTCCTCGGGGCCCGACGACGCGAGCTTGAACCCGGGGCTGCACGTGCCGCGCATGCCCATCGTGTCCCACGTCGTCGTCTGCGTCATCTGGCGGTCGGCGCGGCGCACGAGCACGAGCACCTGATCGGACGGCGGCGCGTCCTTGTTCCGGCGCGCCGTCACGAGCAAGTCGTCGGCGTGCTCGGCGTAGGAGGCCGTCGTCGCGTCCTTGTCGAGCGTGAAGCGGCCGCCTTCGCGCAGGCACGCGCAGATGCTCGAGCGCGTGTCGCCCCACACGCCGACCTCCGACGTGATCGAGCCGATGAGCAGCTGCCGCTCGACGACCTCTTGGAGGTACTTGCGAAAGAACGGCGACGTCATGCCGTGGCGCACGATGCACGCGACCTGGATGTGGTGCATGGCGAGCACCATGCCGGACGAGCCGCAGCCCTGCGCGAGCGCCGTGCACATGCTCGCGAGCTCCCACATGGTCGCGCCGCCACCCCCGAGCTCCTTCGGCACGGCGGCCGAGAGCAGCTTCTCGTGGCCGAGCGCCTCGATCGACTCGCGCGGGAAACGCGCCCACGTATCGACGTCCGTTGCGTGCTTCGCGGCGACCGATTGGGCGATCGCCTGGGTCCGCGCGACGAGCGCGCTCGTGTGCTGTGTCACGCGCGCAACTATATCGAAATCAGGCCGTCCGTCGAGATCATCAGGTCGCGCTCTCGCTTACGCGTGTGCCCTCCTGCGCACCCCCGGGAGGGGGGGTGGCGGTTCACGAGCCGCGCGCGAGGATCATGACGATCGGGGTCCGGATCAGAATGCTCAGCTCGAGCGGGATGAACGCGCGCGGGCTCTCCGTGGCCGCGCTGTAGGCGAGGTCGTAGAGCAGCTTCATCCGCATGTTGTCGGCGAACGCGTTCTCGGCTCCCTCGACCTTGAACGGATTCATCATGTCCTTGAACACGGCCGACGCGTCGGTCTCGAACCGCGACAGCACGCTGTGCGCGAGCGTCTCTCCCGAGTACCCGAGGGAGACCTGCGCGAGGCCGGTGATGCCGGGCCGCAGGTCGCGCATGCGCTCTTCGAAGTAGGGGATCGCCATGGCGAGGTCCTGGGCGATCTCGGGCCGCTCGGGGCGCGGCCCCACGATGCTCATCTCCCCGAACAACACGTTGATGAACTGCGGCAGCTCGTCGAGGTGGGTCTTCCTGAGGAACTTGCCGACCCGCGTGGCGCGCGGATCGTCCGTCGTCGCGAAGACCGGCCCCGTGATCTTCTCGACGTCCGGGTGCATCGAGCGGAACTTGAGCATCGTGAATTCCCGGAACTTGGGCCGCGGCGCGGCGGCCGTGCTCCCCGGCTCGGGATCGCAAAGTTGACCTGCCCGCCGCTGCCGGATGAAAATCGGGCCGGGCGATTCGAGGTAGATGGCCGCGCCGATGAGCGGGTACAGCGGCAGCGTCAGGGCGAGGCCGAAGGAGGATCCCAGGATGTCCGTCAGTCGTTTCGCGATTCGAATCGACCGATCCACGGCGACAAGCTACAACGAATTCGCGCACCCGGAGCGGGCGCGATGATATTAATCGTCAGGGCGTCTTGATTCGGATCCAGATGATCGGCACCTTGGACCACCGCGACGTCACCCTTCGTGCCGTCTCCGCTGCGTGCAAGCTGGTGACACGTCGTCCCGAGGGGCCGACGTGGAACGAGTTCCGCATGCAGGTTGTGTCCGCCGTGAGCGAGGCGTTCAACAACGTCGTGCTCCACAGCTACCGAGGACGCGTCGACGGTGTCATCGAGATCGAGATCCGTACGCGTCGCGATTGCATCGCGATCGACATGAGGGACTTCGGGTCGAGCTTCGATCCGACGAAAGTTCCGACGCCAGACTTCGACAGCTTGCCCGAATCAGGACTAGGACTTTTCATCATTAGAGCATTCATGGACATCAGCTATACGCCCGGCAGACCTAACGTTCTCACTCTCACAAAAACCTTACCCCCCGTGTCCGCGGAAGAAGCGCAACAGGGGGTGTCCCGATGACCTTCACGATCACGACCGACGATCAGGGACTCACGCACGTCACGATCGAGGGTGAGCTCGACGCCGTCAGCGTCTCGGACCTGCGCGGGGATCTCGAGAAGCTCCTCGCGCGCCAGCCGGCTCGTGTCGAGGTCGACCTGTCGCGCCTGCGCATGGTCGACAGCTCGGGCGTGGGCGCGCTCGTGTCGCTGTACAAGCGGGTGCGCGCGCAGGGCGGTAACGTGACCGTGACGGGGCTGCGCGATCAGCCGCTCGCGATCTTCCGCTTGCTGCGCCTCGACCGCGTCATGGTCGACGCCGACCTGACGAAGCCCGCCTCGCCCGCCAGCCAGACCAAGGCCTAGCGACCCGCGCCCCCAAGAGGCGCCGTCGGAGGTGCCGTCGGAGGCGCCGTCGGGGGCTTCGTCGGGGGCTTCGTCGGGGGCTTCGTCGATCCTCCGTGGGTACCTTCGGAAACGAAGTCTCCTGGGTGGCGTTTCGTGGCGGCTTTCTCCGCGAGAGTCTTGGGAATTCTCTTTGGTGACGGTCGTTTACTGTGTGTTGCGTGACAGTCGGAGACGACGTTTTCAGTGTGGCGCAACATAGGGGCGTGTAGTACCTTACGGCTCTGTTGGCGGTAGGGGAAAAGGGTTGGAAAAACCGGCGATGAAGACGTTCGATTTTTCTTCCCAGGCCGGTGTCGCGGCGGGGCTGATCGAGTCCGCCGTGTTGGGGCGAGCGGCCTCGCTCGTTCCCGTCGAGCAGGCGCTCGGCGCGATCGGCCAGCCCGAGACCATCGTCGAGCTCGCGCAGCGTCTCGTCACGACCATCTCGATGCTGTGGGCGGACGTCGTGGGGGCCGACCTCGTGCTCCCGCACGGCACGACGAGCGAGCTCCGCGCCGTCGCTGATCCCGTCGCCGGTCACGGGCTCCTGAGCGCCGTCAGTGTTCCGCATGGCGCCGATCCAGCGATCAAGATCGTGCCCGAGACGCCGCGCCTCGTCGGGGGCGACGCCGGTCTGGGTTTTGGCTCGAGCATGTCGGTGCCCATCGTCCCCCCTCTGGGCGCCGAGAAGACGGTGGGTTTCATCATCGTGCAGCGTCGCGTCGCCGCGACCGAATTCACGGCCCACGATCTCGATGCGCTCACGGCCCTCGCCCGCGGGATGTCGACGATCGTGCCGCGCTTGCAGGCGCGCCGGCAGACGACGGCCTCTTGGTTCGAGCACGACCTCGCGTCGGCGCGCGAGCTCCAGCGCCTGTTTCTCCCGCAGCCGGCGCAGAGCAACTCGGCGCGCGTGCGCGTGCTCGCGGAGTATCTGCCGGCGTTCGCCGTGGGCGGCGATTTCTACGATCTCATTGATCTGGGCGACGGTCGCATCCTCGCGGCCATTGGCGACGTCTCGGGCAAGGGTGTCACGGCGGCGCTCATGATGTCTCGCATCAGCTCTGAGCTGCGCCGCCTCGCCGTCGAAGCGGCCGGTCCCGCTGAGATGCTGAGCCGCCTCAACGATTCGCTGCCAGGCCGCATGCAGGACGATCGCTTCGTCACGGTCGCGTGCGTCCTGCTCGACATGCCCAACCGGCGTTGGGTCATCGCGAACGCGGGGCATGTGCCGCCGATCCTGCGGCGTCGCTCGGGCGAGGTCCGCAGCGTCGCGTACGCGTCGGGACCGCCGATCGGGATGATCCCCGCGGCCGTGTACGAGGAAGAGATCATTCTCGTCGAAGACAAGGACATCCTGCTGCTGTCGACCGACGGCGTCTTCGAACTGTTCTCAGGGAATCGACGCCCGAGCTCGACGATCGGGCAGAGCCGCCTCGCCGACCTCATCGAGAAGGCGCCCCACGATCTCGCGGAGATCAACAAGCGCATCATCGCGGCCGTCGAGACCTCGGCCGCGGGCCGCGACGACGTCGCGCTGCTCGGCCTCGAGCTGACCGACTAAGCGCGGCTCAAGCCGCGCGAGATTTCACGTACCAGGCGACCGAGCGGCGCAGGCCCTCGAGGAACGAGACGTCGCCCTTGTAGCCGAGCCGCGCGCGCGCCTCGCCGACGTCGGCGAGCGAGTGTTTGACGTCGCCCACGCGCGCGGGCGCGTAGGTCACGGGGGGCTTCTTGCCGACGATCGGGCCGAGGAGCTCGATGACCTGATTGAGCGTCGTCGCTTCGCCGCAGGCGACGTTGAACACGCGCCCCGAGACGAGCTCGGCGGGCGCGGACGCGGCGAGCAGGTTGGCCTCGACGGTGTTGTCGATGTAACAGAAGTCGCGCGACTGCGTGCCGTCGCCGTAGATCGTGACGCCTTCGCCACGCAGCGCCGCCGTCACGAAGCGCGGAATCACCGCCGCGTATTCGGACTGCGGATCTTGGCGCGCGCCGAAGACGTTGAAGTAGCGGAGGGAAACGGTCTCGAGGCCGTAGGCGGTGGCGTACATCTGGCAGTACAGCTCGCCCGCGAGCTTCGCGACGGCGTAGGGCGACAGCGGCGAGGGGCGCATCGTCTCGACTTTGGGCAGCGTCGGCGTGTCGCCGTAGGCCGCCGACGACGCGGCGTAGACGACGCGTCGGACGCCGGCCTTCTTCGCGTGGAACAGAACCTTGAGCGTGCCCGTCGCGTCGACGTCGTGGCTCGTGAGCGGATCGACGAGCGAGCGCGGCACCGACGGGATCGCGGCCTCGTGAAAGACGACCTCCACGCCCGCAAGCGCGCGCTCGAGAGCGGTGTCGTCGCGGATGTCGCCTTCGTGAAGGTCGATGCGCGCCGCGAGATCGGTCAGGTTCTCGCGCTTGCCCGTGGAGAAATTGTCGAGGATGCGCACCTGGTCGCCGCGGGCGAGCAACGCGCGCGCAATCGACGATCCGATGAACCCAGCTCCGCCGGTGACGAGGCACGAGGACGACATGGCGGGCGCACGTTAGCCCGCCGTGACGCGGTTGAGAAGCGCGCGCCCGCGCTCAGCCGAGCACTTCGACGACGGCGTCGGCGAGCGCGAGCGCCGCGGTGAGCCCGGGCGATTCGATGCCGTAGAGGTTCACGAGTCCGGGGACGCCGTGGGTCGCGGGCCCTGAGAGCAAGAAGTCCTGCGCGGGCGCGCCGGCGGGCCCGAGCTTGGGACGGATGCCCGTCGTCCCGGGCGAGAGCGCGTCGTCGGGCAGCGCGGGCCAGTAGCGGCGGACGGCGGCGTAGAACGACGCCGCGCGCGTCTCGTCGAAGGCGTAATCAATGGTGTCGGTGTCGACCCACTGCACGTCGGGGCCGAAGCGCGCGCGTCCGGCGAGATCGAGAGTCAGGTGGATGCCGAGCCCGCCCGCGACGGCGAGCGGGTAGACGAGCCGGGCGAACGGCGAGGGCCCGCGCAGCGCGAAGGTGGAGCCCTTCGCGTAGTGAGTCGCTGGGATCGTGCGCGCGTCGAGGCCGTCGAGGCGCCGCGCGAACGCCTGGGCGTCCAGCCCGCACGCGTTGACGAGGGCACGGCAGCGGAGCGTCGACGGCGCCCGGCCGCCGACGTGCAGGACGAGCCCTTCGTCTTCGACGGCGCCGCCTGTCACGGGGGACAGCAAGGCGAGCGCGGCGCCCGCGGCGCGCGCGTCGGCCTCGAACGCGCGCAGCAGGCCGTGGCTGTCGACGATGCCGGTGCTCGGTGAGAGCAGCGCGCGCGTGCAGCGCAGGGCGGGCTCGAGCGCGCGCGCCTCGTCGCCGTCGAGCAGGCGCAGATCGCCGACGCCGTTGGCGCGCGCCCGCGCGAGGAGATCTTCCAGGTCGACGGCTTCCGTGTCCGTCGTCGCGACGACCAGCTTGCCGAGCTGGCGGTGCGCGACGCCGCGCGCCACGCAGTAGTCGTACAGCGCGCGACGGCCCGCGACGCATGTGCGTGCCTTGAGCGACCCGGGCGGGTAGTAGAGGCCCGCGTGGATCACCTCGGAGCTGCGCGCGCTGATGCCGGTGCCGATCGCCGCCGCCGCTTCGAGAATGACGACCTCGCGTCCTTGCCGAGCGACGGCGCGCGCGACGGCGAGGCCGACGACGCCCGCGCCGACAACGACGACGTCGGTGACGTGCGCGGAGCTCGCGGGTGGCGACACGCGCGCAGCTTAGCGGACGCGCGAGCAGCCCGGGAATTCCCATTCGAAGAAATCACCGTCGGAAAACGGCTTCAAAAGCCATCGAAGACTGACGCGTCCGCGTCTATATTGCCGCCCGTGGCAATTCTTCTCTCCGCGCAGGCTCTGACTCACTCCTTCGGCGTGCGCTCGCTCTTCGACGGCGTCAGCTTCACGGTGTCCGAGGGCGATCGCATCGGCCTCATCGGTCCCAACGGCGCGGGGAAGTCGACGCTGCTGCGCCTCCTCGCGGGCGAGCTGGGCGCCGACGGGGGCACGCTCTCGACGCGCACGGGGCTGCGCGTCGCCCACTTGCCGCAGGCGCCGACGTTCGCGCCCGGCGCCACCGTGCGCGAGGCCGTTCGCGTCGGCGTGCCGGGCGCCGCCGCCGTCAGCGACGGCCACGACTGGGAGGTCGACGCGCGCGTCGACGAGCTGCTCGCGAAGCTCGATCTCAACGGCGCCGTCGCCGGGGCTGACCGCGCGGTCGACCAGCTCTCGGGCGGTTGGCTCAAGCGCGTCGCCCTCGCGCGCCCCCTCGTCGCCCAGCCCGATCTGCTGCTTCTCGACGAGCCGACGAACCACCTCGACGTCGAGAGCATCCTGTGGCTCGAGAAGTTCCTCGCGTCGTCGCGCTTCGCGACGATCACGGTGACGCACGATCGGCTGTTCCTGCAGCGCATCTCGAACCGCATCCTCGAGCTCGATCGCCGCAACGCGGGCGGCCTGCTCGACGTCGCGGGCGACTACGCGACGTACGTCGAGCGGAAGGCCGAGGCGATGGCGGCGCAAGAGCGGCGTGAGGACGTCCTGCGCAACACGCTCCGTCGCGAGACCGAGTGGCTGCGCCGCGGCCCGCCCGCGCGCTCGACGAAGCAGGAGGCACGCATCCAGCGCGCCGGCGCGCTCGCCGAAGAGGTCTCCGAGCTGGGGACGCGCAACCGCACGCGCTCCGTCGACCTCGACTTTCAAGCGAGCGGCCGCAAGACGCGCCGGCTCATCGAGGCGAAGGGCATCTCGGTCAGCTACGGCGACAAGCAAGTGTTCGAAGGCATGGACGTCCTCGTCGGCCCGGGCACGCGCCTCGGCCTCCTCGGCCCCAACGGCGGCGGCAAGTCGACGCTGCTGCGCGTGCTCACGGGCGCGATGGCGCCCACGTCCGGCGGGGTCAAGCGCGCCGACGGCCTCGAGATCGCGTTCTTCGAACAAGACCGCGCGGCGCTCGATCCGGCGCTGTCCCTCGTCGACACGGTCTGCCCCGACGGCGACTTCGTCGAGTTCCGCGGCGCGCGCGTCCACCGCCACGGGTACCTCGAGCGCTTTCTTTTTCGCTCCGAGCAGATGTCGCAGCCCGTCGGTCGTCTGTCGGGCGGCGAGCAGAGCCGCCTCCTCGTGGCTCAGCTCATGCTGCGGCCCGCGAGCTTGCTCGTGCTCGACGAGCCGACGAACGATCTCGATCTCGCGACGCTCGGCGTGCTCGAGGATGCGCTCACGAGCTTCGACGGCGCGGTCCTCCTCGTGACGCACGATCGTTACTTCCTCGACCAGGTTGCGACGCAGATCCTCGCCTTTCACGTCGCGCCCGGCGAGCAGGGGAAGGTGACGTCCTTCGCCGGCCTCGCGCAGTGGGAGGAGTGGCACAAGGCGCAGATGGCGGCGACGCGCGCGCCGCGCGGCGGGTCTTCCCAGTCTCCCGCCGCGCCCGCCGCGCCGCGGGCCAAGAAGCTCAGCTTCAACCTCCAGCGCGAGTGGGAGGGCATGGAGGTGACGATCTCCCAAGCCGAGGGCCGCGTCGGGACCCTCGAGGCCGAGCTCCAGCGGCCCGAGAACGCCGCGAACGCCGCGCGGCTCATCGCGCTCGACGAGGAGCGAGGCGCCGCGCGCGCCGAGGTCGACAAGCTCTACGCGCGCTGGGCCGAGCTCGAAGCGTTGCGTTCGGCCTGATTTCCCGGTAGGACGCTCGACCGCTCGTGATTCGCCTCGATCAAGTCAGCAAGCAGCACGGCCCGCAGATCCTCTTCGTCGAGGCGTCCGCGGCGATCCACCGCGGCGAGAAGGTCGGCCTCGTCGGCCCGAACGGCGCCGGCAAGTCGACGATCTT
This sequence comes from Polyangia bacterium, assembly GCA_038325725.1. Lineage (GTDB taxonomy): Bacteria > Myxococcota_A > Polyangia > Fen-1088 > Fen-1088 > DASZFV01. Next base: position 292 of record JBBQJG010000122.1, on the reverse strand, counting down.
CCGCATGATCATGCGTGAAGAGTCCGCCGACGAAGGCCAGGTCTCGATCGAGAAGAACATCACGATCGGTTACTTCTCGCAGGACGTCGGCGACATGAAGGGCCGCCCCGTCGTCGCCGAGGTCATGGCGGGCGCGGGCCCGGTCGCCGACGCCGCGGCCGAGCTCAAGGAGCTCGAAGACGCGCTGGGCGATCCCGCGCGCGCCCACGAGATGGACAAGCTCCTCGACCGCTTCGGCAACGCGCAGGCGCGCTTCGACGAGCTCGGCGGCTACGCGCTCGACGCGCGCGCG
>JBBQJG010000121.1:0-15686 GCA_038325725.1 Polyangia bacterium | reverse complement strand
TACTACCTGCCCATTGCGAATGGCCGCGTCTGGGTCTCGGGCATCCACTCGCAGGTGAAGTCGAACAACATCGCCGAGATTACGCCGCTCGCCGGCCGCGGTGGCGTCTACACGCACTCGAAGTATTACGACGGCTCGCTGTTCGTCGCGATCACCGACGCGATCCAGATGGGCCTGTCACTGTCGCGCATCGACCAGACGCTGGGCGACGGCGTCGCCGTGCAGAACTACCGGACCTCGTTCGCGACGCAGATGTTCTTCTAGGCGAGGCGCCCGCTTGAGCGACCGGCGGCTGCACCGGCTGGCGTTCGCGGCGGGGCTCTGTCTCGTCGCTTGTCGAGGGCGGCAGGCCGCGCGCGAAGCTGCGGACGCGGCCGAAGCCCGCTCCGTCGATGCTTCCGCGGACGCGACAGAGCCCGATCCGCCGCGGGGGCGGCAGCTCGCGTTGCTGTATTCGTCGAACGACCAGGGCGAGTACGAGCGGTGCGGGTGTCCGGTGCATCCGCTCGGGGGGCTCGCGCGGCGGGCCGTCGAGATCGATCGCGCGCGCGCTGATAGTGACGGCGTGCTCGTCGTCGACGCCGGCGACCTGTTCCTGCCTGTCAGTGACGCGGTCGCGGGGGCGCGGCCGCCGGCGGCGAGCGAGGTCGAGCGGCGCGCGCAGTTGCTCGCGACGGCGTACGCGCGCCTCGGCGTCGCGGCGTTCTCGCCGGGAGAGCGCGATCTGGCGCTCGGGGCCGCGCGCCTTGTCCGCGTGCTCGCCGACGCGAAGGTCCCTGTCGTTTCGGCGAACCTCGTCGATGCGCGCGGCCGCGCGCCGTGGCCCGCCGATCGTTTGCTCGACCTCGCCGGGATCAAGATCGGTGTGTTCGGCGTGACGGCGGTGTCTCCGCCCGACGAAGCGCGCCTGCGGTCGTGGGGCTTCGTCGCGCGCGATCCGGCCGCGGCGGCGCGCGCCGAGGTCGCGTCGCTGCGCGCGCGCGGCGCGCGCGTCATCGTCGCGCTCGTCCACGTCGGCGGCGCGCCCGCCAGCAAGAGGCTCCTCGCCGCCGCGCCGGGCATCGATTGGGCCGTGCTCGGGCACAGCGGGATGAACCTCGAGGATCCCGAGCTCGTCGCGGGAGGTGCGCGCATGCTCGAGGCGATGTCGTTGGGCCGGCAGGAAGGTCGACTCGACCTCCACTTCGTCGGCAACTTCGTCGGCAACTTCGTCGGCACCTTGGTCGACGACGCGCGCCCGTTCGTCTCGCGCGGCGCGCGGGCGCAGCTGCGCACGATCCTCGACGACCACGCGCACCAGATCGCGGAGTACGAGCAGCGGTTGCCGACGACGCCGAAGCCCGAGCTGCGCGCGTACTACGAGCAGCGCCTCGCCGAGCTCCGCAAGGCGACGGCGCGCGAGACGCGCGCGCTCGCCGCGCTGCCGCCGCGCGTGACGGGCAACTGGTTCGAAAACCGGATCCTCCCCCTCGACGCGACGGCGCCCGATCAACCAGGCGTCGCGTTGCTCGTCGGCGCCTACAACCGGCAGAGCGAGCGCCTCGCGGCCGCGGGGCGCCCCGTGGGGATCACGCCGGTCGGTCCGCGGGACGCGCCGGCGACCGAGACGCTGGCCGACGATGCGCCCAAGGTGACCGCGACGTACGTTGGCAACGACGCGTGCAATCGTTGCCACCCAAACGCCGTCAACGTGTGGCTCACGACGAAGCACGCGCACGCGCTCGCGACCCTCGAGAAGGCGCACCGCGCGCGCTCGCCCGAGTGCGTTCCCTGCCACGTCACCGGCTATCTGCGCGCTGGCGGCGCGACCGACCTCGCCGTCGCGACGGCGCAGTTCGCGAACGTCGGCTGCGAGGCCTGCCACGGTCCGGGCTCGACGCACGTCGAGGCGGTCTCGAAGCGCGACACGATCGCGCGCAAGGTCCCGGCCACCGTCTGCCTCGGGTGCCACACGCCCGACCAGACGAACGACGGGTTCGACTACGCGAAGTTTCTACCCGGCGTGCTCGGCATGGGGCACGGCGGGTAGAAGCGCACGCGGCGCGAGACCGCTACTGGATCTTGATGATCTTGCAGGTGATCGAGCAGCCCTGGGTGCCGTCGCACTCTTCGCCGTTCGCGGTCTGGATGCGGCCGTCGCCGCAGTACGGGCCGAGGATGCAGGCCTTCGTGCAAGTGCCGGCGCCGTACCCCGTGTCGGTGTTGGTGGCGCCGTTGTCGCACTTCTCGGGACCGTTCGTCATCCCGTCGCCGCAGTGGGGCGCGAGCGAGCAGTCCATCTTGCACGTGCCGTAGGAGCCGTCGTTGACGCCGTTGTCGCACGCCTCGCCCGGATCCTTGATGCCGTCGCCGCACGCGAGGCGGCAGTGGATGTCGCAGGTGTCGCCCACGGCGCCGTTCTTGTTGCCGTGGTCGCACACCTCGGGCGCCTGAACGATGGTGTCGCCGCACGACGCGAGCGGCACGTACGACTTGCAGTCGATCGTGCACGAGCCGGGCTTGCCGCTGTTGACGCCGTCGTCGCAGCCTTCGCCCGCGTCGAGGGACTTGTCGCCGCAGTAGGGCGCCGGCAGGCAGCGCGTCGTGCAGATGTTCTTGCCGTAGGCCGTCGCCACGGGCTGATTGTTCCCGCCCGCGTCGCACACTTCCCCCGCGCCCGTCTGCACGGTCATGTCGCCACAGCGCGGGCCGAGCACGCAGCCAGGCGCGCAGTTGCCGTAGGAGCCGTCATTTTTGCCGTCGTCGCACGCCTCGGTGCCGTTCTTGATGCCGTCCCCGCAGCGGGCCGCGAGCGTGCAATCCGCGTTGCACTTGCCGTAGCCGCCGACGTTCATGGCCTTGCCGGCGTCGCACTGTTCGCCGACGTCGAGCGTGCCGTTGCCGCACTTGAGCTGGCAGGTCGCGCCGCACTTGCTCGTCGAGTTGCCGTTGTTGGCGCCGTCGTCGCAGGTCTCGCTGTCGGTGACGGCCTTGTCACCGCAACGCGGCCCGAGCTTGCAGCCCGACGTGCAGAACCCGTAGCCCTTGCCGTTGTTGGCGCCGTCGTCGCACGCCTCGCCGTTCGCGCCATCGACCTTCATGTCGCCACAGTACGAGGCCCACACGCACCCGGGGCCGCACTGCTTCGCCGTGCCGCCGTACTGGGTCATGTTGATGCCGTTGTCGCACTGCTCGGTGCCGTTCGGCTTGCCGTCGCCGCAGCCGGGCGCGAGCGTGCAGTCCGCGTTGCACGTGCCGTAAGCGCCCGTGTTCATCGCCGTCCCGAGATCGCACGCCTCGCCGCGCGTGACGATCGCGTCACCGCACTTCGGCGAGCACGCGCTGCGCGTGCCGGTGAACTTGCTGAGCGTGAGACGGTAGTTCGACGCCGACCGACGCCGCTCGGACTGGAACACGACGATCTCGTAGACCTTGCCGATGACGAGGCCGAGGTCGACCGTGCGGCCGCCGCCGGTCTTGTTCACCGAGCTACAGGCCTGCAGCAGGGTCTGGCCGGCGCTCGGGCCGGGCGAGACGAAGTCGCAGACGTAGCCCGTGCCGTTCGTCGCGTCGAGCGTGATGCTCGTCGGAGACGACTGGTGGAGCCCGCCGAGATCGACGGCCAGGCGCTTGTTGATGAAGACCCAGACGTCGTCGTCGCCGTTGAAGCTGAGGGTGGCCGTGCCCGTGTACTCGAACCAGTACCGCGTCTGCGACGTGAAGCCGTAGTTGTGCGTTTCGCCCGGCGTGTTGCCCCAGCCCATGTTGTCGATCGGGAAGAAGGCACCGCTCGAGAACCCGAAGCTCGTGCAGTCGGGGTTCGCGCCCGTGTTGCAGGCGGTCGCGTTCGGCGGCGCCGGCGAGTTCACGCCGTTGACTTGCGCCGTGAGCGTCAGCGTCTGAACGATCGTCTTGCTGTAGCTCGTGTCGACGTACCAGGCCGAGTAGTAGTCGACGGTCTTGTCCCAGGTCGGAGTGGTCGCTCCCGGATCGCAGTACGTCACGTTGAACGAGGGGTTCGCCGTGCCCGCCGTGCAGGTCGGGCCGTGCTCGGGGACGCCATTGGCCCCCAGCATGAAGTTGGCGATGCCCGCGACGCCGTCGCCGTTGAAACGATCGAAGTCGGGGTGACCGCCCACCTCTTTGTAGTGCAGGAAGTCGTGATAGACGATGGGGAGGACCAGCGGATTCGGCTTCACGGGCGTGTCCGTGCACGTGTAGCCGGGCTCGATCTTGCAGTCCTTCGAGCAGCCGTCACCCGAGATCGTGTTGCCGTCGTCGCACTCCTGCTGGTTCGGACCTGGGAGTTTGTCGTCGTCGACGATGAGGCCGTCGCCGCACGCTGTGGCGCACGCGCCGCCTCCTGCGGCGCACACCGGCTCGAGGCGGCAGAAGGGCGAGCAGCCGTCGCCCGTGACGTTGTTCATGTCGTCGCACTGCTCGCTGCCTTCGGCGATCTTGTTTCCGCACATCGTCGTCGTGCAGACCGTCGGACCGATGCAGCCGGTCGCGGCGATCGTCGGTGACGTGCACGACCAGCCCTCGGCGAGCGACACGAGCTTGCCCTCGAGCGTGCACGTCGAGCTGCAGCCGTCGCCGTTGACGAGGTTGCCGTCGTCGCACTGCTCGGAGCCGGCGACGATGCCGTCGCTGCACTTCGTGGCGCGACAAGCGCCGCCCGCGCACGTCCAGCCGCACTCGACCTCGCAGCCGAGCGTGCAGCCATCGCCGTTGACGAGGTTGCCATCGTCGCACTGCTCGGCGCCCGTGACCTTCTTGTCGCCGCACTTGACGGTGCTGAGGCACGGGCTGCCCGGGTTCGGGCACGTCCAGTTCGCTTCGACGATGCAGGTCGCGCTGCATCCGTCGCCGCCCAGGACGTTGCCGTCGTCGCACTGCTCGCCGTCGGCGACGGTGAGCACCTTGTCGCCGCAGTACGTGACGAGCGTGCACTTCATGCCCGGCACGTCGCAGGTGTAGCCCGTCTCGATCGTGCACGTCGTCGAACATCCGTCGCCGCCCACGATGTTGCCGTCGTCGCAGTACTCGCCGAAGCCGAGGCTTCCGTCCCCGCACTTCGGGACGGTGACGGGCGTGCACGCGCCGCCGGTGCCGCCCGTCGTCGGGCACGTGTACATGGGCTCGACCTGCTTGCAGTCGGCCGAGCAGCCGTCGGTGCCCTTCGTGTTGCCGTCGTCGCACGCCTCGTCGCCGGTGACGAGCAGATCGCCGCAGACGATCGTCGTGACGCACGCCTTGCCGGGCGTCGGACACTTGAAGAACGGCTCGAGCTTGCAGATGCCCGTGCAGCCGTCGCCCGGCGTCGTGTTGCCGTCGTCGCAGGTCTCGCCCGCGACGTTGACGAGGCCATCGCCGCAGTAGGCGATCTTCGCGCACGGCGCGTTCACCGTCGGGCACATCCAGCCGCTCTCGATCGTGCAGGCGGCGCTGCAGCCGTCAGCGGCCTTCGTGTTGCCGTCGTCGCAGCCTTCGCCCGTCTCGAGCTTGCCGTCGCCGCACGGCGGGGGCGGCGCGATCGTGCAGGTGCCGCCGGTCGGCGGACAGACGTAGCCCGTCTGAATCGCGCAGCTCGGCGTGCAGCCGTCGCCACCAATCGTGTTGCCGTCGTCGCACTGCTCGTTGCCTTGGACCTTGCCGTCGCCGCAGACGATCGTGGGCTCGCAGCGCTGGCCCACCGTCGGACACTTGTAGTTGGGCTCGAGCTTGCACACGCCGTCGCAGCCGTCGCCGGGCGCCGAGTCGCCGTCGTCGCACGTCTCGCCCGGATCGAGCATGCCGTTGCCGCACGTCGGGGGCGGAGGACCGTCGGCCTGGCTCGCGTCGCTGCAACCCGCGCCGCAGCCTGCCTCGCCGCCGTCGGCGACGTCGCCGCCCGCGCCCGCCGATGCGTCGGTCTCGAAGGGATTGCTGCTCGTATCGCCGCCGGTGCCGCCGGCGCCGCCGGTGCCCGTCGTGCCCGCCGTGGACTGGCCGGCCGCGCCGTCCTTGCCGCCGCCCGCGTGCGTACCCGCGCACCCGAGCGCGGCCGTCAAGATCGCGAAACCCAGCAAGCGCGATCGAACCCTCAATAAGTCATGCGAAGTCAGCAAAGCGAGTCCCCCCGAGTCGAAATAAAGTTGAACGAACGACGCGAACATTGTCGTCGCGAACTCGCGATTGTTCAATCGCGGACTTGGCGGGATTCCACAAACGGCTCACAAAAAATGCGCCCGCGTGAGCACGACACACCGCGCCGATGCGCCTCCTTCCGAGCGCGATCGAGCGCGATCGAGGTCGTGGGCGTGCACGGTCTCCCTTCGGCCCGCACCACCTCCGCGCTGACATCGGTGTAAAAAGCGGCATGCGAAAGCCCCCGCTGCCTCGATTGGTGCTCTGTCTCTCCGCGACGCTGGGTTGGTTCGCCGCCGGCTGTGATTCCGGGAGCTCGGGGAACCACGGCGCGGCCGGCACGACGGGCGCGGCGGGCGTGAACGGCGCCGCGGGCGCGACGGCGGCGGCCGGAACGACCGGCAGCGCGGGCGTGACGGGGACCGCTGGCACGACGGGCAGTGCTGGCGCGACGGGCGCCGCGGGCGCGACGGGCAGCGCGGGCGCGACCGCGACGGCCGGAACGACGGGCGGCGCGGGCGCGATCGGGACCGCGGGCGCGACGGGCACCGCGGGCGCGGCCGGGGGCAGCACGGGGACGGCGGGCACGACCGGCACGGGGGGCACGGCGGGCGGCGTCGTGAGGAGCCTCGGCTGCGGCAAGCCGGCGGCGCAGGCGCTCGCGATGTTCGTGAACTACAAAGAGACCATCACCGCGAGCGCCCTCGTCACGGCGAAGTGGCAGCCGCGCGACTACTGGGTCTGGCTGCCGACGAACTACGACCCGAGTCACGCGTACCCGACCGTGTTCGTCGGGCCCGGTTGCGGCGGCAAGGGCAACAGCACCATCCCGATCCAGACCGCGACAGGCAACGACGCGATCATCATCGGCCTCGACTACAACTCGGCGGCGACGGGCCGGGACTGCTTCATGACGGAGGCCTTCCCCGACCCCGAGGTCAATTACGTCGAAGAGACCGCGGCGAACGTCGAGGCCGCGTTCTGCGTCGACAAGAGCCGGCTTTTCATCGAGGGCTTCAGCAGCGGCTCGTGGATTTCGTACCTCCTCGGCTGCGTCGACGGCGGACCGGCCGGCGGCCTGTTCAAGGCGACGGGCAACGCCTCGGGCGAGCTTCAGGGCGTCCCCGCCAACGCATGCAAGGGCCCCGTGCCCTGGATGGCGGTCCACAACAACCCCGACGGCAACAACAACTACCCGGGCGCGCGCGACCACATGATCAAGATCAACGGCTGCACGATGCCACCCGTGACGACGCCGTACGACGCGGGTCCGATGGTCAAGGCGCCGGCCGGCGGGACGATCTCCTGCGTCCAGTACATGGGCTGCACGCAGCCGACGGTCTTCTGCACGACGACGGGCTACGGCCACAACGACGGCTCGAACACGGGCGCGTCGACGTACGGCTTCTGGAAGTTCTGGATGGGCCTGCCGTAGACGAAACGATCCAAGTCCCGTCGGTGAACGCTCGCGCGGCGCTCGCGCTCGCGCTTCGAAGTGAGTATCTTTCGCCGCCGATGACGACGAAGTCGAAGGTTGCGGTCGTAACAGGCGCGGGGTCGGGGATCGGGCGGGCGGCGGCGCTCGCGTTGATCGCCGACGGGTATCAAGTGGCCCTCGCGGGGCGACGGCCCGAGCCGCTGCGCGCGACCGCCGAGGCCAGCGCCGATCCGTCGCGCGCGCTCATCGTCCCGATGGACGTGCGCAATCCACCGGAGGTCGCGGGCCTGTTCGTGCGCGCGCGGGCGGACTTCGGGCGCGTCGATGTCGTGTTCAACAACGCGGGCATCGGGTCGCCGCCGGCGGCGTTCGAGGACATCACGATCGAGCAGTGGAGATCGGTGATCGACGTCAACCTCACGGGGATGTTCCTGGTCGCGCAGGCGGCGTTTCGCGTGATGCGCGATCAGGAGCCGCGAGGCGGACGCATCATAAACAACGGGTCGCTGTCGGCGTACGTGCCGCGGCCGAGCTCGGCGCCGTACACGGCGAGCAAGCACGCCATCACGGGGCTCACGAAGAGCATCGCGCTCGACGGGCGCAAATACGACATCGCGTGCAGTCAGATCGACATCGGCAACGCGGAGACGCCGCTCACCGAGCGCATGACCCGCGGCGTGCCGCAGGCGAACGGCACGACGGCCGTCGAGCCGCGCATGGACGTGTCGCACGTGGGCTCGAGCATCGTGCACATCGCGAACTTGCCCCTCGAGACGAACGTGCTGTTCATGACGATCATGGCGACGAAGATGCCGTTTGTCGGACGCGGCTGAGTCCACCACGGCGATCGACAACAGAGGTGGGATGAGTTCAGCAGTCAGAAGGGCCACGAGTATGTGGAGGAGAAGGGTGTGATAATTTCGGGGCCTCGGATGAGCGGTGAGCCACGGTAGAGTGAGCGTTGGGTGAAGACAGATATGTGTTCATTCTTTCGTCGCTGGTCTGCGGCGCTACCCTTGCTGCTTTGTGGGTCTAGCGTTCAGGCTGAGGAAGTTGAGCAGCCTGTTCGCTATCTTTCGACAGGCGGGCTTGTTGTCGGAGATGGCCAGTTGGTCTCCGTCTTTGGTGGAGGCATTCTTGAGACTCCTACCGCCCTTGGACCCTTCGCGGCGACTGGGGTAAGGACTCACTTACAGGCTGGTCTTCATGGGATTGCCATGAACCTAGGCGCCGCTGCGTATTTTGCCGGCGGGCATGCCCTGATGACGCCAATCATGGGCTTCGAGGTCGATGCTCGTATTCTGAGAACCTGGTCTTTGGGTGGAAAAGACGGCCAGTGGTATTGGGGGCCGAGCGTTTCTTTTACTCCGCTGCCTATTCGATTGACGGTGTCAGGTATGCGGCTCATTGAAGGAGTCTCTCAGGGCACCTCTCAGGGATGGACGGTGATGGTCGGCATCGGAGTGGGTCTCCGATAGGTATCGTTGAACGGAAATTACCGAAAATGATGGAACCCAGGAACATCGTCGATCGCTTGTCGTGGCGGCGGGCACGGACATCGGTCTGCGACCCACGCTGTAATAGACGCTCTCAGCGGGCATGTCCGATTGCCTGCCGTATCTTCGATTCGTAAATGGGCTCCAAAATCGCAGTCGTCACGAGTGCCGGGTCGGCATCGGACGCGCGGCCGCCTTCGCACTCCTGGCTGACGGCTACAGCGTCGTCCTCGCGGGGCGACGGCCCGAGCCGCTGCGCGCGACCGCCGATCCGTCGCGCGCGCTCGTCGTACCGATGGACGTGCGGAACCCCTCCGAGGTCGCGGGGCTGTTCGTGCACGCGCGGGCGGACTTTGGGCGCGTCGATGTCGTGTTCAACAACGCGTGCCGCAGGCGAACGGCACGACGGCCGTCGAGCCGCGCATGGACGTGTCGCACGTGGGCTCGAGCATCGTGCACGTCGCGAACCTGCCCCTCGAGACGAACGTGCTGTTCATGACGATCATGGCGACGAAGATGCCGTTTGTCGGCCGCGGCTGAAGCCGCGGGGTGGGGCGCGGTTGGGTCGCGGCTGAGCGCGTTGTGCGGGGCGCGTCGTGCATCTCCTCGTGGGGGGATGCGCGGGGGATGGTCAGCGCTCATGGTGCAATGGTATTGAGTTCGAATCCTAAAATGAGGTGCCTCATGCGCAGCCCCCATCTCCTCTCCGCGTTCTTCATCGCGGGCGCTTGTGCGCTCGTTGCTTGTTCTGGCGGCTCCGGTGAGCCCGCAGGTACGGCCGGCTCGACCGGGAGCGGGGGCGCGACGGCGACGGCCGGCACGACGGGCAGCGCGGGCGCCGCTGGCACGACGAACGCCGCCGGCGCGACGGGCGCGGCCGGCACGGGCGCCGCGGGGACGACGGCGACGGCGGGCACGACGGGGAGCGCGGGCGCGACCGGCACCGCGGGCGCGACGGGGACCGCGGGCGCGGGCGGCACGAACACCGCCGGCACGACGGGCGCGGCGGGCGCGGGGGGCGCCGCGGCGGGCAGCACGGGCGCCGCCGGCGCGGGTCCCGACAAGAGCCTCGGCTGCGGCAAGGACACCAACGAGCTGCGCGCGAAGTGGAACACGCACAACATCATGGTGACCGTCCCGGCGAAATATTCGCCCGGCTTCGCGAAGCGCCTCTATTGGACGCAGCCGCCGACGACGTACGATCCGGCGAAGCCGCTCGCGCTCTACGTCTGGGGCCAGGGCTGCGGCCTCGGCACGAACCCCGAGAACATTCCGCCGCTCGCGAATCCGGCGAGCGCCTCTGGTTCGATCGTGGTGCTCCTCGATCCGAATCAGGCGAACCATCAGTGCTTTTCGGCGGGGCCCGATGGCGACGCCGCCGATTCGCCCGAGCTCGCCTACTTCGATCAGATCGTGTCGGAGGTCGAGGCTGCCTTCTGCATCGACAAGAAGAAGGTCTACATGGGCGGCTACAGCAGCGGCGGTTGGTTCTCGTCGTTGATGTCGTGCAACCGCACGAACGTCGTTCGCGGCACCGGCTGGGCCGCGGCCGGCCTCCAGAAGAATCACGACACGTGCACGGGGCCCGTGCCCGCGCTCATCACGCGTGACATGAAGGACACCGGGACGCCGGCCGATCAGGCGCTCGAGGCCGTCGAGAACATTCGCCTGCGCAATGGCTGCGCCGCGACGTCGAAGCCGTGGACGCCGACGTGGGCCCCCGGAGAGACTCCAGCGACGACGACGGCGTGTGTTTCCTACGACGGCTGCATGGCGGGCTACCCGCTCGTCTGGTGCCTCACGAACCTGGGCGGTCACACGAACACGGAGAACGACACGCACCTCACGCGGTACGGGCTCTGGAAGCTCTGGTCGTCGCTCTAATCGTCTCGAGCCGCGTCGGTTGAGGGTGTCGGACGAATCGAAACCGCCCGCGCGCGACGTCGCCGCGCACGAATTTCCCGACAGCCTTTGCCATGCGTGCGCGGGCTGTCGGACCATCGAGGGGCGCGCGTCGACGTTCGTCATGTGCACGACGCTCGAGGTGAAGTACCCGCGCCAGCCCGTGCGCGCGTGCTTGGGATTTCGCGCGCGCATCAACGTGTGAACGCGCGGCGTCTCGGGCCTGCGACGCCGCATCGCGAGAATTGGCTCGCGCGAAGTGAGGGCGCCGGTGCAAAGGGGGGAACGCTTACGCAACGGGGCTCCTGGGGCCTGGGCTAGGGTTTCCCTTGGTTTAAACGGAGGCCCCCCATGATCCTGCGTCGCGTTTCGCTCGTTCAGATCCTCGCCGTCGGCGCGTTGTTTTCGGTCGCCGCTTGCGACGCTGGCAGCCCGGGCACGTCGAACGGGGGCGCCGGCTCGACGGGCAATGCCGGCTCGACCGGCGCGGCCGGCTCGACGAGCGCCGTCGGTGGCGACACCGGCACGGCGGGCACGACGGGCAGCGCGGGCGGCGACACGGGTAGCACCGGCACCTCAGGCAGCACCGGCACCGCGGGCAGCACCGGCGGCGCCGGGAGCACCGGCAGCGCGGCGGGCAGCACGGGCACGGCGGGCAGCACCGGCACGGCGGGCAGCACTGGCACCGCGGGCGCCACGGGCACGGCGGGCAGCACTGGCACGGGCGGAGCCGTCGCGCCACCGGCCGGCCGCAGCGTCGGCTGTGGGAAGGACATCGGCGCCGGCGATACGCCCGGCAAGTACGCGAAGCACAACATCACGGTGACGGGCGTGACCTTCGCGAAGCCCGCGACGCCCGGCGGGAGCTGGACCAACCGCATCTACTACCTCGACCTTCCCGCCAACTACGATCCGACGAAGGCGTACCCGATCCACTTCGGCGGCGGCGGTTGTGGCGGCAGCATTGGCAACGGGAGTGGCGCCTTCAAGCTGCTCCCCGAGAACAATACCGACCTCATCCAGATCGGGCTGTCGTACGTGTGGCCCAATCCCGGTGGTGCATGTTTCGCCGACGGCTACGCCGACACGCCGGACCTGCCGTACTTCGATTCGATCCTCAAAGAGGTCGAGACCAACTACTGCGTCAACACGGGCAAGGTCTTCGTCGGTGGGTACAGCAGCGGCGGTTGGGAGTCGTACATGCTCGGCTTCGCCCGCGGCGGCATCGTGCGCGGCATCTCGCCGGCGGCGGGCGGTCTCCGGGCCATGGCGGACCGGCCGCCGGCCGCGAACAAGCCCTTCGCCGCCTTCATGGTGACGGGCGCGAACGACACCGCCAACCCGGCCACGGGCGTGACGGGCTCGATGGCGGCGCGCGATCTCATCCTGCAGCTCAACGGCTGCACGGGAACGGCGACGGCGGACTATCCCGACTACGTCGGCGGCGGATGCCAGAAGTACACGGGTTGCCCCGCCGACTACCCCGTCATCTATTGCCGGCCGCCCGGCCAGGGTCACACGGACGGCGGCGCCAACTTCTGGAAGTCGATCTGGGCGCTCTGGATGTCGCTCAAGTAGCAACTCGAGTTGGGCGCGGCGCGCGAGCGCGGGTCACTCTTCGTTTCTCGAGACAGGGTCTCGAGAGACGTCGGGTCGTCTTGTGTGGTCGTTGCTGGCGTGGTTTGGTCTGAACGCATGTCGAAGGCGAAGCCCGTCGGTCAGCTGGTCGCGTTGTCCATGGTGTTGGCTGCCCTCTCGGCGGCGTGCGGCGGTCCGCCGCTCCTCGGCTCGCTTCCGCTCTCGGGGGCGGGCGGCGCGGACGGCGGCGTCACGCCCGAGCCGACGCGCACGGCCGGCTGCGACCAGTTTCCGACGCAGCTCACCGGGCGCTTCGTGAAGCACGCGATCAGCGTCCCCGACGTCGCTCCGTCTTACGGCGCGGCCTACCAGAGCCGCGTCTACTACGTGCGGCTGCCGAAATCCTACGACCCCGGGCGCGCGTACCCCGTGGCGCTCCTCGGCCCCGGCTGTGGCGCGAGCGGCGATTCGGCGATTCCGCTCGAGGAGGCGTCGAAGGACGAGGCGATCATCGTCGGGCTCAACGGCGTCGACAACTGCTTCAACCACGACGGCGTCGACACGCCCGACCTGCCGTACTTCGACGTGACCCTCGCGCGCGTGGAGGCCGATCTCTGCATCGATCCGTCGCGCATCTTCGTCGCGGGCTTCAGCAGCGGCTCGTGGCTCACGAACTATCTCGGCTGCGCGCGCGCCGACGTCATTCGTGCCCAAGGGAGCTCCGCGGGCGGCCTGCCTCCGATCCCGGCATGCAAGGGACCCATCCCCGCGATGTTCGCCGCCGACACCGCCGACACGAAGAATGGCCCCGCGTCGGTGAAGCTGGCCCTCGATCGCGTGCTGACCGTCAACGGCTGTAGCCCCGAGACGGAGCCGTACGACTTCGGCGTGCCGTCGCCGTGCGTGCAATACAAGGGCTGCAAGGCTGGATATCCCGTCGTGTCGTGCGTGACCTCGGGGCTGGGCCACCAGGATCAATCGGTGACCAAGATTTCGACGGTCGGCTTTTGGCACTTCTGGTCGTCGTTGCCGCCGCGCTGACGCGCTTGGCTGACCCGCGCGCAGATTGCCTGCCGCTCGGGCGGCGGACGTCTTAGTCTTTCGGCATGCCCTCGAAGCTCGTTGGGACTCTTCGCTTGATGCTCGGGCTCGCGGCGCTCGTCGCGCTGCCGGCGCGTCCGGCCGCCGCCGCGGCGATCGGCGTCGCCTGCGTGGGCGACAGCATCACCCAACTCACCGGGTGGACGAACAAGCTGCAGACGCACCTCGGCGCGGGGTACCTGGTCGCGAATGACGGCGTCTCGGGGACGACCCTGCTCAAGAAGGGCGACAACCCGTACTGGCCGACGACGCAATACACGCAGAGCCACGCGACCAACCCCGCGATCGTCGTCATCATGCTCGGCACGAACGACAGCAAGCCGTTCAACTGGAACGCGCACAAGGGCGAGTTCGTCGGCGACTACGAGGCGCTCGTCGACACGTACACGGCGCTGCCGAGCCACCCGCGGATCTTCCTCAACCTGTGCCCGCCCGCGGGCACGAACGGCTTTCAGATCTCGGGCCGGGTGATTGAGAACGAGATCAACCCGATGATCAAACAGATCGCGGCGGCGAAGGGCCTGCCCCTCATCGACGTCTTCACGGCCTTCGGGGGCCACGACTTCGATCCGACGTTGTTCGGCAGCGCGGGCGATCAGGTGCATCCGGGCGACAAGGGCGCGCAGCGCATCGCCGACACGGTGTACGCGGCGCTCGTCGCCGCGGCGGACGGCGGCGTCGACGGCGCGCCGGATGGCAACACGGTCGACGCGAAGCCGGACATGAAGCCGGACGCGGGCGCGGGCGACGCCGCGGGTTCAGGCGGCGCCGTGGGTGCCGGCGGCGCGACCGGCGCGGCGGGCGCCACGGGCTCTTCCGGCGCGACGGGCGCGGCGGGCGCCACGGGCACCGCGGGCACTACGGGCGCTACGGGCACCGCGGGCGCTACGGGCACCGCGGGTGCCGCGGGCACGACGGGCGCCGCGGGGGCGCCGGCTTCGTCGAGCGGTGGCGGCTGCGCGTGCTCGGTCGGGCGCGATCGCGTCCGCGGCTCGGCGCTCGCCGTCGCGCTCGCGCTGGTCGTCCTGTCGCGGCGGCGTCGTCGCGGTCGCCGCGCCGCCGGCTGATGCGTAAGATGGGTCGGTGAGCGACACCGACTACGTCCGGAAGATCCTCGACGCGCGCGTCTACGACGTCGCCGTGCAGACGCCGCTCGATCGCATGCCGCGCCTCGCGCAACGGCTGGGACGCGACGTGCTGCAGAAGCGCGAAGACTTGCAGCCCGTCTTCTCGTTCAAGATTCGCGGCGCCTACAACCGCATCGCGCGCCTCAGCGCCGCCGAGCGCGCGGCGGGCGTCATCTGCGCGTCGGCCGGCAATCACGCCCAAGGCGTCGCGCTGTCGGCGAAGCGCCTCGGGATCGTCGCGACGATCGTCATGCCCGTGACGACGCCGCTCATCAAGATCGACGCCGTCCGCTACCACGGCGGCAAAGTCGTCCTGCACGGCGACACGTTCGAAGAGGCGCACGAAAAGGCGCGCGCGCTCGAGAAGGCCGAGGGCCTCACGTTCGTGCACCCGTACGACGACCCCGACGTCATCGCGGGGCAGGGCACGATCGGCGTCGAGATCCTCCACCAGCACCCGGGGCCCATCGAAGCCGTCTTCGTGCCGATTGGCGGCGGCGGGCTCGCGGCGGGCGTGGCGTCGTACGTGAAGTTCCTGCGCCCCGAGACGAAGGTCATCGGCGTCGAGCCGGCCGACGCGGCGTCGATGAAGGCGGCGCTCGCGGCGGGCTCGCGCGTGATCCTCGATCGCGTGGGTCTTTTCGCAGACGGCACGGCCGTGCGCCAGGTCGGCGAAGAGACGTTCCGCGTGTGCCGCAAGCTGCTCGACGACGTGCTCGTCGCCGACACCGACGAGCTGTGCGCCGCCATCAAGGACATCTTCGAAGACGCGCGCGTCATCGCCGAGCCGTCGGGCGCGCTCGCGCTCGCGGGGCTCAAGGCCTACGTCGCGCGGAACCCGATGCGCGGCGCCGGCGCCGGCGCTTTGGTCGCCATCAACAGCGGCGCCAACATGAACTTCGATCGCCTGCGCCACGTCGCCGAGCGCGCCGAGAT